>NZ_JBEYYW010000024.1:0-135622 GCF_040645695.1 Streptomyces sp. NPDC046712 | reverse complement strand
GGAGCGTGCCGCTCGGCTCCGTCCAGCTGCCCCGTCCGGACCGTGGGTTCCCCCAGTTGCGACTGCGCTTCACGCCCGGCACGGGGGCGGTGTACTGGGGGACCGGCCGGGCCGCCGGGGGCGCGAGACGCTGACCTGCTGCTGCTCAGCGGGCCGCGAGCGCCGCGTAGGCCGGGCGCACGACCTCGTCGATCAGGCGCCGGCGCTCCGGCAGCGGCAGGAACGCGGCGTCGAGCGCGGCGACCGTGAACTCCTCGAAGACCTCCGGGCCGTAGCCGAACGCGTCCACCATGTGCTGGAACTCCTCGCTCATGGTGGTGCCGGAGACCAGACGGTTGTCCGTGTTGAGCGTGATGCGGAAGCCGAGGCGGCGCAGCTCGTCGATCGGGTGCGAGGCGTAGTCCTTGGCCGCGCCCGTCTGGAGGTTGGAGGTCGGGCAGACCTCCAGGGCGATCCGGTTGTCGCGGACGTACGCGGCCAGGTGGCCGAGCGTGCCGTCCTCGGCGATGTCGTCCGTGATCCGCACACCGTGGCCGATCCGCTCGGCGCCGCAGACCTGGACGGCCTCGTGGATCGACTCCGCGCCGACGGCCTCGCCGGCGTGGATCGTGAAGTGGCAGTTGTGCCGCTTGAGGTGCTGGAAGGCGGGGAGGTGGCGGGCCGGCGGGTTGCCGATCTCGCCGCCGGCGATGTCGAAGCCGGCCACGCCCTGGTCGCGGTGCGCCACGGTGAGCCGGGCGATCTCCAGGGAACGGTCGGTGTGGCGCATGCCGGTGAGGAGGGCGCGGACGGTGATCCGGCCGCCGGTGCGGCGCTCGCCCTCGCGGAAGCCGTCGTTCACGGCCTCGACGACCTCGTCGAGGGTCAGGCCGGCCGCCAGGTGCTGCTCGGGGGCGTACCGGATCTCGGCGTAGACGACCCCGTCCGCCGCCAGGTCCTCTGCGCACTCGGCCGCGATGCGGTGCAGCGCCTCGCGGGTCTGCATCACCGCGCAGGTGTGGGCGAAGGTCTCCAGGTACCGCTCCAGCGAACCGGAGTCGGCGGCGTCCCGGAACCAGACCGCGAGGGCGGCCGGGTCCTCGGTCGGCAGCGCGGTGTAGCCGCACTCCCGGGCCAGTTCGACGATGGTGGCGGGGCGCAGGCCACCGTCCAGGTGGTCGTGGAGAACGGCCTTGGGCGCGCGGCGGATCCACTCGGCGACGGGTATGGAGACCGGGCTGCTGAGTGGGGCGGCAGGGTTGTCAGACAAGTGCATGGCGCGGAAGTGTACGCCACGACGGCGGTCCGACGCTGTGACGCCCGCCGCCCGCTCAGTTCGACTGGAGGACCGGGAGCGCCGGAGCGCCCGTCGGGAGCATGTGCTTGGCCGCCAGGACCGGAGTGTCCCCGACCCGTACGACCTGGGTGACCAGCACCGCCGGAGTGTCGGCGGGGCGGCCGAGCTGCTCGCCCCGGCGCTGGCCGAGCAGCGTCGCGGTCACGCTGCTGTGGGCTCCCAGCGGCACTCCGCGCGAGGCCCCGGCGAGCACCGCCAGCATCGAGGTCCGCTCGGGTGCCGACTCGGTGCGCAGCGCCTCCGCGAACGCCGGGTGCGCACGCTCCAGTACGTCGTCGGCCGCCGCCCACTCCTGGCTGAGCGCGGCCGCCGCACCCTCTCCGGCCAGCAATGACTCCCAGAACCGCAGCTCAGCCCTGGCCGGGGCGAGCAGGTGCTGGGTGGTGAAGTCGGTGGGCTCCTCGACCGTCCGCAGCAGCGCCCGTACGCGCAGCGGCGCGCCCGCGCCGATCAGCTCCTCCAGCGGCTGGATGTGCTCGAAGCCGCGTCGGGGCGGGTGGTCGTTCACGGTCCGGCCGACCCCGCGGCGTACGGAGAGCAGGCCGTCCTCCTGGAGCAGCAGCAGCGCCTCGCGCAGGGCGGGGCGGCTCACCCCCAGCTCGCCGGCGAGCTTCGGCTCGGAGGGGAGGGTCGAGCCCGGGGGATAGGTGCCGTCATGGATGGCGTCCGCGATCCGCTCGTAGAGCACCACGACCGGTCGCCGCTGCTGTCCGCTGACTGCCACTGCCCCTCCTCGGCCTACTTGTCGGCAAGTGAACGGTATTCGGGATCACAGGTCAAAGAGACTTGACGTGTGACGCGCGTAGAACTCACTCTGTCTGGGCGCTGCTTGTCAGACAAGCTGGGACGGGCGGTGTGCACAGCGTTCTCGACGAAGCGACATTCAAGGCAAAGGGGCCCATATGTCAGCCACATCCGACCTCAAGGGCCGTGGGCCCATGCTGCTCGCGATAGTGCTCGCCGTCCTCGGCTACCAGATCAACGCCACGATGCTCAGCCCCGCGCTGCCGGATGTCATCGAGCGCCTCGGCACCACCACGGCCGCCGCCGGTCTCTCCCAGACCCTCTTCTTCCTGATGGCGGCCATCGGCCAGGTCACCCTCGCCCGCCTCAGCGACCAGCGCGGCCGCAAGCCGATGATGATCGTCTGTGCCTTCGTGCTGATCGTCGGAAACCTGCTCTGCGTCTTCGCGCCGAACATCGAGATCTTCATCGCCGGCCGGATCCTCCAGGGCATCTCGGCCGCGATGTTCACGCTCGCCTTCCTCACCCTCAACCAGCTGCTGACCCCGGCCGGCTTCGGCAAGGCCGCGGGCATCATCACCGCCGTCAACGGCGGGCTCGCGGGTGTCGACGCCATCGCCGGCGGCCAGATCGCCGACACCATCGGCTTCCGCGGCATCTTCGTCTGCTCCACCCTGATCGCCGTCGCGGGCCTGATCGGCGTACGGAAGTACGTCCCCGACGTCCCGGCCACCGCGACCGACGGCCGCTTCGACTCCCGTGGCATCGCCGCCCTCGCGCTCTGCCTCACCGGCATCCTCGTCGGCCTCGCCCAGGGCGCCGCCTGGGGCTGGACCTCCGTCCTCACCCTCGGCTTCCTGCTCGGCGGCGTCGCCGCTCTCGTCTTCTTCGTCGTCTCGCAGAAGAGCGCGGCCAACCCGGTCATCGACATCGACGTGCTCGCCTCGCGCCGCGCCTGGCCACTGCTGCTCACCACCGTCTGCACCCTGGGCGGCGCCTTCGGCGCCATCGCGCTCACGATCCCGCTCTTCTCGCAGGACGCCAGGGTCGGCCTCGGCCTCTCCGCCGTCACCGCCGCCGTTCTCTTCCTCACCCCGATCCAGCTGATCGGCGTGATCTCCGCCCCGCTGACCGGCCGTCTCGGTCCGAAGATCGGCTGGCGCACGATCGTCGTCACCGGCGCGATCGCCAACTTCGCGATCTTCCTCTTCGCCACGTTCTTCCTGCACAACGAGTGGATCCTGGTCGCCTCGCTCGCGGCGCTCGGCGTCACGTACGGCGGGTTCATGCTGACCGGCCTCAACGGCCTCGCCGTCACCACGGCCCCCAAGGACAAGCCCGGCTCGCTCTCCGGACTCAACGGCGCCTGCTTCGGCATCGGGGCCTCGCTCGGCATCGCCCTGGCCTCCGCGATGATCACGGCGGGCAGCGACGCGGGCGGCCCGACCGAGGCGGGCTACCAGCACGCCATGTACACGGCCCTCGCCCTGCTCGGCATCGGCGTCGTGACGGCCCTGCTCATCCAGCGCCCCGACCCGGCCGAGGCCCCTGCCGACGCGCCGCAGCAGCGGGTACTCGCCCACCACTGACCAGGCCCACCGGGCGAGGCCGCACCCTCACCCGTACGGCCCTCCCACCGCCCCCGTGCGGACCGGATCCCTCCATCCTGGTCCCACGGGGGCGGCCGTGTACGAGGAGGAGAGGTCCGGGCATGAGTCCCAAGGAGACATCGACCCGGAGGTCGGCATGAGGCGGGCCGCGGCGGTCCTGGGCGCGGGCGCCTTCCTCGCGCTCGCGGCGGTCGCCGTCACGGCGGGGGAGGAGACGGCGGCCGAGGAGGACGCCCCGCCGATGCCCGGCTTCCTCGGCAAGGGACTCTGGCGGGTCTTCACCGCGCTCGACCACCGCACCCGCGTCGACGTCCACGACGTCGGCGGCAGGGACCGGCGGGTGCTGTGGCCCTCCAACTGGACGGTGTGCACCCAGCATCCCGACGAGGGTGTGGTGCTCGACGGCCGGACCACCGTCGTGATCGGCGTGGTGAAGAAGGGCGAGACCTGCCCGCGCAAGGTCCGCTCGGCACGCCGCTGACCCCGACCGACCCCCGCCGGACGCGCGGCGTGATCCGAAAAACAGCCCCTAGCCTGGAGCCATGTCCGACGATCCTGGTCAGTACCTCACCGCCGGACCCCGTGTCGGCCTACGGCCCTACTCCCTCGACGATGCCGAGGAGTTCACCCGCCGGGCGCGCGAGAGCCGGGAGCTGCACCGCCCCTGGCTCTTCCCGCCCGACCACCCCGACGCGTACGCGACCTACGCCCGGACGATCATCGAGGACCCCGCCAAGGTCGGTTTCCTCGTCTGCGAGCGCGCGGAGCACGGGCGGATCGCGGGATTCGTCAACATCAACAACATCGTCCGCGGGGCCTTCCTCAGCGGAGCCCTCGGCTACGGGGCCTTCGCGCACGCGGCCCGGCGGGGGCTTTTCACCGAGGCGCTCGGTCTGGTCCTCCCGTACGCCTTCGGACCGCTGGGCCTCCACCGCCTCGAAGCCGCCATCCAGCCGGGCAACGCCGCTTCGCGAGCCCTCGTCCTTCGGGCCGGCTTCCGGCTCGAAGGGTTCTCGCCCGCGATGCTCTTCATCGACGGCGCCTGGCGCGACCACGAGCGGTGGGCGATCACCGCTTGTAGTTGATCTTCATGGTGTCCATGTCCGTGACGGAGGACCTGAGGTCGCCGAAGCCGTGCCCGAGCTCCTCGAGCGCCGTCTGCACCCGGTCCTCGGCGATCGCCGCCGCCATCTCCTCGCCGTCCGCCGCGTCCGAGACCACGACCAGCCGGTACGAGAAGTGCTTGAGCGTCCTGTCGTAGGCGAGCGAGCCCTCCTCCGTGAACTGCATGGCCGTCAGACCGTGGTCGTCCACCTCGGCGAGCAACCGGGCCCGGCTCTCCTCCGACAGGCCGTCGAACGTGCCGCGCACGATCACCCGGTAGGTGTGCTGGGTGCTCATCTCTCTCCGTACTCCCGTCACCGTTGAAGATCCAGACTACGGCGGGGAGGATGAGGCGCAGGCGGAATATCGTGGCCCTCGACGCCCCGTCCAACCTCGGCCTGCGCCCGCCCGCTCCCGGCACCGTCCCCGGCTGCTACAAGCTCGCCGGGGCGCTGCGCGAGAACCGGATCGTGCTGGGGGTCCCCCCAGCGAAGCGAGGGGGAGGATCGGCGCGCTGGAGGGCGGAGTCGTCGTCCCGCCCCGTTACGACCGGGGCGACTGGCAGGAGGGCGACGGCGTGTTCAACGCGGCCGCCCTCGCCACCTACACCCGTACCCTCGCCGACCGGATCGAACGGCACGTACGGGCCGGGGACTTCACCCTCGTCCTCGGCGGCGACTGCTCCATACAGCTCGGTGCCTCCCTCGCCCTGCGCCGCATCGGACGCTACGGACTCGCCGCGATCGACGCCTCCCACGACTTTCGCCACCCCGGCAACTCCGACCGGGTCGGTGCCGCGGGAGGCGAGGAGCTGGCTCTCGCCACCGGCCGCGGCCAGACGACCTCACCGACCTGGAGGGCCTGAAGCCCTACCTCCGCGACGAGGACGTCCGGCTGTTCGGCATCCGTGACGCCTTCGAGGACGACAGCGCCGAGCTGCGCGCCCTGAAGATCCCCGTCGTCACCGTCTCCGAACTGCGCGCATGGGGCCCCGCCGAGCTCGCCGCCGCCACGGTGACTGCCTTCGAGACGCCGGCGCTCGACGGCTTCTGGGTCCACCTCGACGCCGACGTCCTCGACCCCTCCGTGATGCCGGCCGTCGACAGCCCCGACCCCGACGGGCTACTGCCCCACGAACTCACCCCGCTGCTGCGCACCTTGGTCCGCTCCGAGCGCTGCGTCGGACTCAACATCACGATCTACGACCCCGATCTCGACCCCGACGGCACGGCCGGGGTGCTCCTCACGGACCTCGTGGTGGCGGCCTTTACCGAAGCCTGACGGGGAGAGCCCCTGGTCAGCAGCGCGCCCGCCGTGTTCCATGGTCGACATGACGACCGTACGACGTGCCGTACTGACCCTGCCCGCGGCCCCGTTGGGGCCGGACAACCCGCTGCCGGCCCTGCGGGCCCTCGACACGGCGCACGCGGTCGCCCTCCTCGACGCACGCGCCAAGGAGGACATGCCGCGCGACATGGCGCGCCAGCTGGGGTACGCGCCGCTGCGCAGCCTGCTGCCCGCGCCGGTCCGCGACGGCTACGGACGGGAGCGCACCCCCACCGCCCTCGACGCGATCGTCGTCGAGAACGACCGGCTGCGGGCGACCGTGCTGCCCGGACTCGGCGGCCGCGTCCACTCTCTGCACCACAAGCCCACCGGGCGCGAACTGGTCCATCGCAACCCGGTGTTCCAGCCGGCCGCGTTCGCCCTCAACGGCGCCTGGTTCGCCGGGGGCATCGAATGGAACATCGGCGCCACGGGCCACACCACCCTCTCCTGCTCCCCGGTCCACGCCGCGATCGTCCCGGCCCCCGACGGCGGCGAGATGCTCCGGCTGTGGGAATGGGAGCGGCTGCGCGACCTGCCCTTCCAGGTCGACCTGTGGCTGCCCGAGGGCTCCGACTTCCTCCACGTGGGAGTGCGCGTCCGCAACCCCCATGAGCGGACCGTCCCCGTCTACTGGTGGTCCAACACCGCCGTCCCCGAGGAGTACCGGGTCCTCGCCCCCGCCGACGAGGCCTGGCTCCACGGCTACGAGCGCGGCCTGCGCCGCGTCCCCGTGCCGGCCGCCGAGGACGGCACGGACGGTACGTACCCGATGCGCGGCGAGCAGCCCGCCGACTACTTCTACGCGCTCCCCGACACCCAACGGCGCTGGATCGCCGCACTCGACGAGACCGGCACGGGCCTCGTCCAGACGTCCACGGACCTGCTGCGCGGGCGCAAACTCTTCCTCTGGGGCTCCGCCCGGGGCGGCCGGCGCTGGCAGGAGTGGCTCACCGCGCCCGGCGCCCCCGGCTACGCCGAGATCCAGGCCGGACTCGCCCGTACCCAGCTTGAGCACCTGAAGCTGGAGGCCGGCGCGGAGTTCAGCTGGCTGGAGGCGTACGGGCCGCTGACCGCCGAGCCGGCGGCGGTGCACGGCGAGGACTGGGCGGCGGCCCGCGCGAGCGTGGAGGGGCGGCTGGAGGAGGCACTGCCGCGCGCCGCCGTCGAGGCCGCGTACGCGGCGTGGCGGGGCGGGGCGGCCGACGCCGAGCCGGTGACCGCCCTTGCGACCGGCTCGGGCTGGGGCGCGCTGGAAGTCCTGGCCGGCGGACATGAGCTGCCCGGGACGCCGTTCCCCGCGTCGGCCCTGGGGGAGGAGCAGAAGCCCTGGCTGGAGCTGCTCCGCACCGGCGTCCTGCCGCCGTCGGCCGCGGGCGCCGCACCGGGCCCGTCCCTGGTCGCGGACCACTGGCGCGACATGCTGGAGACCGCGCCCGCGGAGCCGCTCACCGAGTACCACCTCGGGATCGCGCAGTGGCACGCGGGAGATCTGGCGCAGGCCGTACGCAGCTGGGAGCGAGGACTCCAACAGGCAGTTACGCGCTGGCCGTTGCTGTACTGCCTGGCCGTCGCCGACGAGGAGGGCGGGCACCCGGAGCGGGCGGCCGAGCGGTTCGCGGAGGCCTTCGACGCACTGCCCGAGGACGGCACGGCCGTGGTGACCGCCGCCCTGGGCCGCGAGGCCGTCACCGCACTCCTCGCCGCCGGCCACGTGGCGCGGGCCCGCGCGGTCTGGGAGCGGTTGCCCGGGCCGGTCCGCGCACGCGGCGCGTTCCGGTTCCTCGAGACACGCCTCCTCCTCGCCGAGGGCCGGAAGGCCGAGGCCCGCGCCGTGTTCGACGCGGGCTTCGAGGTGGCGGATCTGCGGGAGGGCGCCGAGGCCCTGGGCGAGGTGTGGTCGGCCCTGACCGACGAGCCGCTCCCGGACTTCTACGAGTTCCGGATGCGCC
This sequence comes from Streptomyces sp. NPDC046712, assembly GCF_040645695.1. Classification (NCBI taxonomy): domain Bacteria; kingdom Bacillati; phylum Actinomycetota; class Actinomycetes; order Kitasatosporales; family Streptomycetaceae; genus Streptomyces; species Streptomyces sp. NPDC046712. Next base: position 127,550 of record NZ_JBEYYW010000024.1, on the reverse strand, counting down.
CCTAGGGCGTGCCTCCGTCCCCGCGCCCCTCCGGATCCTGCGGGCCGGCCCCGGAAGGATCAGGAGCGGCGGTCGACGTACTCGAAGACCGAGCCGTCCGGGTGGACCGCGATCAGGTTGCGGCCCACCGGGGTCGGGACCGGGCCGGCCAGGATCTTCGCGCCCGCCTCCGTCAGTGAGGTGAACGCCGCGTCCACGTCCTGGACGGAGATGGTCGCGGCGACCTTCCGCAGGACCTCCAGCTCCGTCTCGGGTCCGCTCATCAGCAGAAAACAGCCGACGGCCGCGACCGACACCCCGCCCCGCTCGAAGCGCAGCGCGGAGGCGCCGGTCAGCCGCTCGTAGAAGTCCACCGCCGCATCGAGATCATCGACGCAGACACGTAGCGTGGTGCCCAGAATCTCCATACGGACGAGCCTAGTTGAGGATCAGGAGACGCGGCACAGGATCTCGCCGTGCGGGACCATGAACCAGGCGTCCTCCTGTCGGCCCCACTCCCGCCACGCCTCGGCGATGTCCTCCAGCGCCTCGGGCGTCGTGTGGCCGCCGCCCACGGCCAGCTTCGCGTACACCGACTCCGTCGTCCGCTCCGCCCACAGCCCGCTCCACCACGCCCGCTCGTCGGGCGTCGCGAAGCACCACGTGCCGGCCGTCGTCGTGATGTCGGTGAACCCCGCCCGCCGCGCCCAGGCGAACAGCCGCCGACCCGCGTCGGGTTCACCGCCGTTGGCCCGCGCGACCCTCTGGTACAGCTCCTGCCACGCCACCAGGGCGGGCGGCTCCGGGTACCAGGTGAAGGCCCCGTAGTCGCTGTCCCGGGCGGCGACCACACCGCCAGGGCGACAGACCCGCCGCATCTCGCGCAGCGCCTGGACCGGGTCGCCCACGTGCTGCAGCACCTGGTGGGCGTGGACGACGTCGAAGGAGTCGTCCGGGAAGTCCAGGGCGTGGACGTCGGCGACCCCGAACTCCACGTTCTCCACGCCTCGTTCGGCGGCAGCGGCCCGCGCCTTGTCCAGTACGTCCTCGGCGGCGTCCACCGCGGTCACCCGGCCCGGCGCGACCAGCGAGGCCAGATCGGCGGTGATCGTGCCGGGCCCGCAGCCCACGTCCAGGACGTCCAGGCCGGGGCGCAGCTCGGGGATCAGATACGCCGCGGAGTTGGCGGCGGTGCGCCAGCTGTGCGAGCGCAGCACCGACTCGTGGTGCCCATGGGTGTAGACGGCGGTCTCCCGCGGCCTGGACTGCTCGGAGGCATGGCTCATGACCGGACTCCCTCGTGTGGGTTGGTACGGCCACGGTACGCGCCCGGGCCGCATCGTGAGATCCCAATCTTGCTATGTGGACCGCGAGTTCGCGCGCATCCCGGGGCATGGCCCCGGCCGCCCTGGGTACCCGCAGGGGGACCTCGTAGATGTCCGGCCGCCGCGAAGGCTCGTGGAGGAAGGTCCGTGATGCGGTACGAAACGATGTCCTCGCTCGCCCGGCAGCTCCGCGTCGATGCTGTACGCGCCGCCGACGCGGCCGGCTCCGGTCATCCGACCTCCTCGATGTCGGCCGCCGAGATCGGAGCCGTGCTCCTCGCCCGGCACCTGCGCTACGACTTCGACCGCCCCGACCACCCGGGCAACGACCGGCTCGTCCTGTCCAAGGGACACGCCTCGCCCCTGCTCTACGCCATGTACCGGGCCGCCGGCGTCGTCGGCGAGAGCGAGCTGCTCACCTTCCGCAGCAGGGGCAGTCTCCTCGAAGGCCACCCCACGCCCCGGCTGCCCTGGGTGGACGTCGCCACCGGCTCACTGGGCCAGGGACTGCCCATCGGGGTCGGCATGGCGCTGGCCGGGAAGTTCCTCGACCGCGTCCCGTACCAGGTGTGGGTGGTCTGCGGGGACAGCGAGATGGCCGAGGGCTCCGTCTGGGAGGCCGTCGAGCACGCCGCGTACTGCCGCCTGGACAACCTCACCCTGATCGTCGACGTCAACCGGCTCGGCCAGCGCGGCCCCACCCGCCACCAGCACGACCTGGGCGCCTACGCCGCCCGCCTCGAAGCCTTCGGCTGGCACACCGTCCGGATCGACGGCCACGACGTCGAGGCCGTCGACGCGGCGCTGCGCGAGGCGCGCGCGACCGTCCGCCGGCCCACCGCCGTCCTCGCCGCCACCCGCAAGGGCCGGGGCGTCGCCGCCGTCGAGAACCGGGAGGGGATGCACGGCAAACCGCTTCCGGACGCCGAGGCCGCCATCGCCGAGCTGGGCGGCCGGAGCGACCTGCGCGTCCAGGTGACCGATCCGCCCGCCGCGCTCGTGCCGCGTCCCGTCGGGGGCGGCACGCCACGGCTCCCGAAGTACGACAAGGGCGACAAGGTCTCCACCCGGGACGCCTACGGGCACGCGCTCGCCGCCCTCGGCGACATGCGCGGCGACGTCGTCGCGCTGGACGGCGAGGTGAGCGACTCGACCCGTACCGAGTTCTTCGCGAAGGCCCACCCGGAGCGCTACTTCGAGTGCTGGATCGCCGAGCAGCAGCTGGTCGGGGCCGCCGTCGGGCTCCAGGCGCGCGGCTATGTCCCGTACGCCTCGACCTTCGCCGCGTTCCTCACCCGCGCGTACGACTTCGTCCGGATGGCGGCCGTCAGCCGGGCCGGGATCAACCTCGTCGGTTCGCACGCCGGGGTCTCCATCGGCCAGGACGGGCCGAGCCAGATGGGTCTGGAGGATCTGGCGATGCTGCGGGCCGTGCACGGCAGCACCGTCCTCTACCCCTGCGACGCCAACCAGACGGCGAAGCTCGTGGTGACCATGGCCGACCTCGACGGCGTCCGCTATCTGCGCACCACACGCGGCGGCACCCCCGTCGTGTACGGCCCCGACGAAGAGTTCCCGGTCGGCGGCAGCAAGGTGCTCCGCAGCCACGGTGAGGACGACCGGGCGACCGTCGTCGCGGCCGGGGTGACCGTGCACGAGGCCCTGAAAGCCGCCGACCGGCTCGCGGAGCAGGGCCTGCCGGTCCGGGTGATCGATCTCTACTCGGTCAAGCCGGTGGACACCGAGACCCTCGACCAGGCGGCCGGGACGACCGGCTGCGTCCTGACCGTGGAGGACCACCACCCCGAGGGCGGGCTCGGCGACGCCGTCGCCGAGGCCTACGCCAACGGGCACGGCGGGATGCCCCGCCTGGCACGCCTCGCCGTACGCTCCATGCCCCTCTCCGCCACCCCGGAGGAACAACTCCACGAGGCCGGCATCGACGCGGACGCGATCGTCTCGGCGGTCGAGCTGATGCTGGAGCGAGTCCTGGTGCGCTGAACCGCCCACGGAATGACCGGTGTTCCGCGGACCTGACGGATATTCATATGACGTCTCCGTGAACGGACCGTTCCCGGGGCTCTCGCGCGCCTAGCATCGGGGCCGCGCCCGCCGTCGTACCCCCGCACCCGCCGCCATCCCCCTTGCACCCGCCGCCGCGCCGAGGAGAAACGTGCCGTACACCCCCGCCCGCCGCTCCCTGCTGAAGCTGCTCGCCGCAGCCCCCGCGGCCTCCGCGCTGGGCGGACTGGCCTCCGCGACCCCCGCGACGGCCGCCACCGGACCCGGCATCGTCAAGCCGCTGCCGCCCGAGCTGTTCACGATCCGCGGCACCAACGCCGAGTCCCGCTACGACAGCTTCAAGGGCACCGGCTTCCTCACCCCCACGGACCGCTTCTTCGTCCGCAACCACACCAGCACCCCCGTCCTGGACGCCGCCGACTGGCGGCTCACCCTCTGGGGCGACGGACTGCACGGCCGCAGCCCCGTCCACCTCAGCTACGGACAGCTGCGCGACCTCCCCGCCGTCACCCGGACGGCCCTGGTCGAGTGCGCCGGAAACGGCCGCAGCCTCTACACCACCCAGCAGGGCGAGACCGTCAGCGGCACCGCCTGGACCCTCGGCGCGGTCGGCGCGGCCCGCTGGCGCGGGGCCCGCCTCTCCGACGTGCTGCGGCGCGCCGGGATCGCGGCGGACGCCGTGGACGTACAGCCCCGGGGCCTCGACGACGAGTACGTCACCGGGGGCGTGAACCTCGGCCGGGTCCGCCGGCCCCTGCCGGTGGCCAAGGCACTCGACGACGTGATCCTCGCGTACGAGATGAACGGCGAGCCCCTCCCGTACGACCACGGGTATCCGGTCCGGCTCATCGTGCCGTCCTGGGTCGGCATCGCCTCCATCAAGTGGCTCGGCGACATCGAGGTCTCCACCACCCCGCTCTCCTCGCCCTGGTCCACCGACTACTACCGGCTCTTCGGTGCCGCCCACCCGCCCGGCGGCAGCGCGCCGATCGGCCGCCAGACCCTCAAGTCCGGGTACGAGCTCCCCTTCGGCGCCACGCTGGAGGCCGGCCGCGTCCACCGGCTCACCGGCCGCGCCTGGTCCGCGTTCGCGCCCGTGCGCACGGTGGAGGTGTCCACCGACGGCGGCGCCCGATGGCGTCCCGCCCGGCTCCTCGACGCTCCCCGCCGTGACGGCTGGGTCCGCTGGACCGTGCCGTGGCGCCCGCACCGCCCCGGCCCGGCGACCCTGCTCTCCCGTACCACCGACGCGGCCGGGAACGTCCAGCCCGAGCGGGCCGTCCACAACACGCAGGGCTATCTCTTCAACGCGGTGGTGAAACACCCGGTCGCCGTCGCCTGAGCCGCCGAGCGAGCCGCCGTCGGGCCGTCCCAGAAGCAGCGAAGCACCCCGAACCTTCGTATAAAGGGCAGTGTGGGCGTCCGCGCGGGCGCCACCCGGTGCTCAGGAGGTGCGGAAGATGCGGCAGACGGCTCCGGAAGGCCGCGGCCCGGTGCGCTACGGACCTCCGGCCCCGGAACCCGGCCTGCCCGTGCTGCCCGGACTGGCCGCGATCCTCGCCGCCGCCGCGGGCCGCACCGCCGTCGAACCGCCCGGCGGAGGGCCCGTGCTCCGCGAGGCCGCCAGCGGCTACTGGTGGCGGCGCGGCCTGCGCACCCACGCCGAGGACGTGGTCGCCGCCCCCGGCGCCCAGCCCCTGCTCCTCGCCCTGATCGCCGCCCACGGCGGCGACGTCCTGCTGCCCCGGCCCTGCCCCGCCTGGTGGACCCCGCAGGCCCGCCTCCTCGGCCGCCCCGCCTACCACGTGCCCACCCCCGCCGAGTGCGGCGGCGTCCCCGACCCGTACGCCCTGCTCGAAACCGTCCGGCGGGTCCGCGCCGAGGGCGGTCACCCGCGCCTGCTGCTGCTCTCCGTCGCCGACGACCCCACCGCCACCGTCGCCCCGCCCGAACTGGTCCGCGAGGCGTGCGAGGCGGCCGTCGCCGAGGGGCTGCACATCATCAGCGACGAGACCTGGCGCGACACCCTGCACCGGCGGCACGACACCGTGCTCCTCAGCCCCGCCGAGATGTGCCCGGACGACGTCACCGTCCTGTACGACCTGGCCGGCGCCCTCGCCCCGGCCGGCTGGCCCTGCGCCGTGGCCCGCTTCCCCACCACCGCCCCCGAGCGCGCGGACCGCTACACCGACCCCCGGGCCCGCACCCTCGACATCCTCACCGCGCTCGGCGCCTTCGTCGCGGGACCGGTCGCCCCAGCCGCCGCGCACGCCCTCGACGAGCCGGAGGACGTCACCGTGCGCGCCGCCCGCTCCGCCGCCCTCCACGCGCGCGTGGCCTCCGCCGCGCACCGAGCGGTCCTCACCGCCGGCGCCCTCGCCCGGCCCCCGCAGGCCGGCCGCCACCTCTACGCCGACCTCGGGCCGCTCCGGACCGGGCTCTCCGCCCGGGGCGTCACCGACTCCATGGAGCTGGAGAACCACCTCAGCGAGCGGCTGGGCACCCCGGTCCCCGGCGGGCACCGCTTCGGCGACGAACTCGGCGCCCTGCGCGTCCGTTTCGACACCGGAGCGTTCCTGGGATCGACCGAGGAGGAGCGGATGGAGGCCCTCACATCGGAGGACCCGGTGGAATTGCCGCACGTGGCCCGTGCGTTGCGCTCCTTCGGAGCCGCCCTGGAGGAACTCCGGTGACCGGCGGGGAACTTCGGTCACCTGGAAGCCCGGACGTACGCCCGTGAGACGCCCCGACGACCTGCGCAGATCGGAGCCCGCAGATGACGGAACAGACGGCACGGCCGACGCAGGCCCCGCAGACCGCGCACGACGGCCGGACCGCACCCGCTCCGGCTCCCGGCCTCCATCCCCTCGGCCGGATCCGGAACGACTGGCCGCGCTCCTTCGCAGACCGCCTCACCGCGCCGCTCCCCGGCGTCCGCGCCATGGCCCGGCTCGCCCGCGAGGGCGCCGTGCGCCCCGGCCCCGAGGGCCTGCGCGACATCCCGCTGCTGCCGTTCGCGCCCGGCCCGCTGCCCGCCGCCGGTCCCGAGACGCTCGCCGTCACCTGGGCCGGGCACGCCAGCTGGATCCTGCGCACCGGCGGCCTGACCGTCCTCACCGACCCCGTCTGGTCCCGCCGGATCCTCGGCACCCCCGCCAGGATCACCCCCGTCGGGGTGCGCTGGGAGGACCTCCCGCCGGTGGACGCGGTCGTGATCAGCCACAACCACTTCGACCACCTCGACGCCCCCACCCTCAAGCGGCTGCCCCGCGACACCCCGGTCTTCGTCCCCGCCGGTCTCGGCCGCTGGTTCACCCGCCGCAGATTCCGCCGGGTCACCGAACTCGACTGGTGGGAGGCGGCCGAACTCGACGGCGTGCGCTTCGAGTTCGTCCCCTCCCACCACTGGTCCAAGCGGACCCTCCTCGACACCTGTCGCTCGCTGTGGGGCGGCTGGGTGCTCACCGACCCCTCCGGCCGCCGGGTCTACTTCGCCGGCGACACCGGCTACGGCCACTGGTTCGCGGAGATCGGGCGCCGCCACCCCGGAATCGACCTCGCGCTCCTCCCGATCGGCGCCTACGCCCCCCGCTGGTGGCTCAGCGACGTCCACACCGACCCCGAGGAGGCCGTCCGCGCCTTCCAGGACCTCGGGGCACGGCGGATGGCGCCCATGCACTGGGCGACCTTCGTGCTCTCCTCCGAGCCGGTCCTCGAACCCCTCACCCGGGTCAGGGCCGCCTGGGAGCGGGCCGGACTGCGCCGCGAGGACCTGTGGGACCTCCCCGTCGGCGCCTCACGCGTGCTTGCTCCCTGAAGTCTCCGACGAGCCCCGACGCGTCCCCCATACCCGCCGCCACAGCGCGGGAGCCCCGCTGATCAGCACCGTCAGCGCCACCGCCGCCAGCACGCCCTGCCACGGCTCGGGGAACAGCGAGCCGCCCAGGATCCCGATCAGCTGGTACGTCGCCGCCCACGCCAGACAGGCCCACACGTCCCCGCGGACGAAGCGGCGCAGCGGCATCCGCGCCAGCAGACACGCCAGCATCACCGGGATCCGCCCGGCCGGCACCAGCCGCGACAGGACGAGCACCGACACCTGGTGGGTCTCCAGCTTCTCCTGCGCCTGCGCCAGCCGGTCGGGGGCGGCGCGGCCGCGCAGCACCGCCAGCCACCGCGAGCCGTTCCGCGAGCGCACCCCGCGCTGCCCCAGCCAGTACAACGCCACGTCCCCCAGGAGCGCGGCGAAGGCGGACACCAGGAACACGAAGAGCAGCGCCACGGGTGACGTCTGATGGAAGGCGACCACGGCCGCCGAGCTGACGATCGCGCCCGTGGGCACGACCGGCACCAGCGCGCCCAGCGCCACCAGCAGGAACAGCGAGGGATAGCCGACCGCCTGCTGCGTCGACTCGGGCGGCAGCTGCCGTATCGCCCCGATCAGTCCGTCGATCACCGGGCGACCTCGGGCCGCACCCGCTCGCCGTGGCCCAGCAGATGCACCGCCACCTTCGGCGCGAGCCGCGCCGCGTGCCGGACGAACTCGTCGCCCGGCGCGTGGAACTCGTGCGGTCGGATCGCGTCCATCCCGATCGGCCAGTACGTGCCGTAGTGCACCGGCACCGCCGCCGCGGGGGAGAGCGCCGCGACCGCCCGCGCCGCCCGCCCCGCGTCCAGATGGCCGTGCCCCAGATACGGCCCCCAGCCACCCACCGGCAGCAGCGCCACGTCCACCGGGCCGACCGCCTCGGCCATCCCGTCGAAGAGACCGGTGTCGCCGGCGAAGTACGTCCGCGCCTCGCCCTCGACGACGTACCCCAGCGCGGGGGAGCGGTGCGGCCCCACCGGAAGGCGCCGGCCGTCGTGCAGCGCCGGCACCGCCCGTACCGTCACGCCCCCCACCGTCACCGCGTCGCCCGGCCCGAGCTCCGTCAGCCGCAGCCCCCGCCCGTCGAGCTTCCGCAGCCCCGCGACGGCGCCCGGCGCGCCGCGCGGCACGATCAGCCGCGTCCCCGGCGCGAGCCGGGCCAGCGAGGGCAGGTGCAGATGGTCGGCGTGCAGATGGGAGACGAGCACCGCCTCGGCGACCGTGGCCTCGGGCGGCGGCAGCGCGCCGCGCCGGCGCCGCAGATGCGCCAGTCGGCGCACGAAGAGCGGATCGGTGAGGAACCGGACCCCCGAGTCCTCGACCGTGCAGGTGGCATGACCCCACCAGGTGACCTCCACCGGTACGCCGCCCTTCCGCCCGAGTCGATGCGCTGGTAACGAGGGTAGATGTCCGAAGCGGGCGGCGCGGGGCGTCCGGAGCGGATCGCGGGGGTAGCCATCGTGGAGCAAGGTGATGGGAGCCGTGGTGAGCACGATGGGGACGACCTGCCATTCGGCGCAGTGTCCGCGCTGCGGGGGCGTACTGGCCGTCACCCAGGACGGCTGGCGCATCTGCCACACCTGCGGCTACTCCTCGCCGCCGTGAGGCCGGGGCGGCGGGGCGGCGCGCCCTCCTCGCCCGCCCCGGTTCGGAGTAGGGTCGGTCCATGGACGACGTTCGGGTGGCGGCGATCGCCAGCCTCACCCCGCTCGAGGAACTCGACAGCGACCCCTTCCTGGTCGACACGCGCAGCCAGCACGCGATGTGCGCCCGCTGGGCCCTCGACAAGGGCTATGTCGTGACGAGACAGCTCTTCTTCTACGGGATCAGGCCCGACCACGACGCGCTCTGGGCGGACGTGGACGCCGGGCACGTCGACCTCTTCGTCGCCCCCAACGAGCGTGTACTCGCACGGGCGTTGACCGACGTGTCCGCCTTCTTCGCGGAATGCGAGCGGCGGGGCGTACGGCTGGAGACCGCGGGTCTCGACGAGCCGGCCTACGACGCCGCGGCCAAGGCCGACGTGCACCGCCGCCTCTCCATGCCCACCGCGGGCTACGACGGCTGCTAGGTCCGGCGGATCAGGGGCTGACCACGGGCGGACAGGCCCAGCGCCCCCCCCCGCCTTGCCCCGCCCGTCCTGCGCCGTGTGGGTGATGTGCCACGCTTGAGGCAGGAAACGGGCGAAAGGTGAACCGGGCGTGGGTGACGGGCGATGGCGTACAGCCGGCCGCTGGCGGACCGCGGGGAGCGCCCTGGTGCGGGTCATCGTGGTCTGGGCCGTGTCGACCCTGACCATGCTCGCCCTGGCCGGGCTGCTGCCCGACTTCCAACTCCAGTCCGACGACGGCGACAGCATCACCCGCACCGCCCTCACCGCCGCCTGGGGCGCCGGCGCGTTCGGTCTGCTCGGCGCCCTGGTGTGGCCCGTGATCGTGCGGGCGCTGCTGCTCGTACCGGCCCTGGTCCTCGGCCTGTTGGTGTTCTTCCTCAACGGTTCCCTGCTGCTGATCGCGCTCTGGCTCATCCCCGACGGCCGCGGCGCGGCCGACCCGGAGAACGCGGTCGTGGTCGCCGCCGTGATGTCGGCCGTCGCCTCGGCCACCTCCACCGCCCTCGCCGTCCGCGACGACGACGCCTACCGCCGCCGCCTCTACCGGCTCGCCGACCGCACCCGCCCCCGGGTCGTGACCGGGGGTCCCCGCACGCCGCCAGGCGCAGGGGGAGGAGCCGAGCCCGTCCCCGGCACGCTCTTCCTGCAACTCGACGGCGTCGGGCACCAGGTGCTCCGCGACGCCGTCGCGAACGGGCTGATGCCGACCGTGGCCGACTGGCTCGACACCACCCACCGGCTCACCCCCTGGCGCACCGACTGGTCCAGCCAGACCGGCGCCAGCCAGCTCGGCATCCTGCACGGCTCCAACGAGGACGTGCCCGCCTTCCGCTGGTACGAGAAGGACACCGGCCGGCTGATGGTCTCCAACCGCCCCGCGAGCGCCGTCGAACTCCAGCGGCGCGCCATCGAACGCACCGGGGACGGCGGCCTGCTGACCGTCGACGGCGCCTCCCGCGGCAACCTCTTCAGCGGCGGCGCAGACCAGCTCGCCCTCGTCCTGTCGATGGCCGCCCGCCGCGGCCGGCGCAACCGCTCGCGCGCCGGGTACTTCGCGTACTTCTCCGACCCCGCCAACGCCGTCCGTACGGCGGTCTCGTTCGTCGCCGAGGCCGCGCGCGAGATGGCCCAGTCGATCCGGGCGCGCCTGCGCAAGGAGACCCCGAGGGTCTCGCGCGGCGGCACCTACCCCTTCATCCGGGCCTTCGCCACCGTCGTGGAACGGGACGTCGTCGTCGCCGCGGTCATCGGGGACCTGCTGGCCGGGCGGACCGCCGTCTACGCCGACCTCGTCGCCTACGACGAGGTGGCCCACCACTCCGGCCCGCACGGCCACGACACCGACCGGGTCCTCGCCCGGCTCGACCGCTCGCTCGCGCTGCTCGCGAAGGTCGCCGAGCACGCGCCCCGCCCGTACCGGATCGTGCTCCTCTCCGACCACGGCCAGAGCCCCGGCGAGACCTTCGAGAGCGCGTACGGGCTCACCCTGCGGGATCTCGTACGCGCCGGATGCGGGCTGCCCGTACCGCGCCGGGTCCGGCGCACCCCCAGCGGCTCGGAGGCCAGGGACGCCGCCCGCGATGCGCTGCGCAGCGCGCTGCACCGGCCGGTGGAGGAGTACGCCGAAGAGGCCGAGGGAGTGCCGGTGCCCGACAGGACCGGGCCCGTCGTGCTCGCCTCCGGCAACCTGGGGCTGATCTCCTTCCCCGGCGTGCCGCACCGGATGACCCGCGAGGAGATCGAGCGCCGTCATCCCGCGCTCCTGCGCACCCTCGCCAATCACCCGGGCATCGGCTTCCTGCTGGTCGCGAGCGCCGAGCACGGCTCGGTGGTGCTCGGGCGGAACGGTGCGGAGGTGCCGGTCGCCGAGCTCGCCGACGACGGGCCGCTCGCGGTCTTCGGGCGGGGCGCGGCGGACGCGGTACGGCGTACCGACGGCTTCCCGCACGTCGCCGACATCATGGTCAACTCGATGTACGACCCGGAGACCGGCACCGTCCACGCCTTCGAGGAGCAGATCGGTTCGCACGGAGGCATGGGCGGCGAACAGGGGCACCCCTTCCTGCTCTCGCCCGTGGACCTCTCGGCGCCGGTCGAGGACGGGGCCGAGCTCGTGGGGGCGGAGCAGGTCCACCGGGTGCTGCGCCGCTGGCTGTGGGAGTGCGCGGGTCCACAGGTTCCGCTGGAGATTTCCCCGCCGAAACGCCATGCGGAAGCGTTTCTTCCGGTTGATGACCCTGTCGTACCGGACAAAAACAGCTGATTTGGTGGGGCGTCTCACCTGCCGGACCATGGTCGGGTTTGCACGACGAGAGGCGCACCACCCCCATGAGCACGGCCATACCCGAACAGCCCGCGGAAGAGAACCGGCACGCCCGGCGGTTCGGACTGCCGATCGCGACCGCCCTGGTCATGGGCAACATCATCGGCGGCGGAATCTTCCTGCTGCCCGCCTCCGTCGCCCCCTTCGGCACGATCAGCCTGGTCGCCTTCGGCGTCCTCACCCTCGGCGCGATCGCCCTCGCCCTCGTCTTCGGCCGGCTCGCCCACCGCCACCCGCAGACCGGCGGCCCGTACGTCTACGCCCGAGCGGCGTTCGGCGACTTCGCCGGCTTCCTCGCCGCCTGGTCGTACTGGATCACGGCCTGGGTCTCCAACGCCGCCCTCGCCGTGGCCGCCGTCGGCTACCTCGACGTGCTGATCCCCGTCCACGAGTCGAAGGCCGCCACCATCGCCGCGGCGCTCACGCTCCAGTGGCTGCCGGCGCTCGCCAACCTCGCCGGGACCCGGTACGTGGGGGCCGTGCAACTCGTCGCGACCGTCCTCAAGTTCGTCCCCCTCCTCCTGGTCGCCGTCGGCGGACTGTTCTTCTTCGACAGCGCCAACCTCGGACCGTTCCAGGCCGGCGACGGCGGAGCGCTCGGCGCCGTCTCCGCCTCCGCCGCGATCCTGCTCTTCAGCTACCTCGGCGTCGAGTCCGCGGCCGTCAGCGCCGGCGAGGTCCGCGACCCGCGGCGCAACGTCGGCCGGGCCACCGTCCTCGGCACCCTGGGCGCCGCCGCGATCTACCTCCTCGGCACCCTCGCCGTCTTCGGCACGGTCGCCCACGACCGGCTCGTCGACTCCTCCGCGCCGTTCTCCGACGCCGTGAACGCCATGTTCGGCGGCTCGTGGGGCGGCACCGCCATCGCCTGCATGGCCCTCGTCTCCATGGTCGGCGCGCTCAACGGCTGGACGCTGCTGAGCGCCCAGACCCCCTACGCCGCGGCCCGGGACGGACTCTTCCCGAAGGTCTTCACCCACAAGCGGCGCGGCGTCCCGACCGTCGGTGTCCTGGTGACCGTCGTCCTCGCCTCGCTGCTGACCGTCTACAACTACACGGTCGGCACCGAGGGCGTCTTCGAGATCCTCGTCCTCGTCACCACCTTCACCGCCACCGTCCCGTACCTGCTGTCCACCGCCGCCCAGATCTACTTCCTGCTCTCCGGCCGCCCCGAGCGCGTCGACCGCGCCCGCCTGATCCGCGACGGGGTCCTGGCGGCGGCAGCCTTCGGGTTCTCCATGTGGCTCGTCGCGGGATCCGGATACGCGGCGGTGTACCAGGGCGTGCTGTTCCTCTTCGCGGGTGTGCTCGTGTACGCGTGGATGTCGGCCCGCAAGGCACGGCGGGAGACCGAGGCGGCCACGCCGATGCCGGGTACGGGTCCGGATTCCCTCTCCGTGCCGGTTCCGACGCAGGCCCTGGGACCGATGCAGGCGCAGGCACAGGCGGCGAAGACCGACGGCGCGTCCGAGCGCGTGAATTCCGGCGCTTCCGCGTAGGCCGTCCGGGCGGAATCGCGGCCCGCCGCCGCACGTCAGGCCCATCACGGGGCAGTACGCATCCCCGTGAGCCCCGCGCCCGTGCCGCGTACCGAACCCGCCGCCTCGGCGGGCGACCCGGTGCGCGACGCGGCCGGACACGGCGCACCCCGCACGGGCCCACCGGCCCGCGGGCGACAGCTCCCCCGAGCGTCCGCCCTCCGGCGTCTGGTGATCCCGGTGCTGCTCGTCCTGGCCGCCCTCTTCGGGGCGCACGACGGTGCCGGAGGCCCCGGAGCCACCGAGGCGCTGCCCGCCGCGTCCGGCGCGGCCGACCCCGGTGCGGAGACCCACGAGGCGGGCGAGGCCGAGGCCGCGGACCCGGCCTCCCGGAGCCGCTCGCGCCACGGGGCTTCGCCCCGGGACGGCGGCCGGCGGCGCGGACCCGCGGCCTCCGGCCTCGCCGTCGGGGCGCCCGCACCCGTACCCGTACCGCTCCCGCGCGACGATGCCGAGCGATGTGTGGTGATGCGCTGCTGAGAGGCCGTACCTCTCGCAGCCCAACACCCCCCACCGCAAGGAGCTTTGTCATGCCCGTCGACCCGTTCGCCGTCCTGCGCGCCCTGCTGCGTGCCGACGCCGCCCGCAACGCACGCGGCGCGTCCGCCGAGCCGGAACATGCCCCGGCCCGCGAGCCCGCGCCCGCCCCCGCGCCCTCCCGGGACGACCGCCCCGCCCGCTAGGAGACCGCCGGCGGGCTGATTTGCGGAACGGTGCACCGTGGACGAGGCTGGCCCGATGACCTCGACCGACCGGCACCCCACACCCGATCGGTCCGCCGGCCCCGCCGACCCGCTGCGGGCGCTCGGCTCAGGGCTGCTCGCCCTCGCCCGACGCCCCTACTGGGACCGCCCCGCCCCCTCGTACCTGATCCGCCGCTGGCCCGACCTCACCGCGCTCTGCCTCGCCACGCTCTTCTTCTGGTCCTCCCTCACCCCCTCGCTCGTGCCACGCCCTTGGTACCTCCAAGGCGTCGTCGGCGGCATCACCGCCACCATCGGATACGCGCTCGGCTCCGCCCTCGCCTGGCTGTTCCGGGCGCTCGCGCCATGGCGCCCCGGCGAGCGGGGACGGACCCGGTGCTGGCAGGCGTACTGGGTCACCGCCCCCGTCCTGTCGGTCTGGCTGATCTCCGAGAGCGCCCAGATGCAGCGTCAGCTCCGGGTCCTGCAGGGCCTGCCGCCCGCCCTCACCTGGCACACCCCGGTGATCGCCCTCATGGCGATCGCGCTCTGGCTCGCACTCCTCCTCGTCGCGCGCACCGTCCGGCTCGGCTCCGCCAAGCTGATCCGGCTGCTGGGCCGGCTCCTGCCCAAGCCCGTCGCCTTCGCCGTCGGCGCCGTGCTCTCCACCCTCGTCGTGCTCGTCGGCGTCCGGGACGTGGTCTTCGACCGGGGAATCATCGATGTCGCTGACCGGATCGCCGAAGCCACCAACAGCGGCACCAAGGACGGCATCCACCCACCCGTCTCGCGGTACGTGTCCGGCGGCCCGGGCTCTCTGATCCGCTGGGAGAACCTCGGCCACCAGGGCCGTAACTTCACCGGCGCCGTCCCCACCCGCGAGCGCATCACCGCCTGGACCGGACGGCCCGCCCTCGATCCGGTCCGCGTCTACATACCCTCCGCGCTGCCCGCCGCCTTCGAGGACGACCGTCCCTTCACGGCCCAGGCCGGACTCGCCGTGCGCGAACTGGAACGCACCGGCGCCTTCGACCGCCAGGTGCTCGTCATCGCCGGCACCACCGGCACCGGCTGGGTGAACCCGAACGTCGCCGAACCGCTGGAGTACATGTACGAGGGCGACACCGCGATCGTCGCCGTCCAGTACTCGTACCTGCCCAGCTGGGTCTCCTTCCTCGTCGACAAGGAGAAGGCGGGCCAGGCCACCCGCGAACTCGTCCGGGCCGTCCGCGCCCGGCTCAACGCGCTCCCCGCCGCCGACCGTCCCCGACTCCTCGTCACCGGCGAGAGCCTCGGCGCCTACGCCGTCGAGGCGTCCTTCGACGGGCCCGACGACCTGCTCGCCCGGACCGACGGGGCCCTGCTCCTCGGCGCGCCCAACTTCTCCCCGACGTCCCAGCGGATCCGCCGGGACCGCGACCCCGGCAGCCCGGTGTGGCGCCCGCAGTACGAGGGCGGCGCGCGCGTGCGTTTCGCGCAGTTCCCGCAGGCGGACCTCGCCCGGCCGCCGGCCCGCTGGGAGTGGCCCCGCGCGGTCTATCTGCAGAACGCCTCCGACCCGATCGTCTGGTGGTCGCCGGACCTCCTCCTGGAGCGCCCCGCGTGGCTGGACCACCCGCTCGGCCCGGACATCACCCCCGAGATCGACTGGTTCCCCTTCGTCGCCTTCTGGCAGACCTCCGTCGACATGGCCGTCTCCTACGGAGTCCAGGCACCGCACGGTCACCGCTACGGCGCGGGCGCCGTGGACGGCTGGGCGGCGGTCGCCCCGCCGAAGGGCTGGACCGCCGCGGACACGACCCGGCTGCGCGGCTTCATCCAGCACCGCAAGGCCGCCTACTGACCCCGCGGTCCGTCAGTCGACCACAGCGGAAGCGCCGGCCGGGCGGAGCGTCACGACCCGTCGAGCCGGGCGTGGCCTCCGTCGTGCAGCCGGACGAGCAGCAGGAGCCCGGCGGCGAGGACCACCAGAGCCACCAGGGCGGGCACGAGGCCGACCAGCGCGCCGGACGCGAGCGCGCACACCCCGCCGACGACCAACACCGTCGGCCGACGCCCGGTGGTACGCCGAACGATCGCGGCGCCCCCGAGCAGGAAGACCCCGACGCCACCGGTCAACGACCAGGCCACGACCCCGTGGAGCGGCTCGGACAGCCCGTAGTGGCCGGTGTCGGCGACCTGTTGCAGCACCTTCTTCATGCCGAGGGCGCACAGCACCACGCCGGCCACCAGCGGAAGGTGGAGGAAGGTGTACACGTCCCGGCCGAACCGGGTGCGCTCGTCGCCGTCGAGACTGCCCAGCCGGTGCTCCGCGGCCTCCCCGAGCCGCCGGAAGTACAGCGCCCAGAGCCCGGCCGACAGCAGCAGCCCGGCGGCAGCGCCGCCCAGGACCGGGACGGTGAGCGGGAAGCCGGACACCCCGACGCCCATCGCCACGATGGACTCGCCGAGCGCGATGATGACGATCAGACCGTGGCGCTCGGAGAAGTGCCCGGGGGAGTTGACCCGCCAGCCGGATCCCCCCGTGAGGTAGATCCCGCCGTAGTCGATGGCCACCGCGCCCAGCCACAGCAGGAGTTGGACCTTCCCGGTGTACGCGCTGCCGATCAGCAGCAGGACCAGCGGCGGCGCCACGGACAGCAGCGCGGTGCGCCGCAGTGTGGCACGCAGGGCCGCGTCGCCGGGGCTGGAGAGCCAGTACGAGACCAGATGGAGCACGCGCACGGCTCCGTAACAGAGCACGAACAGCAGGGGCGCCGAGACCCCGCCGGGCGCGTCCGCGAAGACCTCGGGAACGGCGAACGACACGATCAGGACGACCGCCATGACGGTGACGAGCACGGCGAACAGGGCGCCGGAGTCGGCCCGTACGACATTGCCCAGCCATGCGAAGCAGCACCAGCACCACCACAGCAGCGCCAGCACGACCATCGCACCGACCACCCGGATCGGCGTCGGATCGGCCGCCATCAGTGCGGTGACCTGCGTGATCGCGTACACGAACACCAGGTCGAAGAACAGCTCCGCGGGAGTCACCCGATGGTCGTCCCCGGCGGCGACCATCCGCGCCCGCTCCTTGCGCCCTGCCATGTGCGCTCTCCCCGCGTCCTCGGGGCGGCCCCCGCCGCCACTAGGGCCTGTCCGGCGGATCAGGGTCGGACAGGCCCTAGGGCCGCACCCTACCCACGAGCGGGCGGCGGCGAGGCGGTGTCCGCGATCCGGCCTGGGAGAGCCAAGCGGCAGGCTCGTTCCGCTGGACAACCGCCGGACAACCGCTGGACCGCTGCGACGGCCTTCGGAATGTCAGCCCGCGGCGGCCTTGGTGAGCAGCTGCCCCATGGCGGCGAGGACGGCGGGCTCGACGCGGTAGTAGACCCAGGTGCCGCGCCGCTCGGAGGAGAGCAGGCCGGCGTCCTTGAGCTTCTTCAGATGGTGGGAGACCGTGGGCTGGGAGACGCCGACGTCGGAGATGTCGCAGACGCATGCCTCGCCGCCCTCGTGCGATGCGACCGCGGAGAACAGCCGCAGGCGGACCGGGTCGCCCAGCGCCTTGAACATGGCCGCCGTCCGCTCGGCCTCCTCGGCCGTCAGCGGGCGCTCGTTGAGTGGCGGGCAGCAGGGCTCCACTTCGGGTTCGAGCAGTGGAAGCACCTTCATATTCGACATGTGTCTATGTTGACACATGTCGAACCAGCCGCCCAGTCGCGCTCGACCTAGGTCCGGACGGTCGCCAGTCGCCGGTGACCGGCCCCTGCAAACAAGAGGGAGCGGCTACGGGTCATCGTTTCATCGTTGAATAGATGAATGTCTATGTTGACGCTTGTCGATACAGGTGCCATGCTGATGGCATAAGAGATCGACGAACGTCGAAGCAAGGGGAATCGCCATGAACGCCACCGCCACCGAGCAGCTGCCCGTCGTGGTCGTCGGAGCCGGACCTGCAGGGCTGGCTGCCGCTGCGCACCTCGTCGACCGCGGCCTCGAGGCGCTCGTTCTGGAGGCCGGTGCGCAGGCGGGTGCGGCGGTGCGCGACTGGTCGCACGTGCGGCTCTTCTCCACCTGGGGCGAGCTCACCGACCAGGCGGCCGAGAAGCTCCTCGCCCCCACCGGCTGGGTGAAGCCGGAGGCGGGGACGTACCCGACCGGCGGCGACTGGGCGGAGCAGTACCTGCAGCCCCTTGCCGATGTCCTGGGTGACAAGGTCCGTGTCGGGGCAAAGGTCACCGGCGTTTCCCGTGCGGGCCGCGACCGGATCGTCGACGCCGACCGGGACACCCAGCCCTTCACCGTCCACGTGCGGTACACCGACGGTCGCGAGGAGCGGATCCTCGCCCGCGCCGTCATCGACGCCTCCGGTACGTGGGCCGTCCCGAGCCCGGCCGGCGGCGACGGCCTCCCGGCGCTCGGCGAGAGGGCGGCGGCCGACCGGATCTCGTACCGCGTCCCGAACCTCGACGACCCCGCCACGCGGGCTCGTCACGCGGGCAGGCGC
Organism: Streptomyces sp. NPDC046712; assembly: GCF_040645695.1. NCBI lineage: Bacteria > Bacillati > Actinomycetota > Actinomycetes > Kitasatosporales > Streptomycetaceae > Streptomyces > Streptomyces sp. NPDC046712. The sequence goes on along the minus strand of NZ_JBEYYW010000024.1, from coordinate 109,207 downwards.
ACTGCCGTGATCGGCTCCGGCGCCTCCGCGTTCACCGCCCTGGCCTCCCTCGCCGACCTCGCGAAGTCCGAGGACGGCAACGGCACGCACGCCACCTGGATCCTGCGCCGGGGCATCTCCGGCTCGACCTTCGGCGGCGGCACCGCCGACCAGCTTCCCGCCCGCGGCGCCCTCGGCCTCGCCGCCAAGGCGGCCGTCGACGAGGGCCACGCCGACGCCGTCACCGGCTTCCGCACGCAGGCGATCGAACGCGACGGCGAGCGACTCGTGCTGGTCTCCGAGGACGGCCGCCGGCTCGACCCGGTCGACGAGGTCATCGTACTGACGGGCTTCCGCCCCGACCTGTCCTTCCTCGGCGAGCTCCGCCTGGGCCTCGACGAGCGCCTCCAGGCCCCGGTCCGACTGGCTCCGCTGATCGACCCCAACCAGCACTCCTGCGGCACGGTCTACCCGCACGGCGTGAACGAGCTCTCCCACCCCGAGCAGGGCATCTACCTGGTCGGCATGAAGTCCTACGGCCGCGCCCCGACCTTCCTCGCCCTCACCGGCTACGAGCAGGTCCGCTCCGTCGTCGCCGCGATCGCCGGCGACCGCGAGTCCGCCGAACGGGTCGAACTCGTACTCCCCGAGACCGGAGTCTGCGGCGGCGCCGGCCTCTTCGACCAGCCGCAGACCGACGCGGCGACCGACAACGCCGGCTGCTGCGCCCCGGCCCCGGCCCTCATCCAGCTCGGCGTCGGCTCCCCGTCCACCTCCGGCGGCTGCTGACCGTCCCGCCCCATCACCACACTCACAGCAGGAGGACCGTCATGTCTCGTGTACAGCTCGCCCTGCGCGTCCCCGACCTGGCGACATCCGTCGCCTTCTACACCAAGCTCTTCGGCACCGAGCCTGCCAAGCTCCGCGACGGATACGCGAACTTCGCCATCGCCGAACCGCCGCTCAAGCTCGTCCTCATCGAGGGCGCCGACGGCGGAGACACCCGCCTGGACCATCTCGGGGTCGAGGTCGACAGCACCGAGGCCGTCCATGAGGCCACCACCCGGCTGGCCCAGGAGGGTCTCGCCACCACGGAGGAGAACAACACCACCTGCTGCTACGCCCTCCAGGACAAGGTGTGGGTCCACGGCCCCGGCCGCGAGCCGTGGGAGGTCTACGTCGTCAAGGCCGACGCCGACACCCTGGCCAGGGAACGGGCCGGCACGTGCTGCTCCGGCCCGCCCACCGCCACTGTGAGCAGCTGCTGCTGATCGCCAGATGTCCCACATCCACGCACGCGAGGCCGCGACCGGAACCGGAGACCGATCGCGGCCCCGCGCCGCGTTCAACTCGTCAAGTAGGGGCGAAAGTCAGGAGTCTTCGTCGTCGAACAGGGACTCCTCGATCTCGAGGAGGTCGCTGTCCGACAACTGGGGCGGGATGAAGTTCAAGTCCCGGGCGTGCTGGAGGAACTCTTCGTCCAGGGCGACGTGGTAGTGCTCGACGTAGTGGGCCAGGTCCGAGTACCAGAACCACTGACCATCGGTGTGCAGGTGGAGTCCGTCGACGAACTCGTGGGCGGGGCTCAAGACGTCGTGGACGCTGGATCCAGTCGCGGCAAGTACAGTCCCGGACCGCAGATACCGCACGATCTGGAGCTCGTCCGGTCCCGCCTGGTCACGCACGGCAGCACGGAGCGAAGGTCCGTCAGGTCGACGCGACCGAGACAGACAAGCGCGCAGTGACATCAACGGGTGACACCAACGAGCGCGAATCTCGCCGATCGACGCCGAACGTCAGCGGCAGGCCAGCCGGGGCATGGAACACGTTGGGCGAGGTCCCTGAGCACCCATGATCGGCCTGACTTGGATGTCACAGTGCGCTTTGCCATCCCCCGGGGGACTGGAGACCGACCAGGGACTGCCCGTACTCGCCCGCGGGCTGGCTGGCATCATCCTCGGACGACCGCTGGTCACGGCGGTGTTCAAGGGAGGGGATCGGCTGTGGTTGTGGGTATCGCGCTGTTCGTATTGGGACTGGCGGGCGTGGCGTGGGGGGCGATGTTCCTCTTCAACGTGCGGGGCGCGGTGGACAAGGCCGTGGCGCGGCGCAACGCCGTCAGGGCTGTGACCGCAGCGCGGACGCTGGATATGGGGCTTACGGAGCCATCGCGATTCGGTGCCTGGTTCTTTCGGCTCGTGGGCGGCATCGTCTTTCTCGGATCGCCCGTGCTCGCGCTCGCCGGCCTCGCCATCGCCACGCTCGAATGACGGCTTGATCTGTGAGTTGATCGACAAGGTGCCCACCCCATAGCGACGGGTGGCGTGGACGTGGCCGCCATGGCGGCGAGGCGCGGAATCCATGAGCCGGAGATCGCGGACCGCTGCCGCGACTGGTGACCGTCGTGAGGTACAGCAGCTCCGTACCGCAACCCCAGCAACCGACACCGTCCAGTAGCGCCCTTCCCGGGCCCCGCAGCAGCCGTTATGACCGTCGCTGACCGATCCCGCCAGAGCTACGGATCAGAAGGCAGCCGTGCCCCTCCCGTGTCCGATTCCAGCGGGAACGGACAGGGAACCACAGTGATGGGCGGGCAGCGAGCACGAGAACGGCCCCTGACCGATGTACCTGGTCAGGGGCCGTTTCACCTGGCGGTGGGTGTGGGATTTGAACCCACGGTGACTCGCGCCACGACGGTTTTCAAGACCTCTGCCCGACTGCCGGCTATCGGCCGCCCGCGCGTCTGCACCGCCTGAATACCGATGCTCCAACCCTGCGACTCAGCGTGAAAGCGTCTGACGGGTGGTTCCAGTCGGTTGCCGGGAGCAATAGACGACCTCATCGCGCCAGATGGGGTCGTTGGCGCTGGTCATAGATCGCAGGAAATCTCAGCCAACCATTCCGGGGTGTAGCACTCGGCGAACGACCACTTCTGGTCTGAGTAGTGATCGTCTGTGCTGTCGGTGTACACCTCAAGCCTGCCTTGCGGCGTCAAGCGGTAGTACTCGCGAATCGGGTCACCCTCCACGGTGGGATAGGTCACCTTCAGTTCCGCGCTCTCGCCGTTTTTGAGGGCTCGCTGGAGGCAGACAATTTCTCGCGCCGCCTGTTTCTGCATCTCCTCACCCTGATCCAGGCTCACCTCGCCACAGCTTGAAGACTCGGTTCTAGACTCCCAGCGTTCCTTGACTGGATCGTTCAGCATGCCGCAACCGGCAGCCAGCAAGGACGTCAGCGCTACCGCGACGAGCCGCGCGCGAAACGAAACAGCCGCCACGCAGCGACGACGGGCCCTGCCTTGAGCTATCACGCCGCCCCCTTCCTGGCCGTCAGACGCGGCTTCGATGAAACCGGTTCCGTGCGCGTGCGTGCCAGATCCGTGGGAGTTCGAGCGGTCAGCCGCGGTCAATCGGGGGGTGTGACGGCGCAGAGGTCGTTGGCAGACCCGGCTCCCCCGTGTGGCAGTTGAACTGCAAGGACTGTCCCGCGAGCGGTGCCAGGCTTACAAAGCAGATGTCGGCGGTTCGAAACCGTAAGTGGCTCCACGCCAAAACAGAGGTTTGCCTCGGTGGCAACTGGTCCGTGAGCTTGGCCCGACACAATGGTGGTGGTGCTGGGCCGTCTCTGGGCCGTCCGAAGGCGGCCCAGGGGCACCATCGTCCACCGTTAACCACCGCTTCTCAGCCGCTGCCACCAGGGGTAGTGCCATCGATGGAGGCGAGCTGAGTGGCGCGTCACTTCCTCCGCAACAAGAAGCAGGGCTGGACGGGTACACGGCGGGGGAGCTCATGGCGAGCCTGTATTCATAAGTGGGTCCTGCCGGCCGGGGGGAGCCACGCGGGGAGCCACCGACGGCGACATCCAGCGGACGTAGGCGAACTTCGGCGGACGTCGTGGCTCCCCGGTGCAGGGGCGACCGGGCCCTCGGTCCAGGCCCCGCGGCGTCCCGCATTACCTCGCACGTAATCGACCCCCGTCGAGCGCCGCGGCATCGTGGTGTCCATCGGGGCTCGGCCGGCGCACTCCGGCCGAGTTCCGACCCACCACCTGCACAAACGTCCCCACGGAGGGTGATTCGTCATGTCCCAGGCCCTGCTCGCCGGTCTCTCCCGCACCACCCAGCCGCAGTCGATGGTGCGGCGGTTCCTCGCCCTCGACGCCGTCGTCACCGGCGGGAACGGGCTCGCCTACCTCGCCGCCTCCGGGCCGCTCGGGGAGCTGCTCGGGGTCGACTCCGGTCTGCTGCTCGAACTCGGCCTCTTCCTCACCGTGTTCGCCGCCGGCGTCGGCTGGCTCGCGAGCCGCCCGCAGCCCTCCGTCCTCGGCGTCAAGCTCGTCGTCGACGCCAACATCCTCTGGGCCGTCCTGAGCATGGTCGCCCTCGTCGCCTGGCTGGAGCCCACCACCGCCGGGCTGGTGTGGACCCCGATGCAGGCCGCCACCGTCGCCGGGTTCGCCGGACTCCAGTGGTCGGCGCTGCGGGCCGCTACCCCTTGAGTGACTGCAGATACGCGACCGTCGCCGGGTCGGCCGGGAGGAACGTCTCGATGGCCAGCTCGGCGACCGTCACGTCCATCGGCGTGTTGAACGTCGAGATGGACGACACGAACGACAGCACGTGACCGTCGTGCTCGATCCGCAGCGGCAGCGCGAAGTACGGATACGGCTCCGGGTCCTCCCGGTCGCCCGGCTCCCCGGCCCCCTCGGGCAGCGGGTACGCCGCCACCTCCTCGTACAGCTCGCGCAGGGCCTCCGAGCGGGCCAGGCCGATCTGACGCTCCATCTGAGCCAGCAGATGCCCCCGCCACTCCCGCAGATTCCGGATCCGCGGCGCGAGCCCCTCCGGGTGCAGCGTGATCCGCATCGCGTTCAGCGGCGGTGTCAGCAGATGCTCCGGCAGTCCGGCGAGCAGCATCCCGATGCCCTGGTTCGCCGCCACCACCGTGTACGAACCGTCCACGACGAGCGCCGGATACGGGTCGTACCCCCGCAGCAGCTGCTCGATGCCCTCCCGCAGCGTCTCCAGCTGCGGATCGTCGAGTGTCGACTCCGCGTACTTCGGGGCGTACCCGGCCGCGAGGAGCAGCGCGTTGCGTTCCCGGACCGGTACGTCCAGATGCTCGGCCAGGCGCAGGACCATCTCCTCGCTCGGCCGGGACCGGCCCGTCTCGATGAAGGAGATGTGCCGGGCCGAGGAATCGGCCCGCAGCGCCAGTTCCAACTGGCTCAGCCGCCTCTGCTCGCGCCAGCCGCGCAGCAGCGGCCCTACCCCCGTGTCGGTTGCGAGTGTTGTCATGGCCCGACGGTATCCCAGGTGTCGGCCCGGGTATCGAGCCCCTGGGACCGTATCGTCACCGTCAGCAACCCCGACCGGAGGGAGTACGGACATGCCCACAGAGCCGCTGTCGCAGAAGGAGATCGAGGACCGCCTGCGAGAGCTCCCCGGCTGGTCCCTGACGGACGACCGGATCACCCGCACCTACCGTCTCGGCGACCACTTCGCGGCCACCGCCATGGTCGTCCACGTGGCGCAGATCCAGCAGGAACTCGACCATCACTCCGATCTGACGCTCGGTTACAACACGGTCGCGGTGTCCATGAACACCCACTCCGCCGGAGACGCGGTCACCGAGAAGGACTTCGAACTGGCCACGCGGGTCGAGAACATCGCCCCTGGGCACGGAGCGAGCTGACACCGGCAACTACCCTCTCCGGCATGGGACGGACCTTGCTGGACTACGACGCCGAGGCGGACCGTTACGACGAGACGCGCGGCGGCGTGCCGCGTGCGCAGGCGGCGGCGGACGCCGTCCTGCGCCTGGTCCCGCCCGGCGCCCGCACCCTCCTCGACCTCGCCTGCGGCACCGGCCTGGTCACCGAGCGGCTCACCCGTCCGGGCCTGCGCGTGTACGGCGCCGACGCCGCGCACGGCATGGTCCGCAAGGCGGCCCAGCGGGTCCCGGGCGGGGTCGTCCTCGCCGACGCCCGGCGCCTGCCCCTCCCGGACGCCTCCGTCGACGTGGTCAGCGCCGTCTGGCTGCTGCACCTGGTTCCGTTCACGGACGCGATCGTCGCCGAGGCGGCCCGCGTGCTGCGGCCCGGCGGCGTCCTGATCGCGACGGTCGACAAGGACGCCGCCCACGACGTCGGCAGCGACATCGACGCCGTCCTCGCCCCTCACCGTTCGTACGAGCAGAGCTCCGACCGGGCCGACCTGATCGCGGCCCACACGGCCACCCACGGCCTCGAACCGGCCGGCGCCACCCGCTTCACCGGCCACGGCCAGGCCCGCTCCCCACGCCGGACGGCCGAGCAGCTGCGCAGCGGCTACTTCGCCTCGTGGTTCGGCGGTCCCCCGGAGACGGCGGCGACGCTCGTCGCCGAACTCGCCGCCCTGCCGGACCAGGATCGCCCCCGTGACGACCCTGATTACCGGCTGGTCTCCTACCGCCGACCCGTCAGGCGCGGCTGAACTCCATCACCCAGTTCGTCACCCACTCTCCGCCGTCGAGCGCGAACGCCTGCTCCCAGCGGGCGGTGCGGGCCGAGATGCCCGACCAGCGGAAGCGCACCCGCACGTCCTTGCCCGCGTAGCTGTCCACGCCGTGGAACTCTCCCGTGCCGTCCTCGGCCCACCGCCCCCTGACCGGCGGATCGAGGCGGCCCGTACGGCTGTTGGACCAGTTCAGGGTCCACTCGCCCGTTTCCGGCTCGTACAGCCGCAGCGTCAGCCCGCTGAACCCCTTCGACGGAAACACGATCTCGTCGACATGCGCCCGGCCGTCCCAGAAGAGCCGGCCCGTCGTATGCCCGTCGAACTCCTCCCAGCCGCTCGCGGGATCGAGGAAGTCGGCGAGGCGACGGTTGTGGACGTGCCAGCGGCCGTCGAGGAAGCCGAAGCCGTCGGCCGTGCCGGTGCCGGTGCCGGTGCCGGTACCGGTGCTGGTCGTGCTGGTCGTGTCGGTGGTGCGGGTCATGTGCGGTCTCCAGTGGTGCCGGCGGGAAGGCAGTCGAGGACATAGGCGTCGAGATCCGGGGTGTCGGGCGTCAGCATGTGCCGTACCCAGGCGTCCCGTTCGTGCAGGACCGGCGGGAGCTCCCAGACGCAGCCGATCCACGGCCGTTCGGTCTTCACGAAGTGCGTGGAGTCGGTGTCCGGACAGCCGAGGACCGGCTGACCGGCCGCCGCGCCGCCGAAGTGGATCACGTTGTCCCACACCCAGCTGTAGGCGTTCAGGTAGGCGCCGGTGTCGCCGCCCCGGTGCAGCACGACGAAGGTCGCGGGCGGGGTGCCGTCCGGCGCCGGGAGGATCTCCGGCAGGATCGCGTAAGCCGCCTTCTCCACCTCCGGCTCGATGCCGGCCGGGTCATGGGTGACGTGGTAGCGCTTGACGCGGCGACCGCCGGCCTCGACGGGCGGCGGCACGAAGAGCAACTTCTCTGCGAAAGCCATGGCTGGACTGTAGGAGGGCTTCACTGACATCTTGTGTCAGTGAAGTCCAGTCGGCTCATCTCGATTCTTCTGCTGCTCCAGACCCGGGGCCGGATGACCGCCGGGCAGCTCGCCGAAGAGCTGGAGGTGTCGGTACGGACGGTCTACCGCGACGTCGAGTCCCTGCACGCGGCCGGTGTGCCGCTCTACGGCGACGCGGGCCACTCCGGCGGCTACCGGCTGCTCGCCGGACACCGCTCCCGGCTGACCGACCTGTACACGCGAGAGGCCGAGGCGCTGTTCCTCGCCGGCATCCCCGGGGCCGCCGCCGAACTCGGGCTCGGTGCGCACTTCGTCGACGCCCAGCTCAAACTGCGCGCCGCCCTGCCCGCGCCGCTGCGTGACCATGTCGACCGGCTGCGGGCCCGGTTCCACATCGACGCGCCCGGGTGGTACGCGGAGGACATCGACGTGCCCTTCCTGCCCCGGGTCGCCGAGGCCGTACGGGCCGGCCGGGTCCTGGCCGTCCGCTACCGCCGCTGGAAGGACCCCACCGACGTCGACCGGCGCCTCGAACCGTACGGACTGGTCCTCAAGGCCGGCCGCTGGTACCTGGTCGCCGGACCGGGGCCGCGCACCTACCGGGTCGACCAGATCCTCGAACTCGACGTCACCGACGAGGAGTTCGAGATCCCGGACGGCTTCGACCTGGCGGCGCACTGGCAGGAGTACCAGGACGGCTTCCGCTCCCGCCTGCACACCGGCGAGGCGCTGGTCCGGCTCTCCCCGGAGGGCGCGAAACGCCTCACCGGGGCGGCGGCCCGGGCCCTCGCCGAGACCGGTGTACCGGACCGGGACGGCTGGACCCGTGCCACCGTCCCGACCGAGTCCCTCTCCCACGCCCATGACACCTTCCTCGCCCTCGGCGTCGACGTGGAGGTCCTGGAACCGGCCGAACTCCGGGCCCGTATCGCCGCCACGGTCGCCACCCTGGCCGGCCGCTACGCGCCCGCGCCTCCCGCCCAGGGCGTGGCCCCTCCAGGGCCTGTCCGATCCTGATCCGCCGGACGCCCCTAGCTCCAGGCCTCCGCCGCGAAGTCCGTGAAGTCGCGCGGCTCACGGCCCAGGACCCGCTTCACCCCGTCCGTCACCGACGCGTTGTGGCCGTCGAGCAGCATCGAGAAGAGCGCCGAGAGCCACTGCGCGTCCGGCTCGGGCAGCCCGAACCGCTGGAGCAGGGAGGTGTATTCGTCCTCGCTCATCGGGACGTACGTGACCTCACGGCCCGAGGCTCGGGAGACCTCCGCAGCCACCTCCGCGAAGGTCAGCAGCCGCGGACCGGTCACCTCGTGGACCACCCCCGCGTGGCCGTCGCCGTCCAGGGTCTCGACGATCACCTCCGCCAGGTCGTCGGCGTGGATGAACGGCTCGGCCGTGTCGCCCCCGGGAAACGCGATCGTGCCCTCCGCGACGCCCTCCGCCATCGCGCCCTCGGTGAAGTTCTGCGCGAAGAACGAGGCCCGTACGACGGTCAGTTCGGCCCCGGACTCGCGCAGCGCCTCCTCCGCGTGGACCGCCTCCGGCTCGCCGCGCCCGGACAGCAGCGTCAGCCGCCGCACCCCGTTCGCCACGGCCAGTTCGCCGAGGGTCCGCATCGCCTCCACCGCGCCCGGCGCGGCGAGGTCCGGGTAGTAGCTCACATACGCGGCGTCCGCGCCCCGCAGCGCAGGGGCCCAGGTGCTCACGTCCTCCCAGTCGAATCGGGTCGTACCGGAGCGCGAGCCCGCCCGGACGGTCACGCCGCGGGCCGCGAGGAGTTCCGCCACCCGCCGGCCCGTCTTGCCGGTCGCGCTCGTCACCAGAACCGTCTGCTTCGTGTTCGTGTTCGTCGTCATGTCCCCAGAATCGCGGGCCGGGAGCCGTCTTCCCATGCTCCACAGACTCACTCCCATACGCGTCCGTCTACGCTTGCGACTCATGGACGCTCTCGCCGGACTCCTCGACGGACCGCGGGCCAAAGGGGCCTTCCTGCTCCGGATGATCATGGAGCCGCCGTGGTCGGTCCGGATCGAGGACCGCGCGCCGCTCTGCCTGATGTGCGCCACCGAGGGCGAGGCCTGGATCGTCCCCGACCGGGGCGAGCCCGTCCTGCTGCGGCCCGGCGACATCGCCATCGCCCGCGGCCCCGAGCCCTACACCGTCGCCGACGCCCCCGACGCCGCGCCCCGGGCGGTGATCGGCCCCGGCGGAGTCTGCACCACCCTGAGCGGCGAGCCGCTCTCCGAGTCCATGCACCTCGGCGTACGGACCTGGGGCAACGCACTCGACGGCTCCACCACCGTCCTCGTCGGCACCTACCAGATGGACGGCGAGGTCAGCCGGCGCCTGCTCGACGCCCTGCCGCCCCTGCTGCACCTGCCCACCGAGGTGTGGAACTGCCCCCTCATGCCCTTCCTCGACGAGGAGATCTCCCGCGACGAACCCGGGCAGAGCGTCGTCCTCGACCGGGTCCTCGACCTGCTCCTCATCGCCGTCGTCCGGGCCTGGTTCTCCAGGCCGGGAGCACAGGCCCCGGCCTGGTACCGCGCCATGGCGGACCCCGTCGTCGGCCGGGCCCTGCGACTCCTCCAGAACGACCCGGCCCACCCCTGGACCGTCGCCTCGCTCGCGGCCAAGGCGGGCACGTCGCGAGCCGGACTGGCACGCCGGTTCACCGAACTCGTCGGCGAGCCGCCGATGGCATACCTCACCGGCTGGCGTCTCGCGCTCGCCGCCGACCTGCTGCGGGAGACGGACGCGACGATCGAGTCCGTGGCCCGGCAGGTGGGCTACAGCAGCGCGTTCGCGCTCAGCGCCTCCTTCAAGCGGGTACGGGGCATCAGCCCTCAGGAGCACCGCACGAGGGCCTGAGATCGGCATCGAGAGTTGCCGGAACAGCAAAAATCCTGGCGCTTTCGGCCCGCCCGGCGGACCCTGGGCGCATGAGTCGACACCACCACCACAGCACGGACCTGAACTGGAGCGAGATGGCCCCGCTCCTCGAGCGCCAGGCCGAGATCCAGGGCCCCGCCTACGCCCGGGCGGCAGCCTGGCTCGGCGAACTCGTCCCGGCCGCAGGCGTCCGCCGCGTCCTGGACATCGGCAGCGGCCCCGGCGTCGTGACCGCCCTGCTCGCCGACGCGTTCCCGGCCGCCGAGATCGTCGCCGTCGACGCCACGCCGGAGCTCCTGGAGCGCGCCCGGGCCCGCGCGGAGGCCCGCGGGCTCGGTGCCCGGATCTCCACCATCCACGCCGAACTCCCGAAGGGATTCGACGACTTGGGGGAGGCGGACCTGATCTGGGCCGGCAACTCCCTGCATCACCTCGGCGACCAGCGGGCCGCCCTCGCCGCCCTCGCCGCGACGCTGCGGTCCGGCGGACTCGTCGCCCTCGTCGAGGGCGGACTGCCCGCCCGGCACCTCCCGTGGAACATCGGCATCGGCCGCCCCGGCCTTGAGGCCCGGATCGACGCCGCGAACGCCGAGTGGTTCGGCGCGATGCGCGAGGGGCTGCCCGGGGCCGAGGCGGAGATCGACGACTGGCGCGCCCTGCTCACCGCGGCCGGCCTGACACCCAGCGGCACCCGCTCGTTCCTGACCGACGTGCCCGCGCCCGTGCCCGCCGTCGTACGGGAGAAGGTCGTCTCCCACTTCACCCACCAGCGCGAGGTCATGGAAGACCGGCTCGCCGACGACGACCTGGCCACCCTCGACAGGCTCCTCGACCCCGCCGACCCGTACTCCCTGCACCATCGCACGGACGTCTTCCACCTCACCGCCCGCACGGTCCACACCGCACGGAAGGGCTAGGGCCAGGGCCTGTCCTCCGGATCCTGCCGGGCTACGGGACGACCGGCTCCAACTGCCACCACTGGGAGGGCGAGTCGGTGTCCTCCCACTGCCGGACGTTGGCGCCGTCGTCCATCGAGCCGTCCTCGACCTCCAGGAGCAGCCCGCTGATGAAGCTCACCAGCGCGACCGTTCCGGGCGACTGGAGGTCCTGCTCGATGATCCACTCCTGCGCGCCGAAGTTGTTCGCCTTCCACTGCTGGATGTTGGCGCCGTTCTCCGTCGAGGCGTTCGCCACGTCGAGCCGCTTGCCGCCGGCCGCGTTGACCAGGTGGTAGAGGCCGCTGCCGTTCGGGACGGCCGTGATGTGCCAGTGCTGCCCCGGCGACCCGTTCTCCTTGCCCTGCTGCACGTTGGCACCGCTGCGGGTCGAGCCCTGGTACACCTCCAGGAGCAGTCCGCTGGCCACGTTCCGTACCCGGTAGAGGCCCTCCTCGACCGGTGCGGGCGAACCGCTCACTCTCCGTACCCCTCGTTCGTCGTCGTCTCCCGGGCCAGTCGTCTCCAGGGGCAGCCGTCCCCCAGGGAGCCGGCCCCCGGGCAGTGGAGAGGGCCGGCCCGGTGCCGGGCCGGCCCTCCGCTCGCTCAGGCGCCGACGCTGAACTCGGCCGGGTTCGGCCCGAGGCGCCGGTTCTCGTCGAGGACGGCGATCGCGGCCATGTCCTCGGCGTCCAGCTCGAAGTCGAACACGTCGATGTTCTCCCGGATACGGGACGGGGTCACCGACTTCGGGATGACCACGTTGCCGGTCTGCAGGTGCCAGCGCAGCACCACCTGGGCCGGGGTGCGGCCGTGCTTCTGCGCGACGGCGACGATCGCCGGGACCTCCAGGAGGCCCTTGCCCTGCCCCAGCGGCGACCAGGCCTCGGTGGCGATGCCGTGCTTGGCGTGCGCCTCGCGCGAGGCCGCCTGCTGGAGGTGCGGGTGGAGCTCGATCTGGTTCACGGCGGGGACGACCGAGGTCTCGCCGATCAGTCGCTCCAGGTGCTCCGGGAGGAAGTTGGAGACACCGATCGCCTTCGCCCGGCCGTCGGCGTGGATCTTCTCGAACGCTCGGTACGTGTCGACGTACGCGTCCTTCGACGGCACCGGCCAGTGGATCAGGTACAGGTCGACGTAGTCCAGGCCCAGCTTGTCGAGGGAGGCGTCGAAGGCCCGCAGCGTGGAGTCGTGGCCCTGCTCGCTGTTCCAGAGCTTGGTGGTGACGAACAGCTCCTCGCGGGCGATGCCGGACGCGGCGATGGCCTTTCCGGTGCCCGTCTCGTTCTGGTAGATCGCGGCGGTGTCGATCGAGCGGTAGCCCGCCTCGAGAGCCGTGGCCACCGTGCGTGTCGCCTCGTCGTCCGGCACCTGCCAGACGCCGAAGCCGAGCTGCGGCATCTCCACGCCGTTGTTCAGGGTGAGGGAAGGGACCTTGTTGTCCGTGCTCACGTGCGGTCGATCCTAACGTCGTCGAGTGGTACTCCCTGGGTCAACCATCTCAGACTCCCTCGCATTCCGTGGTGCCCCGGGACGTATGCGGTGCCCCACCGGGAGTCGTTCCGAGGTATGCCTCCCGTACGGCGGGGTCGGCGCGGACCTCGGCGGCCGTCCCCTCGGCCAGGACCCGGCCGAGGCCAAGGACCACGACGCGCGAGCACAGCTCCATCACGAAGGCCACGTTGTGCTCGACGAGCAGCACCGCGCAGTTCTCCTCCTCGGCCATGTGACGGACGACGGCGGCCAGTTGGCGGCGTTCCTCGACGGTCGTGCCGGAGGCGGGCTCGTCGAGCAGGAGCACGCGGGGCGGGTCGGCGAGGGCGCGGGCGAGCTCGACCATGCGGGCCTGCCCGACGGGCAGCGCGCCGGCGTACGACTCCGCGAGCGCGTCGAGCCCGCACTCACGGAGCACGACGGCGGCCCGCTCCCGGTGGCGCCGCGCACCCGGCCGCCAGTCCTGGGCCACCACCAGGTTGTCGGTCACCGTCAACTGCCCGAAGAGCTGCTGGCGCTGGAAGGTCCGGCGGATGCCGTGGCGGGCCCGCCACACGGGGGACCGACGTGTGATGTCCTCGCCCGCGAACGCGATGCTTCCGCCGTCCGGCCGCCGGATCCCGGACAGGACGTCGAAGAGCGTGGTCTTGCCGGCGCCGTTCGGCCCGATGAGGCCGCAGACCTCACCGGGCCGTACGGAGATCGTCACGTCGCGCAGGGCGTGGACGCCGCCGAAGCGGACGTCGATCCCGGAGGCATGAAGCAGCCCAGTGGTCATCGGCGAACCCCCGTCCCCAGATAGGCCTCGGCGAGCCGGTCCGTGTCCACCTCGGACCGCGGGCCGGACCAGGCGATCTCGCCCTGAGAGAGGTATGCGACGGTGTCGGCGATACCGAGCACCTCGGCGGCCTTCTCCTCGACCAGGAGCAGCGCCGTGCCGCTCGCCCGCAGCTCGGTGAGGAGGCGGAACACCTCGTCCACGACGCGGGGCGCGAGGCCGAGGGAGGGTTCGTCGGCGACGAGGACGGCCGGCGGGCTTTGGAGGAGCGGGGCGAGCGCGAGGAGCTGCTGCTCGCCGCCGGACAGGGAGCCGGCGGCGACGGAGCGGCGGGCGGCGAGCGCGGGAAAGCGCGTGTACACGGCGTCACGGTCCTCGGGGGCGGGCAGCTGCAGGGCCAGGTTCTCCTCGATGGAGAGCCCGGCGAAGATCCCCCGCCCCTCGGGCGCGAGCCGCACCCCGCGCCGGGCCCGCGCGACGGCCGTGTCGCGTCCCGCGTCCTCCGCCCCTACGCGTACGAGCCCCTCGGTGGGCCGCAGAAGCCCCGCGGCCACCCGGCACAGCGTGGACTTCCCGGCCCCGTTGGGCCCGAGCAGCACCACCGTCTCCCCGGCGCCCACCCCGAGGTCCACCCCATGCAGCACGGGCGCCCCGCCGTATCCGGCGTGTATGCCGTTCAACTCGAGCGCGAGCGCCGCGTTGCCCGTCCCGCGGTGCGGACCGGGGGCCGCGCCCCTGCTCTCGGCGATGGAAGGATCCGTCGGCCCCGGTGCGCGCCGCGAGGCCGAATCGAGCGGCCCGGCGGCCCCGCCTTGCGGCGCGAAGCCGGCGCCCTCGGGCGATCGGGCGCCCTGCCCTCGATCCTGCTCCCCAGGGGTCCGGGGGCCTGCCCCCGGTCTCGGGGAGGGGAGGGGACGGAGAACGGCCCCCCGCACGGACCCCCGCGGAACGGCCTCCCGCACGGACCCCCGCGCCGCCGCCCTCCGTGCCGCCCGCCGGGACGGCCACGCCGCGCAGTAGCCGTCCGGGTCGTTCGCCAGGGCCAGGCCCGCCAGGCCGAAGAGGATCACCGGCAGGTGCGCGGACTCCGTCACGTACGTCGCCATCAGATGCGGGACCACCGCGAAGACCAGCCCGGCCACCACCGCGAACTGCGGTCTGCGCACCCCCGCGGCGACCACCACCGCCAGCCACACCAGGCCCGTCATCGCCGTGAAGTCCGTCGCCGTGATCCGTGTGTGGTACGAGGCGTACAGCACGCCCCCGAAGCCCGCGAGGCCCGCCGACACCGTGAAGACCAGGAGCTTCGTCCGTACCACCGACACCCCCGACGCCGACGCGGCCTCCGGCGCCGAGCGGACCGCGAGCACGGCCCGGCCCCACCGGGAACCGCGCAGCCAGGTCAGCAGCCACACGACCGCCCCGCACAGCAGAACCAGCGCGACCCCCAGCGCCCGATCGTCGCCCAGATCCACCGGCCCGAGGACGGGACGCGGGATCTCCCATCCCGTGTCCCCGTTGCGCAACCACCCCACCTGGAAGAGCACCTGGTCCGCCAGGAAGGCGAGGGCCAGGGTGGCCAGCGCCAGCGACCGGCCGCCGAGCCGCAGCGCGGGCAGCGCGACCACCGCCCCGAGCAGCGCCGCCGCGGCCGTGCCGACCGCCGCCGCGGCCACGAAGGGCCAGCCGTGGCTCATCAGCAGCCCCGCCACCAGCGCCGCGCCGGTCACAAACGTCGACTGGGCGAGCGACACCATCGCACCGAGGCCCGTGACCACCGTGAACGACATGAAGACCAGCCCGATCGCGAGGCCCTGCGCCAGGATCCCGCTCCAGAACGGCGTGGTGACCGTGTAGAAGGCCGTGGCGAGGAGCGCGCCCGCGCCGGCCCACGCACCCCATCTGCGGCCCCAGCCCTTCCCGGCGAGATAGTCGACCGGCGGTGGATCCGCGGCGGCCGTGCCCGCCGCGCGCCGGCGCTGTGCCAGCACGACGAGACCGCCGAAGAGGATCAGGAAGGGCACCGCGGTACGGAAGCCGGTGATGTCCTCCGCGAACGACGCGTACCCCGCCACCAGGTTCTGCAGCACCCCGAGCCCGAGCCCGCCCGCGAACGCGAGCGGCACCGACACGAAGCGCCCGAGCACCGCCGCGGTCGCGGAGACGAACAGGAACAGCGTGTAGTCGTGGGCGGAGAGACCGAGGAGCGGGGTCGCGAGGACGCCGGCGAGTCCCGCGAGCCCCGACGACAGCATCCACGCGATCGAGGAAAGCCGGTCCGCGCTGATGCCCCGCAGCTCCGTCAGCGAGCGGTTGTCGACGGCCGCCCGCAGCTGGAGTCCGAGCCGGGTGTGCCGCATCAGCACCCACAGCCCGGCCGCCACGAGCGCCGTCGCGACCCAGGTGATCAGCTGGTCGGAGTCGATGCCGACCCCGTCGAGGGGCTGCCAGGACACGGCCGGGCTCGGCCCGACGCCCGGCAGCCCGAACTGGTTCTCGGCGGGCTGGACCGGGGCGCCGGCCCGCTCAAGGAGCTCCACCACCCACAGCCCGGCCGCGGGCAGCGCGACCAGCAGGCCGATCGTGGCGACGATCTGCGCCGTCTCGCCGACCCGGGCCAGCTTGCGGAACATCAGCCGGTCCAGGCCCCGACCGAGCGCGGGCGCGACCACGCACACGAGCAGCAGCGCCGTCGGCACGGCGGGCCAGCCGAAGCCGGAGTGGAGCTCGTAGAACGCCAGCGCGCAGAGATAGGCGGTGGCGCCGTGCGCGAAGTTGAAGAGTCCGGAGGCGGAGTACGACAGCACGAGCCCGGTCGCGAGCAGCGCGTACAGCGCGCCCGAGACCAGACCGCTCAGCACGAAGCCCAGCAGGTCACCCACGGCGCCGCCCTAGCCGAAGGGGATCGGCGGGTAGCACTTGAACGGCACGGCCACCTCGTAGCGTCCGTTCTTCAGCCGGACGAGAGCTCCGCAGCCGAAGCTCTCCTTCTGGCCCTTCGGCTCGGCGCGGTCGCCCACGAGCGTTCCGGTGTCGGAGAAGCCGGCCGCCGCCTTCTGGAAGGACTCCACGGTCAGGTCCTTGCCGGCCTTCGCGGCGATGGCGAGGAAGAGGTCGGCCGACATGTAGCCCGTCAGCATGTGCATGTTGAGCGGTACGTCCTTCCCGCCCGCCGCCTTCTTGATGTCCGCCTTGAACTGCCGCATCGCGGGGCTGTCGGCCTCGAACGGCTGGAACTGCAGCAGCACGTGCACCCCGTCGAGCGCCTGCCGCGTCGCGTCCTTCGCGAGCAGCCCCGGGTCGTAGTCGGTCGGATCGGAGATGACGCCCTTGTAGCCGGACCGCTTGAGGGCGGTGAAGAGACCGATGTTGTACGGGGTCTGCATCACGGAGACCACGGCGTCGGGCGCGCCGCCGCCGGGGCCCGAGCGGAGGATCTCCTTGGTGTACGCCGACCAGTCGCTGGGCATCGAGGTCGCGGGCACCGCGGCCTTGGCGTACGCGACATGGAAGCCGGCCGCCTTGAAGCCCTGGGTGAAGGTGCGGATGCCGAACTTGCCGGCGTCGTTGTCGCCGGCGATCAGCGCGACCGACTTGCCCCGCGCGCCGCCGAGGACGGTGGCGAGCCCTTCGGGCCAGGTCTGGTTGAGGGTGCCGCCCGGGGTCGGGACGAGGCAGCCGTTGAAGCCGTAGATGTACTTCGGGCCGCAGAACGACGGGAGCGTGCCCCAGCCGACGGTGGGGACCTTCTGGCCGTTGAGGAAGTCGGCGCCGGCGAAGGTGACCGAGCTCATGGGGGAGACGGCGAAGACCTTGTCCTGCTGGACGAGCTTGCGGGCCGCCGCCAGGTTCTTCGCCGGGTCCTGGCCGTCGTCCTCGGCGCCCAGGTAGTCGATCCGGCGCCCGTTCACACCGCCCTCGGCGTTGGCCCGGTCGTAGCGCGCCTTGGCGCCGAGGTCGGTGTCCTTCTTCGAGTAGCCGCTCGCGGTGGTCATGGAGACGATGCCGCCGACCTTGACGGAGTCGGCGGTGACTCCGCGTGCGGAGGAGCCGGGCTTCTCCGAAGTCCCTCCGGTGGAGGCGGAGTTGCAGGCTGAGGCGAGGAGCAGGGCCGCTGCGGCGGCGGCGAGGGTGCGGATCGGTCGCAACACGGTCGGTCGTCCCTCCGTCGGGTGACCGCATTCTGTGACCGAGCTGATGAACCGTCAATAACTGATGCAACGTCAATTGATGATGCGTCAGAAACCCTTGACCACTGCCCGGATCAGCCGTACAGCGCCTCGACCTCCGCCGCGTACGCCTTCTCGATCGCCTTCCGCTTCAGCTTGAGCGAGGGTGTGAGCAGCCCGTGCTCCTCGCTGAACGGATGTGCCAGGATTCGGAAGGTCCGGATGGACTCGGCCTGCGAGACCAGGGTGTTGGCCGCCACGACGGCCCGCCGGATCTCGGTCTCCAGGCTCGGGTCCCGCACCAGCTCGGCAGGCGGAAGCGGCGGCCGCCCCTGCATCGCCAGCCAGTGCTCCACCGCCTCCTGATCCATCGTCACCAGTGCGGCGATGTACGGCCGGTCGTTGCCCACCACGATGCACTGCGCGATCAGCGGATGCGAGCGCACCCGTTCCTCGAGACCGGTCGGCGACACGCTCTTGCCGCCCGAGGTCACGAGGATCTCCTTCTTGCGCCCGGTGATCGTCAGATAACCGTCCTCGTCGAGCATCCCCAGATCCCCGGTGGCCAGCCACCCGTCGTTGAGGACGGCGGAGGTGGCCTGCGGGTTGTTGAGGTACCCGGAGAAGATCTGGCCGCCGTGCAGCCACACCTCCCCGTCCTCCGCGATGTGCACGGTCGTGCCCGGGATCGGCTGCCCGACCGTCCCGTACTTGGTGCGCTCCGGCGGATTCGCGGTCGCGGCCGCCGAGGACTCCGTGAGGCCGTATCCCTCGAACACCGTCACCCCGGCGCCCTCGAAGAAGAGCCCGAGCTGCCGGTCCATGCCCGAGCCGCCCGACATCGCGTGCCGGACCCGCCCGCCCATGGCCTCGCGGACCTTTCCGTACACCACCTTCTCGAAGAACTGGTGCTGCATCCGCAGCCCCGCCGACGGACCGGGTCCGAGGCCGAACGCCTTGTGCTCCATCGCCTCGGCGTACTTGACCGCCACCTCGACCGCCTTGTCGAAGGGGCCGACCTTCCCCCCGCTCTCCGCCTTGCGGCGGGCCGCGTGGAAGACCTTCTCGAAGACATAGGGCACGGCCAGGATGAACGTCGGCCGGAAGGCGGCGAGGTCCGGCAGCAGCGCCGAGGCGGCGAGCGCCGGCTGATGCCCCAGCTTCACCCCGCTCACGATCGCGGCCACCTCGACCATCCGCCCGAAGACATGGGCGAGCGGGAGGAACAGCAGGGTCGAGGCCTCGTCGCCCGGCTTGGAGTGGAAGACCGGCTCCCAGCGGCCGGTCAGCATGTCCGTCTCGAACATGAAGTTGGAGTGGGTGATGATGCAGCCCTTGGGACGGCCCGTGGTGCCCGAGGTGTAGATGATCGTCGCCACGGACTCCGGCGTCACCGCCCGCCGGTGCCGCTGCACCACGTCCTCGTCGATCTCCACGCCCGCCGCGACCAGCTCGGCGACCGCACCCTCACCCGCGTCCAGCTGCCACAGCCGCTGGAGCCGCGGCAGCCGGTCGATCACGGAACCGATCGTCATGGCGTGGTCCTCGTGCTCCACCACGCACGCGGTGACCTCGGCGTCGTGCAGCATCCAGTAGACCTGGTCGGCGGAGGAGGTCGGGTAGATCGGCACCGACTGCGCGCCCAGCGTCCACAGCGCGAAGTCGAACAGAGTCCATTCGTAACGGGTCCTGGCCATGATGGCGACCCGGTCGCCGAACCGTACGCCCTGTGCGATCAGCCCTTTCGCGAGCGCGAGCACCTCGTCCCGGAACTGCGCCGACGTCACGTCATGCCACTGTCCGGAGGCGTCCTTGCGGCCGAGCGCGACCCGGTCCGGCGTCTGTTCGGCGTGATCGAACACGGCGTCCGCCAGGCCGCCGACCTGAGGCGCCGCCTCGACGGGCGGCACGGTGAACTCGCGCAATGACCTGCTCCTCGCCCGCTCGTTGTCGCGCTCCGTACGGCGCGGGTGACGGTACCCCACCCGACTGACGGGTGGGAGCGCCTTCACCAAGCCGGGACATTGGGTGTTCTCACAGGTCAGGGGAGGGGGAGCGGCTGAGTGGCGGGCGGTCGGGGCCCTTTACTGACTGGCGAGTAAGCAGGGCGGGCCCGAATCTCCACGGAATCTGTACCGGCCGCTCACCATCCGGGCGGAGACCGACGGTCCCGGGGCGGCGCGGCCGCGACCCCCGACGCCGCGCCGTGCCGTGTCAGCGCGGCCGGTGCAGTCGGTCGCCGCCCGCCAGGATCGCCGAGGCCAGGGCGTCGGCCGCCTCCTGGGACGGGCCGCGCCGCCGCCCCTTGCGCAGCACGAAGTCGACCTCGCCCAGATCGGGCAGGTCCGCCCGGGCCGGAAGCCGGACCAGGCCGGGCGGCACCAGGCCACGGGTGTGGGCCATCACGCCGAGCCCGGCGCGGGCCGCCGCGATGTTGGCGCTCAGGCTGCTGCTCGTGCAGGCGATCCGCCACGCGCGCCCCTGCGCCTCCAGGGCTTCGAGCGCCCGGGCGCGGGTGATGCCGGGCGGCGGGAAGACGATCAGCGGAACCGGCCGGTCCGGGTCCAGCCGCAGTTGCGGGGCGCCGATCCAGATCAGCGAGTCCTGCCAGACCAGCTCGCCCCCACTCTCCTCGGCGCGCCGCTTCGCCAGGATGAGATCGAGGCGTCCCGCCTCCAGCCGGGCGTTCAGCGTCCCCGACAACTCGACCGTCAGCTCCAGATCCACCTCGGGGTGCTCGCGCCGGAACGACTCCAGGATCTCGGGCAGCCGGGTCACGACGAAGTCCTCCGAGGCGCCGAAGCGGAGCCGCCCGCGCAGCCGGGTCCCGGTGAAGAAGGCGGCGGCCCGCTCATGGGCCTGCAGGATCGTCCGGGCGAAGCCGAGCATCGCCTCGCCGTCCTCCGTCAACTCCACGCTGTGGGTGTCCCGGGTGAACAGCGGACGCCCGGTGGCGTCCTCCAGACGGCGTACGTGCTGGCTCACGGTCGACTGGCGCAGCCCGAGCCGGCGCGCGGCCTGCGTGAAGCTCAGCGTCTGGGCGACCGCGAGGAAGGTCCGGAGCTGGGAGGGGTCGTACACGCTCCCGAGACTAGCGCGGTCATCATGATCCGTGATGGCAGTCAGAGCGCTGTACGGGATTCCCGATGTCCGCGCGAGGGAGCAGGATGGGGAGGGCACGACCCCACCCCGAAGCACGCGGACCGAGCCCGGGCACGCGGACCGAACCCGAGCACGCAGATCCACCCCGAGCACGCAGAGCAGTGGAGCACATGAGCCGCCGTACGACCCTCCTGCCGTCCTGGCTGCCGATCGACCCGTACATCCTGGCGCTGCTCGGCACGGTCGGCCTCGCGGCTCTGCTGCCCGCCTCCGGCACCGCCGCCACCGTTGCCGACGGGGCCTCGACGGCGGCCATCGCCCTGCTGTTCTTCCTCTACGGCGCCCGCCTCTCCACCCGCGAGGCGCTCGACGGGCTGAAGCACTGGCGGCTCCACCTCACGGTCCTCGCCTGCACCTTCCTCCTCTTCCCGCTCCTCGGGCTCGCGGCGAAGGGACTGGTACCGGCCGTTCTCACACCCCCGCTCTACAGCGGTCTCCTCTTCCTCTGCCTGGTGCCCTCCACCATCCAGTCCTCGATCGCCTTCACCTCGATCGCGCGCGGCAACGTGCCGGCGGCGATCTGCGCGGGCTCCTTCTCCTCCCTCGCCGGGATCGTGCTCACCCCGCTGCTGGCGGCGCTCCTGATCGGAGGCAGTGCGGGCGGCTTCTCCGCCGACTCGCTGCTGAAGATCGTGCTCCAGCTCCTGGTGCCGTTCCTGGCGGGCCAGCTGCTGCGCCGCTGGGTCGGGGGATTCCTCGTCCGGAACAAGAAGGTGCTCGGGTACGTCGACCGGGGCTCGATCCTGCTCGTCGTGTACACGGCCTTCAGCCACGGCATGGTCGCCGGCGTCTGGCACCAGGTCACCCCGGCGCGGCTCGGCCTCCTGCTCGCCGTCGAGGCCGTCCTGCTCGCGGTGATGCTCACGCTGACCTGGTACGGGGCGAAGCGGCTCGGCTTCGACCGGGCGGACCGGATCGCCATCCAGTTCGCCGGCTCGAAGAAGAGCCTGGCGGCGGGGCTCCCCATGGCGAGCGTGCTGTTCGGGGCACAGGCCTCGCTCGCCGTGCTGCCGCTGATGCTCTTCCACCAGATGCAGCTGATGGTCTGCGCGGTCCTCGCGAAGCGCCGCTCCCGCGACCTCGAGCCGGACCGACCGGCCCCCGAGCCGGACCGACCGGCACTCGACCCGGACCACCCGTCGCCGACCGCCGAGCCCGCTCAAGACCATCCGGCCGCGGAGTCCGTCCCGGTCCGGCGCTGAAGCAGGCGCCCGGCCGGGCCTACCGTTGGCGGGATCACATCCCCACCCGCGCCGTGAAGATCAACGCGCCCGCTACCGTGCTCCCATGCCCGCACTTGATCCCGGCCGCACCGCGCTCGTCCTCGTCGACCTGATGGAACGCATCGTCGCGCTGCCCCTCGCACCCCGCCCCGGAACCGACGTCGTCGCCGCGGCCGACCGGCTCGCCCGGACCTTCCGGGCCGCCGGCGCGCCCGTCGTCCACATCCGGGTCGAGCGGCCGAACATCGACACCCAGCCGCCCGGCAGCGAGCTCGTCCCCTCCCTCGTCCACGCGGGCGACCACATCGTCGTCAAGCGGACCATCGGCGGCTTCCAGAACACCGGACTCCACGAACTCCTCGCCGAACACTCCGTCACCACCGTCGTGTTCGGCGGCATCGCCACGAACCTCGGCGTCGAGTCCACCGCCCGGGCCGCCTGCGACCTCGGCTACGAGCCCGTCTTCGCCGAGGACGCCATG
Source organism: Streptomyces sp. NPDC046712 (assembly GCF_040645695.1). NCBI lineage: Bacteria > Bacillati > Actinomycetota > Actinomycetes > Kitasatosporales > Streptomycetaceae > Streptomyces > Streptomyces sp. NPDC046712. The sequence continues at coordinate 86,623 of NZ_JBEYYW010000024.1, read as the reverse complement.
ACCGCCTTCACCGCCGACGAGCACCACGCCTCGGTGACGCTCGACTTCCCGAGGCTCGGCACGGTCGCCGCCGTCTCCGAGATCACCCTGGACGGGCCCGCGTGACGCCCGTCCCGATACGTTACGGCGCCCGCCCCTGCAGCCTCGTCGTCTGCCGGGGCTGCTGCTGCGGCGTCGCCCGCAAGAACCCCGGCGTCGACCACGCCGGCCAGCTCGCCCGCCTCCGCGAGGCCGCCGCGGCCTCCGGCGGCCGGCTGTCCGTCCGTACGAGCGACTGCCTCGGCCCCTGCGCGCAGGCCAACATCGTCGTGGTCCAGCCCTCCACCGAGGGTCGTCGCCGCGGCGGCCGGGCCGCCTGGATCGGTTTCACCGTGGACGACGACTGCCTCGACGACATCCTCGCCTGGACGACCGCGGGCGGCCCGGGCATCGCCGAACCCCCGGCCACCCTCACCCTCCAGATGATCGACCCACCGGCCGAGACGGGGAGCCGCCGCGCGCGCTAGGAGAGCCCCAGCGCCTGCGTCAGCGACACCACCAGAGCGATCGCCCCACTGCCCGCCGCCGCTCCGTCCCGGATGGTGGCCCACCCGCGCGCCTGATCCGCGTCCACGAGCCGGCCTTCCTGCTCGGCCCGCACCAGCTCGCCCCGGAGCTCCACCGCGGGCCGCTCCCGCCCCGGGCCCTCGGCGCGCAGCAAGGCCACGAGCTCGCCGGGGGGTGGACACTTGTCCCGCGATCACGCGTCCGGGATCCGCCGGGGGGGTACGGGACCGGCCGGCGCAGGGGGCGCTCCCCGCCGGCCGGCGGCCCGACCCGTGCAGCGGGCGCGGGCCCGTCAGCCCCGGGAGGCCGCGGCCCCGAGGGCGATCCGGTGCTCACCCGCGTACACGTTCATGTCCGGCCCGCGCAGGAAGCCCACCAGCGTCAGGCCCGTCTCCACGGCCAGGTCCACGGCCAGCGAGGACGGCGCGGAGACCGCGGCGAGCACCGGGATGCCCGCCATCACCGCCTTCTGGGCCAGCTCGAAAGAGGCCCGGCCCGAGACCAGCAGGACCGCTCGCTGCAACGGCAGCCGCCCGTCGTTCAGGGCCCGGCCCACCAGCTTGTCCACCGCGTTGTGGCGGCCCACGTCCTCCCGTACGTCGAGCAGCTCGCCGTCCTCCGAGAACAGCGCCGCCGCGTGCAGCCCGCCGGTCCGGTCGAAGACCCGCTGGGCGGCCCTCAGCCGGTCGGGGAGGCGGGCGAGCAGCTCGGGCGTGAGCCGGACCGGGGGAGTGTCGGCGATCGGGAAGCGCGCCGTGGTCCGTACCGCGTCCAGGCTGGCCTTGCCGCACAGCCCGCACGACGACGTCGTGTAGACGTTCCGCTCCAGGGTGATGTCCGGGACGGGGACACCGGGCGCCAGCTGCACGTCCACCACGTTGTACGTGTTCGTGCCGTCGTCCTTGGCCCCCGCGCAGTACACGATGTTCCGTACGTCGGAGGCGGCGCCCAGTACCCCCTCGCTGACCAGGAACCCGGCGGCGAGCGCGAAGTCGTCGCCGGGCGTGCGCATCGTGATCGCGAGCGGCCGGCCGTTCAGCCGGATCTCCAGCGGCTCCTCGGCCACCAGCGTGTCCGGGCGCTCGTTCACGGCCTCGCCGCGGATCCGCAGGACCCGTCGTCGCTCGGTCACCCGTCCCATGATCGCTACACCCGATTCTGTACGTGCTGGAAGCCGAAGCGGCCCTTGATGCAGAGGTTGCCGTGGGTCACCGGGTTGTCGTGCGGGGAGGTGACCTTGACGATCTCATTGTCCTGCACGTGCAGAGTGAGGTTGCAGCCCACTCCGCAGTACGCGCAGACCGTCGTCGTCTCCGTCTGCGCCTCCTCGTCCCAGCTCCCGTCCGCCCGCATGTCGAACTCGCGCTTGAAGCTCAGCGCGCCCGTCGGGCAGACCTCGATGCAGTTCCCGCAGTACACGCAGGCGGACTCGGTGAGCGGCCCGTCGTGCTCCACGGCGATCCGGGCGTCGAAGCCACGGCCCGTCACGGAGATCGCGAAGGAGTTCTGCCACTGGTCGCCGCACGCGTCGACGCACTTGTAGCAGAGGATGCACTTGTCGTAGTCGCGCACGTAGAGGTCGTTGTCGATCCGCGGCTCCTCGCCCAGGCGGCGGGCCTCCGGGCCGAAGCGGTCGGGCTCAGCCCCGTACTCCTTGATCCACTCGGCGGCGCGGGGTGTCGTCGAGAGGTCGACGGAGGAGGCCAGCAGCTCCAGGACGATCTTCCGGCTGTGGCGGGTGCGCTCGGTGTCCGTGCGGACGACCATGCCGGGCTCCGCGCGGCGCGAGCAGGCCGGGGCGAGGGTCCGTGCGCCCTCGACCTCGACCACGCACACCCGGCAGGCGTTCTTCGGGGTGAGGGTGTCGCCGTGGCAGAGCGTCGGCACGTCCTTCCCCGCGGCGCGGCAGGCGTCGAGGATCGTGGCGCCCTCGGCGACGCGCACGGGGGCGTCGTCGAGGGTGAATTCCAGGAGGCGGCGGGGCGGGGCGAGGGGAACCGTGGTCACTTGTAGACCCCCAGACGGTCGATGGCGGACTCGACGGCGTTCCACGCGGTCTGCCCGAGACCGCAGATCGAGGCGTCGCGCAGGGCCTGCCCGACCTCGCGCAACAGGGCGATGTCACCGGCCGCGGCTGCGCCCGTACGATCCTTGATGCGGTGGAGCGCCTCCTCCTGCCGGACCGTGCCGACCCGGCAGGGCACGCACTGGCCGCAGGACTCGTCGCGGAAGAACTCGGCGATGCGCAGCAGGATCCGGGGCAGGTCCACGGACTCGTCCAGGACGAGGACGACGCCCGAGCCGAGGGTGGTGCCGGCGGCCCGGGTGCCCTCGAAGGTGAGCGGGATGTCCAGCTCGTCGGGGCGGACGAAACCGCCGGCGGCCCCGCCGAGCAGGACCGCGCGCAGCGTGTCCGGTCGCCCGGCGAGGTCGAGGAGCTCGCCGAGGGTGGCGCCGAACGGGAGCTCGTACACGCCGGGGCGGTCGACGTTGCCCGACACGCAGAAGAGCTTGGTCTCGGTGGCGCGGAACGCCTCGGCGCCCTGGGTGAGGATCGGCAGGACGTTGACGAGCGTCTCGACGTTGTTGGCGGCCGTGGGTTTGCCGAACAGGCCCTTCTCGACGGGGAAGGGCGGCTTGGAGCGGGGCTCTCCCCGGTATCCCTCGATGGAGTTGAACAGGGCGGTCTCCTCGCCGCAGATGTACGCGCCCGCGCCGCGCCGGATCTCGATGTCGAAGGCGAAGCCGCTGCCGAGGATGTCGTCGCCGAGCAGTCCGCGGGCCCGCGCCTCGTCGATCGCGTGGGCGAGCCGCGCGTAGGCGCGGGGGTACTCGCCGCGCAGGTACAGGTATCCGCGGCGGGCGCCGACGGCGTACCCGGCGACGGTCATCGCCTCGACGAGCGCGTACGGGTCGCCCTCCATGACCACACGGTCCTTGAAGGTGCCCGGCTCGGACTCGTCGGCGTTGCACACGACGTAGTGGGGGGTGTCGGGCTGTGATGCCGTCGCCTGCCACTTCCGTCCGGTGGGGAACGCGGCCCCGCCCCGGCCGACCAGCCCGGACTCCGTGACCTCCCGGATCACCCCGGCGGGCCCGAGCGCGAACGCCCGCCGCAGCGCGGCGTACCCGCCGTGCGCGCGGTAGTCGTCGACACTCCCCGGATCGACGACCCCGACCCGGCCGAGGAGTTGGAGCGCGCGGGGATGTGGGCGATCGTCCCGCGGGGCGATGGGGGTCCCCCCGAACGGAGTCCGGGGGAGGGTGGGCACAACCCGACCACCGGGCCGCACCGGCCGCGCAGCGTGTTCCGGCCACTCGGTGGGCCCGGCCTGTGGAACGGCCATGACGGCGGGCGCCTCGGGCGGAGCGGCCTCCGGGTGCCGGGCCACCTGGGCGAGCGTGACGGTCGTGGCGGGGGCGACGACGACGGAGATACGGGTGCCGGGGGCGGGTGTGGTGGAGGCGGGCTCGTCGCCCCCGGTCGTGCCTACCGGGGCGACGGAGTTCCGGGCGCCGGGGGCCGTCGGCCCCTGGCCACTGAGCGCGCCGAGCAGCGAGGATCCGGGGCCGAGGCCCGGCCCGGTCGGCCCAGCGGTTCCACCCCGGTCCTTCGGCGCGTCCACCCCCGCCCGCGTCAGCAGCGCCGCCGGGGCCCGCTCGCACAGGCCCAGGCAGGGGCTCGGCTCGAAGGCGACGCCCTCGGCCGCCAGGCCCGACGTCAGCACCCCCGCGCCCCGTGCCGCGCAGGCCAGGTCCGTGCAGACATGGAGGACCTGGGCCGGGCGGGGACGTACCGCGAACATCGAGTAGAACGTCGCCACCCCGTACGCCTCCGCCGGCGGCACCGTCAGCCGGCGGCACAGATAGTCCAGGCCCCCCTCGCTGATCCACCCCACCCGGTCGTTGAGCGCGTGCAGCCCCGGCAGCAGCAGGTCCCGGCGCTCCCGGGCCTCCCGCCCGCCCCTCGCCCACCGCAGATCCGCCGCCGACCGGTCGTCCGCGCCCTCCCATGCCGACTCCGGCGGGCCCAGGACGGCGTCCACCGCCTCCCGCTCCTCGTCCGTCGGCTTGCTGTCACCGAAGCGCAGATCCATCGTCCGCCGCCCTTTCGATCCGTATCGCCGACGCCTTGAACTCCGCCGTGCCCGCGATCGGGCAGTTCGCCTCGATCGTCAGCTGGTTGGTGTCGACCTCGTCCGGAAAGTGCATCGTCATGAAGGCGAGCCCCGGCCGCAGCGCGGGATCCACCCACACCGGCGCCACCACGGACCCCCGCCGCGACGTCACCCGGACCCGCTGGCCCACCGCGACCCCGTACCGCTCCGCGTCCTCCGGACACAGCTCCACGTACTCCCCGCGCCGCAGCGGAGAGGCGAAACTCCCGCTCTGCACACCGGTGTTGTACGAGTCGAGCCGCCGTCCGGTGGTCAGCCGGATCGGATACTCCTCGTCCGTGAGGTCGACCGGCGGATCGTGCCGGACGATCCCGAACGGCGCTCGCCTGCCCAGCAGTTCCGGATCCCTCTCCCACAACCGGCCGTGCAGGAAGGACGGTTCGAGGCGCTCCAGGTCCGGGCACGGCCACTGGATGCCCTGATGCTCCTCCAGGCGGTCGTACGTCATGCCCCAGTGGTCCGGCGACAGCGCCCGCAGCTCGTTCCAGACGGACTCCGCGTCCGCGTACTTCCACTCCTCGTGGCCGAGCCGGCGCGCCAGCTCGCAGATGATGTCGATGTCCTCTCGGGCCTCGCCCGGCGGCCGCACCGCCCTGCGGACCCGCTGCACGCGCCGCTCGCTGTTGGTGGTCGTGCCCTCCGTCTCGCACCACGCCGCCGTCGCCGGCAGCACCACGTCGGCGAACTCGGCCGTCCTGGTGAGGAAGATGTCCTGCACCACCAGGCAGTCGAGCTTCGCGAGCCGCTCCATCGCCTGCCCGCTGTCCGCCTCCGACTGCGCCGGGTTCTCGCCGATGCAGTACACGGCCCGCAGCTCGCCACTCTCCATCGCCTCGAACATCTCGGTCAGCGTCCGCCCGTACCGGGGCTGGATCTCCGTGCCCCAGAAGGACTCGAACTTCTCCCGCACCCCCGCGTCGAGGATGTCCTGGAAGCCGGGCAGCCGGTTCGGGATCGCGCCCATGTCGCCGCCGCCCTGCACGTTGTTCTGCCCGCGCAGCGGCTGCACCCCCGAGCCGTACCGCCCCACATGCCCCGTCAGCAGCGCCAGGTTGATCAGCGCGCGGACGTTGTCGGTGCCGTTGTGGTGCTCGGTGATGCCGAGCGTCCAGCACAGCTGGGCCCGCTCCGCGCGGGCGAAGGCATGCGCCAACTCCCGTATCGCGGTGGCCGGTACGCCCGTCACCTTCGACGCGGCCGTCAGAGTCCACGGCTCGACCAGGGCCCGGTACTCCTCGAAGCCGCTCGTCGCGCGCTCCACGAAGGCCCGGTTGTAAAGGCCCGCGTGGATGATCTCGCGGCCGACGGCGTGCGCGAGCGGGATGTCGGTGCCGACGTCGAGCCCGAGCCAGCTCTCGGCCCACTCGGCGGTCGAGGTGCGGCGCGGATCGACCGCGTACATCCGCGCCCCGTTCCGTATCCCCTTCAGCACGTGCTGGAAGAAGATCGGGTGCGCGAAGCGGGCGTTGGAGCCCCACATCACGATCACGTCGGTGTGCTCGATCTCCTCGTACGAGGAGGTGCCGCCGCCCGAGCCGAAGACCGCGGAGAGTCCGGCGACGCTCGGCGCGTGACACGTCCGGTTGCAGGAGTCGACGTCGTTCGTCCCCATCACCACGCGCGCGAACTTCTGCGCCACATAGTTCATCTCGTTGGTCGCGCGGGCGCAGGAGAACATCCCGAACGCGCCCCGGGCATCCCGGAACCCGGCCGCCGCCCGGTCCAGGGCCTCGTCCCAGCTCGCCGGCCGCAGCGGCCCGCCCTTCTCGTCACGGACGAGCGGATGGGTCAGCCGGGTGTACGTCTTCGGGGCGCGGTCCCGCTTCCTGGTGTTCGTCATGCGGTGCTCCTGGACTGGTTCGCGAGCAGGTCCGACAGGGCGTGGACGGTACGGAGCGTCGGCACCGGTACGTGGGTGATGTCCGCGAGCTCCACCACGGCCGCGAGGAGCACGTCCAGCTCCAGCGGCTTGCCCCGCTCCAGGTCCTGGAGGGTGGAGGTGCGGTGGTCGCCGACCCGTTCCGCCCCGGCGAGACGGCGCTCGACGGAGATGTCGGGGCGGCAGCCGAGGGCGGCGGCGACGGCCAGGGTCTCGTGCATCATCAGCTCGATCACCTGCCGCGTACCGCCGTGCAGGCACATCTGGCGCATCGTCGCCCGGGCGAGCGCGCTGATGGGGTTGAAGGAGATGTTGCCGAGCAGCTTGATCCAGATGTCGTGGCGCAGCTCCGGCTCGACCGGACACTTCAGGCCCCCCGCGCGCATCGCCTCGGCGAACACCTCGCAGCGCTTCGACGCCGAGCGGTCGGGCTCGCCGATGGAGAACCGGGTGCCTTCCAGATGGCGGACGACTCCGGGGCCGCTGAGCTCGGTCGCGGCGTAGACGACGCAGCCGATCGCCCGCTCGGGGGCGAGGACGGCGGAGACGGCGCCGGCCGGGTCCACGCTCTCGACACGATGGCCGTCGTGCGGGCCGCCGTGCCGGTGGAAGTACCACCAGGGGATGCCGTTCTGGGCGGCGACGACCGCCGTGGTGTCGTGCAGGAGCGGCGCGATGAGCGGCCCGCACGCCGCGTACGCGTTGGCTTTCAGGCCCAGGAAGACGTAGTCGACGGGGCCGACGTCGCCCGGGTCGTCGGTGGCGTGAACCCGGGCGGTGAAATCGCCGCGCGGGCTCTCGACCCGTACTCCGTGCTGCCTCATGGCCGCGAGATGCGGTCCACGGGCGATCAGATGGACATCGGCGCCGGCGCGGTCGAGCGCGGCTCCGACGTAGGCGCCGATCGCACCGGCGCCGAGGACTGCGACCTTCACGTGCGGGTCTCCGTTCGGTTGAGGGAACCGCGAGGGACCGGGCAGGGGTGTCAGTGTGTCGACGAAATATTGTCTACAGTATGGAAGGAGGGTCGACAAGGGGGCGCGGAAGGCCCTGTTGTCCCCGCCGTCCATCCCCGTTGCCGTGGTCGCGCCGTTGTCACGGTCTCCCAACACCCACGGGCGAATCTTGGTGGTTTACGTGCCCTGTTACCCATCAGTCGCTGGCAAGACTGGGTGGTTCCTGCTTCCGCAACACCACGCGTCACATGAACCCAAGGGGGTCCCGGGCATGACGGGCACTCGTATCGCCGCGCTCGGGCACTACCAGCCCGCCAAGGTACTGACCAACCGCGACCTGGCCGCACTCGTCGACACCAGCGACGAATGGATCAGCAGCCGGGTCGGGATCAGGACGCGCCACATGGCCGGCCCGGACGAGCCGGTCGACGAACTCGCCGCGCACGCCGCCGGCAAGGCGCTCGCCTCCGCGGGCCTCGACCCCGCCGACATCGACCTGGTCCTCGTGGCGACCTCCACGGCGATCGACCGCTCACCCAACACCGCGGCCCGCGTCGCCGCCCGGCTCGGGATGATCTCACCCGCCACCATGGACCTCAACGTGGTCTGCGCCGGCTTCACCCACGCGCTCGCCACCGCCGACCACGCGATCCGGGCGGGTGGCGCCCGGCGCGCCCTGGTCATCGGCGCCGACAAGATGACCGAGGTGACGGACTGGACCGACCGCACGACCTGCGTCCTCGTCGGCGACGGCGCGGGCGCGGCGATCGTCGAGGCGGTCGGGGAGGGCGAGGAACCCGGCATCGGACCCGTGCTGTGGGGCTCGGTCCCGGAGATGGGCCACGCCGTCCGTATCGAGGGCACCCCGCCGCGCTTCGCGCAGGAGGGCCAGTCCGTCTACCGCTGGGCCACCCAGCGGCTGCCCGCCCTCGCCCGCGAGGTGTGCGAGCGGTCGGGGATCGCGCCCGAGGAGCTGGCCGGTGTCGTGCTGCACCAGGCCAACCTGCGGATCATCGAGCCGCTCGCCGCGAAGATCGGCGCGGTCAACGCGATCGTCGCCCGCGACGTCGTCGAGTCCGGGAACACCTCGGCCGCCTCGATCCCGCTGGCGCTGGCGAAGCTGGTCGAGCGGGGCGAGCTCCCCTCCGGGGCCCCGACCCTGCTCTTCGGCTTCGGCGGCAACCTCTCCTACGCGGGCCAGGTCGTCCGCGTCCCGTAACCGGGGACGGGGGTGTTTCGGCCGAGAGCGCGACGGGCCGCATGGCTGGACATTGAGATCGGTAGACTGTAGACGATAGCCAATCCGCGTTGATCGGCTACGGCGAACCGAGGGGGCCGCGATGTTGTCCGCAGGACTGCCGCAAGGAGCCGTGCCCAGGCTGGAGCGGCCCGGGCCGCTGCGCGACCGGGTCTACGAAGCGCTGCTCGAACTGATCACCACCCGTGCCCTGCGCCCCGGTCAGCATCTGGTCGAGAGCGAACTCGCCGGCCACCTCGGTGTCTCCCGGCAGCCGGTCCGCGAGGCGCTCCAGCGGCTGAACACCGAGGGCTGGGTGGACCTGCGGCCGGCGCAGGGCGCCTTCGTCCACGAGCCCACCGACGAGGAGGCCGACCAGCTACTCTCCGTCCGTACGCTCCTGGAGGCGGAGGCCGCCCGGCTCGCCGCCGCGAACTCCGGCTCGGCCGGGATCGCCGCCCTGGAGGAGCTGTGCGCGCGGGGCGAGCAGGCGGTCGCGGACGACGACGTGGATCTGGCCGTGGCGACCAACGCGGCCTTCCACGCCAAGGTCATGGAATTGGCCGGAAACCTCGTGCTGTCCGAGCTGGCCGGCCAGGTCGACCGCCGTGTCCGCTGGTACTACACGCCGGTCGCGCGGCAGCGCGGCAAGCAGTCCTGGAAGGAACACCGGGACCTGATCGACGCGATCGCGGGGCGCGACGAGGCGCGTGCGACCGCGATCATGCGCGCCCACACGGAGCACACCCGCGCGACCTACCGCGAGCACAGCCAGAGCTGATCGCCGCCCGGAAGCCGGCCTGGGGGAGCCCGGCCGGCGCGGGACCGACCCCTGGGAGTCTTGCGTTCCGTCACCGCCCGGTCGGTGTGTCCCGACCCGGCGTGGGCCCGCCGTGGGCCCGCCGTGGCAACTGGCTCCGCCCCGTTCCCCGTTCGGCGGAGCCCGGTGGCGAGGGGGCCGGGGCCGCCCTAGCTTCGATCGCGTCGAGGGACATTTCCTGCTGTATGCGGAACCGTCCGCCCCCGCCCCTCGCGTGATCTGGAGGATCGCCATGCGCGCGATACGTGCTGCTTCCGCAGCCCTGCTCGCCACCGCCGTCGTCTGCCTCGCCGCACCGACGGCGTCGGCCGACGACGGCCTGGAGAGCGACGGCTTGGGGAGCGCCGTGATGGGGAGCGACGGCCTCGGGAGTGACGGCTTGGGGAGCGACGGCCTCGGGGGTGACGGCTTGGGGAGCGCCGTCATGGGGAGCGAGGTCAGCGGGAGCGACGGCACCGGAAGCAACATCACGTCGTTCGGCTTCTCCGTCTCACCCTCGACGGTGGCCCCCGGTGGCACGGTCACGCTGAAGTCCGACGGCTGCGAGGTCCCGACCGTCACCGTCTCGTCCGGTGTCTTCGTCACCGTCACCCTCAAAGAGGGCCATCCGGGCACTGCCACCGTCGACGCCGACGCCAAGGTCGGCGCCGAGTACCAGGTGACCTTCGAGTGCGAGGGCGAGAAGGGCACCACCCCCCTCACCATCGCCGGTCACTCCACGGGCGGTCACTCCACCGCCGGGCACTCGACGGGTGGTCAATCGACGGGTGGTCACGACACCGGCGCGCACAAGGGCGTCAAGGCCGGCTTCGGAGGCGGGGCAGGGCAGCTCGGCACCGCCGAGGTGGTCATCGGTACCACGCTGATCGCGGGCGCGCTCGGCGGCGGCGTACTGCTGATGCGCCGCCGCGGCACGGAGGACCACGCCTGATACGGCTCCTCCGCCCTGGGGTGACGAGGCCCGGGGCGGGGGAGTGCCATCGCGTACATCGGGAGAGTGGATCGTGCGGGACTCGATCGGGTTGCCGGGACGCGGCGCGTGGGGCGTCGTGGCCGTCGTTCTGCTGGTGGGGATCCATCTCGTGCGCGGTGGTACGGAGGAGTGGCGGGCCGGAGGGCCCCCGCAGCCGCTCGCCGCGGCTGCCCCGGGCCTCGCCGCCCTCCCCGCCCCCGCCCCCGCGGGCGTCCCCGGACCCCTGCCGCCCTCCCGCCCCGAACGCGTCCGCGTCCCGGCCGTCCGGATCGACGCGCGGGTCACGACCGTCGGCCTCGACGCCCAGGGATGGATCGACACCCCGCCCGCGTCGGAGACGAACCTCGCCGGCTGGTTCACCGGCGCCGTCACCCCCGGCGAGAAGGGCACGGCGGTCGTCGTCGGCCATGTCGACACCCCGGACGGGCGAGCCGTCTTCTACGACCTCGGCGCGCTGACCAAGGGCGACCGCGTCGAGATCGCCCGCAAGGACGGAAGGACGGCCGTCTTCTCCGTGTACGGCATCGAGGTCGTCCCGAAGGACGCCTTCCCGGCCGAGCGGATCTACAAGTCAGCCGGTGTGCCCGAGCTGCGCGTTCTCACCTGCGGGGGAGGCTTCTCCCGGCAGAAGGGGTACGAGGGCAACGTCGTCGTCTCCGCCCGCCTGGTCGAGGTGCGCTGACCTCCTCCGCGTACGCGTCCCGACGCGCTTTGTCCTCGATCGGGAAAAAGTCTGCACGGAATCCTGCGCGACTTCTTCCCACCCTCGGACGCCACTGCTACGTTCCCCTCGAAAGCCCGACAGAGAGGGAGGGGCGCGTGAGACGCATGACGGCACGACCTGCCAACGCGCACCAGGCGCGTCTGCTCCGGCTGCTGCGTGACGGAGGACCCAACTCCCGCGCCCAGCTGGGTGATCAGATCGACCTCTCCCGCTCCAAGCTCGCGGTCGAGGTCGACCGGCTCCTCGAGACCGGTCTCGTCGTCGCCGACGGTCTCGCCGCCTCCCGCGGCGGTCGCCGTTCGCACAACATCAGGCTCGCCCCCGAACTCCGCTTCCTCGGCATCGACATCGGCGCCACATCCATCGATGTGGCCGTCACCAACGCCGAGTTGGAGGTGCTCGGGCATCTCAACCATCCGATGGACGTCCGCGAAGGTCCTGTCGCGGTCTTCGAACAGGCCCTGTCGATGGCGGCCAAACTGCGCGCCTCCGGGCTCGCCGAAGGCTTCGACGGAGCTGGCATCGGCGTCCCCGGCCCGGTCCGCTTCCCCGAGGGCATCCCGGTCGCACCCCCGATCATGCCGGGCTGGGACGGCTTCCCCGTGCGGGAGGCGCTCAGCCAGGAACTCGGCTGTCCCGTCATGGTCGACAACGACGTGAACCTCATGGCCATGGGGGAGCAGCACGCGGGCGTCGCCCGATCGGTCGGCGACTTCCTCTGCGTCAAGATCGGTACGGGCATCGGCTGCGGCATCGTCGTCGGCGGTGACGTCTACCGCGGTACGACGGGCAGCGCCGGCGACATCGGACACATCCAGGTGGAACCGGACGGCCGCGCCTGCGCGTGCGGCAACAAGGGCTGTCTGGAAGCCCACTTCAGCGGCGCCGCCCTGGCCCGCGACGCCGAGGACGCGGCGCGCGCGGGCCGGTCGGACGAGCTCGCCGGACGCCTCGCGGCGGCCGGCCGGCTCACGGCGATCGACGTCGCGGCCGCGGCCGCCGCGGGCGACGCCACCGCACTCGCCCTCATCCGCGAGGGCGGCAACCGGGTCGGGCAGGTCATCGCCGGACTCGTCAGCTTCTTCAATCCCGGTCTGGTGGTGATCGGCGGCGGGGTCACCGGCCTCGGTCACAACCTCCTTGCCAGTGTCCGCACCCAGGTCTACCGGCAGTCCCTGCCGCTGGCCACCGGCAACCTCCCCATCGTGCTCGGCGAGTTGGGCCCGACAGCCGGAGTCATCGGCGCGGCCCGCCTCATCAGCGACCACGTCTTCTCACCGGCGTAGTTCTCAACCTGCCAGTGGTTCGTGAGCATCCGTTCCTCCCCCCGAGCTTCGGGGGACCGCAAGCGGAACGGGTGGCCACGAACCAACCCACCGGCCCGCCCCGGTCGTCACCACCTCAGCGCAAGCATGCCCCGCACCCGCCGAGGGGATCTTCGTCATGCCTCAAGACCCACCCCTGCTCACCATGTCCGCCATCACCAAGACCTTCCCCGGCGTCCGCGCCCTCGACGGCGTCGACCTCGAGGTCGCCCCCGGCGAGGTCCACTGCCTCCTCGGCCAGAACGGTGCCGGCAAGTCCACCCTCATCAAGGTCCTCGCCGGCGCCCACCAGCCCGACGGCGGCCGAATAGCCTGGCGCGGAGACCCCGTCCAGCTCCGCTCCCCGATCGCCGCCATGCGCCTCGGCATCGCCACCATCTACCAGGAACTCGACCTCGTCGAAGGGCTCTCCGTAGCCGAGAACGTCCACCTCGGCCACGAACCCACCACCGCCGGATTCGTCGTCCGCGGCCGCGCCGCCCGGACGTCGACGGCCGCACTCCTCAAGCGGCTCGGCCATCCCGAGATCGACCCGGCCCGCCTCGTCGGCGAACTCTCCGCCGCACAGCAGCAGATCGTCTCCATGGCCCGCGCCCTCTCGCACGACGTCCGCCTCATCGTCATGGACGAGCCGTCGGCCGCCCTCGACCCGGACGAGGTCGACAACCTCTTCCGCATCGTCGCCGACCTCACCGCCGACGGGGTGGCCGTCGTCTACATCTCCCACCGCCTGGAGGAGATCCGCCGCATCGGCGACCGGGTCACCGTCCTCAAGGACGGCCGGGCCGTGGCCGGCGGTCTGCCCGCCGCCACGACCCCCACCCGGGACATCGTCGCCCTGATGACCGGCCGCAACGTCGAGTACGTATTCCCGCCACGCCCCGCCGAACCCCCGGCCGCCGCACCCGTGCTCCAGGCCCAAGGGCTGGCCAGGGAAGGCGAGTTCGACTCAGTCGACCTCGAACTGCGACCAGGCGAGATCGTCGGCCTCGCCGGACTCGTCGGCTCGGGCCGCTCCGAGATCCTGGAGACGATCTACGGCGCCCGGAAGGCCACCGCCGGACGTGTCGTCGTCGACGGCCGCACCCTGCGCCCCGGCAGCGTCCGCGACGCCGTCCGCGCCGGGCTCGGCCTCGCCCCCGAGGAACGCAAGGCCCAAGGGCTGCTGATGCTGGAGTCCGTCACCCGCAATGTGTCGGTCTCCACGCTCGCCCGCTTCTCGCGCGCCGGCTGGATCGACCGTACCGCCGAACGCGAGGCCGCCCGGGCGGCCACCCGGGAACTCTCCCTCAGACCCGACAACCCCGACGCCCGGATCCGCACCCTCTCGGGCGGAAACCAGCAGAAGGCCGTCCTCGCACGGTGGCTGCTGCGCGGCTGCCGCGTCCTGCTGCTCGACGAGCCGACCCGGGGCGTCGACGTCGGAGCCCGCGCCGAGCTCTACGCCGTCATCCGCCGCCTCGCCGACGACGGCCTCGCCGTCCTCCTCGTGTCGAGCGAGGTACCCGAAGTCCTGGGCCTCGCCGACCGCGTCCTGGTGCTCAAGGAGGGCCGTGTCGTCCACACGGCACCCGCCCGCGAGCTCGACGAACACCGGGTACTCGACCTCGTGATGGAAGGGAGCCCCACGTCATGACGCTGTCCACCGCCAAGAACACCAAGGCGCCTGCGCAGGAGGGCGGTTGGCGCTCACTCGGTCTCAAGGCCGACGTCCGCAACCTCTCCCTGCTCGGGGTGCTCGCCGTCCTGATCGCGGTCGGCGGCTTCACCAAGCCGGACGAGTTCCTCGCCACCTCCAATCTCCAGCTCGTCCTCACCCAGGCGTCCGTGATCGGGGTCGTCACCGTCGGCATGACCTTCGTCATCACCAGCGGCGGCATCGACCTCTCCGTCGGCGCGATCGTCGCCCTCGCATCGGTGTGGGCGACCACCCTCGCCACCCAGGAGTACGGCTTCGCCGGCATCCTCTTCACCGCCGTCGTCGTGGGCCTGGCCTGCGGACTCGTGAACGGGCTGCTCATCGCGTACGGCGGCATGGTGCCGTTCATCGCGACCCTCGCCATGCTCGCCTCGGCCCGCGGACTCGCCCTGCAGATCACCGACGGCCGGACCCAGATCGTCACCGTCGACGCCGTCCTCGACCTCGGCATCCCCGACGCCTACATCCTGGGCATCCCGCCGCTGGTCCTCGTCTTCGCCGCCGTCACCGTCGTGGGCTGGCTGATCCTCAACCGGACCACCTTCGGCCGCCGCACGGTCGCCGTCGGCGGCAACGCGGAAGCCGCCCGCCTCGCCGGTATCGACGTACGCCGCCAGCGCCTCTACCTCTATCTGCTCTCCGGACTGTGCTGCGGCATCGCGGCCTTCCTGCTGATCATCCTGTCCGGCTCCGGCCAGAACACCAACGGCAACCTGTACGAACTCGACGCCATCGCCGCCGCGATCATCGGCGGCACCCTGCTCACCGGCGGTCGCGGAACCATCGTCGGCTCCGTCCTCGGCGTCCTCGTCTTCACCACGATCACCAACATCTTCGCGCTCAACAACCTGCAGAGCGACGTCCAGCAGATCGCCAAGGGCGCGATCATCGTCGCCGCCGTCCTGGTCCAGCGCCGCACCGCGCGCCACGGCGAGGTCTGACCCCCCAGCCCCGTAACGCCCCCGTATCTCCCTCACCCCCGAAGGGATCCATCGCCATGCCACAAACCAGCCGCAGAGGACTGCTGTTCGGCACCGCAGCGGTCTCCGCCGGAGCGCTGCTCACCGCCTGCACCAGCAACGAGCCCAAGAGCCAGGCCCCGGCCGCGAGCAACGTCCCGGCCGCCGACGACAAGCCCGGCACCCCCGTCACCATCGGCTTCGCCGGCCCCCAGGCCGACCACGGCTGGCTCAACGCCATCAACCAGAACGCCAAGGACCGGGCGAAGAAGTACTCCGAGGTCACCCTGGAGATCACCGAGGGCTCCAACGACACCGCGACCCAGATCGGCCAGATCCAGACCCTCATCAACAAGAAGGTCGACGTCCTGGTCATCCTGCCCGCCGACGGCAAGGCGCTCACCCAGGTCGGCCTCCAGGCCATGAAGGCCGGCATCCCCGTCATCAACCTGGACCGCATCTTCGCCTCCCCGCAGGCATACCGCTGCTGGATCGGCGGCGACAACTACGGCATGGGCCTCAACGCAGGCCGCTACATCGGCGAGAAGCTGAAGGACAAGCCGGGCGCCACGGTCATCGAGCTCGCCGGCATGGACAGCCTCGAACTGACCAAGCAGCGCACCCAGGGCTTCGACGACGCCCTGAAGAACTACCCCAACATCCGCAAGGTGGCCCGGCAGGCCGCCGACTTCACCGTCGAGTCGGGCCAGGCCAAGATGGCCCAACTCCTCCAGGCGCAGCCGAAGTTCGACGCCCTGTGGAACCACGACGACGACCAGGGGGTGGGCGCCCTGCGCGCCATCGCCCAGGCCGGCCGCAAGGACTTCCTGATGGTCGGCGGCGCCGGCGCCAAGTCCGCCATGGACGCCATCAAGGCCGACGACAGCGTCCTCAAGGCGACGGTCCTCTACCCGCCGACCATGGCTGCCTCCGCCATCGACCTGGCCCGCGCCCTCGGTCAGAAGAAGGGCGTCGGTGGCATGGCCGAGCTGGAGATCCCGGCCTCCATCACCCTCTACTCGGCCGTGGTGACCAAGGAGAACGTCGACGAGTACCTGCCCACCGGCTTCAGCTGACCGGCCTCCGGCCGCCCCCACCGCGCAACCGACGAGGAGGAATCCGTATGGAACAGAGGGACAGCGAGGCCGGCGAGGCCACGCCGCCGACACTCGGCATCGGCATGGTCGGGTACGCGTTCATGGGCGCCGCCCACTCCCAGGGGTGGCGCACCGCCGGACGCGTCTTCGACCTGCCGATGCGGCCGGTCCTCGCTGCCGTCGCCGGCCGCGACGCGCACGCCGTCCGGGCCGCCGCCGCGCAGCACGGCTGGGCGGCCGCGGAGACCGACTGGCGCGCCCTCGTCGCCCGCGACGACGTCCAGCTCGTGGACGTCTGCACCCCTGGCGACAGCCATGCGGAGATCGCCGTCGCCGCCCTGGAGGCGGGCAAGCACGTCCTGTGCGAGAAGCCGCTCGCCAACTCGGTCGCCGAGGCCGAGGCCATGGTCGCCGCGGCGGCGGCGGCCGCCGCCCGTGGCCAGGTCGCCATGGTCGGCTTCAACTACCGGCGGGTGCCGGCGATCGCGTACGCCCGCCGGCTCATCGCGGAGGGCCGGCTCGGCGTGCTCCGGCACGTACGCGTCACCTATCTGCAGGACTGGCTCGTCGACCCGGGCTTTCCGCTGACCTGGCGCCTGGAGCGCGAGCACGCGGGCTCGGGAGCCCTCGGAGACCTCGGCGCGCACGCCGTCGACCTCGCCCAGTACCTGGCGGGCGAGCTCCTGGTCGGGGTCTCGGCGCTCACCGAGACCTTCGTACGGGAGCGGCCGCTGCTCGCCGGAGTGTCGGCCGGACTCTCCGGGGCCGCCTCCGGCGCGGCGTACGGGGCGGTGACGGTGGACGACGCCGCGCTGTTCACCGGGCGGCTCGCCTCCGGGGCGCTCGCGTCCTTCGAGGCGACCCGGATGGCGGCCGGCCGCAAGAACGCCCTGCGGCTGGAGATCAACGGGGAGCGGGGCTCGCTCGCCTTCGACCTGGAGCGGCTCAACGAGCTCTCCTTCCACGACCACACCGAGCCGGCCGCCTCCGCCGGGTTCCGCCGCATCCTGGTGACCGAGCCCGACCACCCGTACCTGGAGGGCTGGTGGCCGCCCGGTCACGCGCTCGGCTATGAGCACACCTTCGTCCACCAGGCCCGCGATCTGGTCCTTGCCGTCGCGTCCGGGACCGGCCCCGCGCCGTCCTTCGCCGACGGGCTCCAGGTCCAGCGGGTGCTGGCCGCGGTGGAGGAGAGCGCGCAGAAGAACGCCGTCTACACCCCCGTACCGCTCTAGGAGGCCGTGACCGTGTCCCGTCCCTTCACCCTCTTCACCGGCCAGTGGGCCGACCTGCCCCTGGAGGAGGTCTGCCGGCTCGCCCGTGACTTCGGCTACGACGGCCTCGAACTCGCCTGCTGGGGCGACCACTTCGAGGTCGACAAGGCGCTGGCGGACCCCTCGTACGTGGAAGGCCGCCGGACCCTCCTGGAGAAGTACGGCCTGAAGTGCTGGGCCATCTCTAACCACCTGGTCGGCCAGGCCGTCTGCGACCATCCGATCGACGAACGTCATCAGGCGATCGTGCCCGCCCGGATCTGGGGCGACGGCGATCCCGAGGGCGTACGGGGGCGGGCGGCACAGGAGTTGGCCGACACCGCGCGGGCCGCGGCCGCCCTCGGCGTCGACACCGTCATCGGCTTCACCGGCTCGTCGATCTGGCATCTGGTGGCCATGTTCCCGCCGGTGCCGGAACGGATGGTCGAGCGCGGCTTCGAGGACTTCGCGGAGCGCTGGAACCCGATCCTGGACGTCTTCGACGCCGAGGGTGTGCGCTTCGCCCACGAGGTTCATCCGAGCGAGATCGCGTACGACTACTGGACCACTCAGCGCGCCCTGGAAGCGGTGGACCACCGGCCGGCCTTCGGGCTCAACTTCGATCCGAGTCATTTCGTCTGGCAGGACCTGGACCCGGTCGGCTTCCTGTGGGACTTCCGCGACCGGATCTACCACGTGGACTGCAAGGAGGCCCGTAAGCGCCTCGACGGCCGCAACGGGCGGCTCGGTTCGCACCTTCCCTGGGGCGATCCGCGGCGCGGCTGGGACTTCGTCTCGGCCGGGCATGGCGACGTGCCCTGGGAGGACGTCTTCCGGATGCTCCGCTCGATCGGCTACGCCGGGCCCGTCTCGGTGGAGTGGGAGGACGCCGGGATGGACCGGCTGACCGGCGCTCCGGAAGCGCTCACCCATCTGAAGCGGTTCGACTTCGATCCGCCGGCGGCCTCCTTCGACGCCGCCTTCGGGGGCGATCGGTAGCCCTCGGCCACCCCCTCACGCAGGCCGGTGCCTGGTGGCGAGCAGCGCCACCGGGCCGGTCCGCCCTGCCCGCGAGCGGCTTTGTCCTCTCGCGGTGAAAAGTTCGACAGCACCGACGCACAAGGGCTTTCGGGCTCGGACGAACCCCGCTACGGTCCCTGTGAGCCTGATGTGTACATGACGTAACCGTTGGATTCGACCAGCGTGACGGCGCACGCCGGTCCCCGGACACCCGCACACCCGGCCCTACTCCGGAGGACATCCGTGCACAGACAACGACTCCGATTCAGGAAGTCACTCGCCCTGCTCACCGGCGGCCTGCTCGCCGTCACCACCTTCGCCCTCGGCACCCCGCAGGGCTTCGCGGCCGACACGGACGCCGCGGCAGCCGCCGCCGAGGAATTCCAGCAGGTCACCCTCGCCAAGGGCGGCGAAGAGGTCGGCGAACCGATGTCGCTCGCCGTACTCCCCGACCGCAGCGTCCTGCACACCTCACGCGGCGGCGAACTACGCCGCACCGACGCCGCAGGCAACACCACCGTCATCGGCACCATCCCCGTCTACTCCCACGACGAGGAGGGCCTCCAGGGCATCGGGCTCGACCCCGACTTCGCCCGGAACAAGGCCATCTACCTCTACTACGCCCCGCCACTCGACACCCCCGCCGGCGACGCCCCCAACGACGGCACCGCCGCCGACTTCGCCCGCTACGACGGCGTCAACCGCCTCTCCCGCTTCACGCTGAAGGCCGACGGCACCCTCGACAACGCCAGCGAGAAGAAGGTCATCGACATACCCGCCACCCGCGGCATCTGCTGCCACGTCGGCGGCGACATCGACTTCGACGCCCAGGGCAACCTCTACCTGTCGACCGGCGACGACTCCAACCCCTTCGCCTCCGACGGCTACACCCCCATCGACGAACGCCCCGGCCGCAACCCCGCGTTCGACGCCCGCCGCACCTCCGGCAACACCAACGACCTCCGCGGCAAGATCCTCCGCATCAAGGTCGCCGACGACGGCTCGTACACCGTCCCCGCCGGAAACCTCTTCGCGCCCGGAACCGACAAGACCCGCCCCGAGATCTACGCGATGGGCTTCCGCAACCCCTTCCGCTTCAGCGTCGACAAGGCCACCGGCGTGCTGTACGTCGGCGACTACGGCCCCGACGCCGGCGCCGCCGACCCCACCCGCGGACCCGCCGGCCAGGTCGAGTTCGCCCGCGTCACCAAGCCCGGCAACTTCGGCTGGCCCTTCTGCACCGGCAACAACGACCCGTACGTCGACTACGACTTCGCCACCAAGGTCTCCGGCGCGACCTTCGACTGCGGTGCGCTGAAGAACGACTCGCCGTACAACACCGGACTCGTCGACCTGCCGCCCGCCGAGCCCGCCTGGATCCCCTACAACGGCGGATCGGTACCCGAGTTCGGCACCGGATCCGAGTCCCCGATGGGCGGACCCGTCTACCGCTACGACGCCGCCTCCACCTCGCCGGTGAAGTTCCCGGAGTCCTACGACGGAGACTTCTTCGCCGGCGAGTTCGGCCGCCGCTGGATCAAGCGCATCGAGCAGGGCGCCGACGGCACCGTCCAGTCCATCAACTCCGTGCCCTGGACCGGCACCCAGGTGATGGACATGGCCTTCGGCCCGGACGGAGCCCTGTACGTCCTCGACTACGGCACCGCCTGGTTCGGCGGAGACCACAACTCCGGCCTCTACCGCATCGAGAACGCCACCGGCGGACGCTCCCCGGTCGCCGAGGCGAGCGCCAACAAGACCTCCGGCGTCGCACCCCTGAAGGTCGCCTTCTCCTCCGCCGGAACCACCGACGCCGACGGCGACGCCCTCACCTACAGCTGGGACTTCGGAGACGGCGGCACGTCGACCTCCGCCAACCCCACGTACACCTACCGCAAGAACGGTAAATACACGGCGACCGTGACGGCCAAGGACACCGACGGCCGCACCGGCTCCGCCTCCGTCCGCGTCGTCGTCGGCAACACCGCGCCCAAGGTCACCCTCGACCTGCCGGCCGAAGGAGCCCTCTTCACCTTCGGCGACGAGATCCCGTTCAAGGTGACGGTCACCGACCCGGAGGACGGCACGATCGACTGCGCCAAGGTCAAGGTCACCTACATCCTCGGCCACGACAGCCACGGCCACCCCGTCACCTCCGCGAACGGCTGCACCGGCACCATCAAGACCTCCGCCGACGGCGGCCACGACGACGACGCCAACATCTTCGCCGTCTTCGACGCCGAGTACACCGACGGCGGAGGCGGCGGCCAGGCCGCCCTCACCACCCACGACCAGGCCAAGCTCCAGCCGCGCCACCGCCAGGCCGAGCACTTCGACGCCCAGAACGGCGTCGCCGTCATCGACAAGGCCCCGGCGAACGGCGGCCGGACCGTCGGCGACATCAACGACGGCGACTGGATCTCCTTCAAGCCCTACAACCTGAGCGGATCCACCAAGCTCACCGCCCGCGTCTCCTCCGGCGGCGCCGGCGGCTTCCTCGAAGTCCGCACCGGATCGCCCACCGGCACCCTCCACGGCTCCGCACCCATCCCCGTCACCGGCGGCTGGGAGACCTTCCAGGACATCGACGTACCCCTGCGGAACGTGCCCCGCAGGACCACCGAACTCTTCCTCGTCTTCAAGGGCGGCGCCGGCGCGCTCTACGACGTCGACGACTTCACGCTCTCGAACACACCCGTGGACCGGACCGCCAAGCGCGTCCTCGTCTTCTCCCGCACCGCCGGCTTCCGGCACGACTCCATCGCCTCCGGCATCACCGCACTCAAGGAACTCGGCGCCGGCAGCAACATCACCGTCGACGCCACCGAGGAACCCCGCCAGTTCACCACCAACAACCTCGCCCGCTACGACGCCGTCGTCTTCCTCTCCACCACCGGCGACGTCCTCAACGCCGAACAGCAGACCGCCTTCGAGAACTACGTCTCCACCGGCGGCGGCTACATGGGCGTCCACGCCGCCGCCGACACCGAGTACGACTGGGAGTTCTACGGCGGACTCGTCGGCGCCCACTTCGCCTCCCACCCCCAGATCCAGCCCGCCACCGTCCGCGTCGAGGACCACGACCACCCGGCCACCGCACACCTCGACGGCCCCTGGCAGCGCACCGACGAGTGGTACAACTACCGCACCAACCCCCGCGGCCAGGCCCGCATCCTCGCCACCCTCGACGAGACCACCTACCAGGGCGGCACCATGAAGGGCGACCACCCCATCGCCTGGTGCAAGTCCTACGGCGGCGGCCGCTCCTTCTACACCGGCGGCGGCCACACCAAGGAGTCCTACACCGAGCCCGCCTTCCGCCGGCACCTTCTCGGCGGACTGCGCTACGCCGCCGGCCAGGTCACTGCCGACTGCCGGCCGCAGACCGGCTACCGCGCGCTCTTCAACGGAGAGACCCGCGAAGGCTGGAAGCAGGCGGGACCCGGCAGCTTCGACGTCGTCGACGGCGAACTGCGCTCCGTCGGCGGCATGGGGATGCTCTGGTACCAGGCCAAGGAGTTCTCCTCCTACTCCCTCACGCTCGACTGGAAGACCGCCGGTGACGACAACTCCGGGATCTTCGTGGGCTTCCCCGCCTCCGACGACCCCTGGTCCGCCGTGAACAAGGGCTACGAGATCCAGATCGACGCCACCGACGCCCCCGACCGGACCACCGGAGCCGTCTACGGCTTCAAGTCGGCCAACCTCACCGCACGCGACGCCGTGCTGCGGCCGCCCGGCCAGTGGAACAGCTACGAGATCCGCGTCCAGGGCGAACGGCTCCAGGTGTTCCTCAACGGAGTGAAGATCAACGACTTCACCAACACCGACCCCGTCCGCAGCCTGAAGGACGGCCACATCGGCATCCAGAACCACGGTGCCGACGACCAGGTGTCCTTCCGCAACATCCAACTCAAGGAGCTCGCCCCGTAGAGCTCCCCGCACAGCCGGCGGCGGGCGGGGAGGCGCCGTACCCCCCGCCCGCCGTCTCCACCACCGTCCAGGGAGGCAGGGACGTGACCACAGGAACACGCACGGGAGCCGGAACGCGCACGGGAGTCTGGTTCATCGGAGCGAGAGGCTCCGTGGCCACCACGGCGGTGGCCGGCTGCGCCGCGACCACGGCCGGCCTGCACCCGCCGACCGGCATGGTGACCGAGACCGACGCCTTCGCGGCGACCGGCCTGCCGCCGCTCGCCTCCCTCGTCTTCGGCGGACACGACACGGCGGCGTGTCCGCTGCCCAAACGGGCCGAGGAACTCACCGCCGCGGGCGTCCTCCCGCACGGCCTCGCCACCGCCGTCGCGGCAGAACTGCACACCGCGGACACGGAGATCCGCCCCGGCGGACCCCTGCCCGGCGACACCCGCGACGAGCGGGAACTCATCACCTCCTTCGCCGCCGACATGACAGAATTCCGGCAGCGGCTGGCATTGAACCGAGTAATCGTCGTGAATGTCGCCTCGACGGAGCCGGCGCCGGGGGGCGCCGGACTCCCGCCGAGCTCCCTCTACGCGGCCGCCGCACTGCGCGCCGGCTGCCCCTACGTCAACTTCACCCCCTCCACCGGCCTGCGCCACCCCGCCCTCACCGACACCGTCGCGACGAGCGGCCTTCCCCACGCGGGCCGCGACGGCAAGACCGGCCAGACACTCCTGCGCTCCGTCCTCGCCCCGATGTTCCTCCAGCGCGCCCTGACCGTACGGGCCTGGTCCGGCACCAACCTCCTGGGCGGCGGCGACGGCGCCGCCCTCGCCGACCCGGCCGCGGCGGCGGCGAAGAACGCCGGCAAGGAACGGGTGCTCGCCGACGTCCTCGGCCGAGCCCCGGAAGGCGAGGTCCACATCGACGACGTACCGGCCCTGGGGGAGTGGAAGACCGCCTGGGACCACATCGCCTTCGACGGCTTCCTCGGCTCCCGCATGATCCTCCAGACCACCTGGCAGGGCTGCGACTCCGCCCTCGCGGCCCCCCTGGTGCTCGACCTGGCCCGGCTGACGGCCCGCGCCCACGAGACCGGCCTCTCGGGTCCGCTGGAGGACCTGGCGTTCTACTTCAAGGACCCCGACGGTGAAGCCCCCGCCGCGCTCGCGGAACAGTACGCACGGCTGGTCGCCTTCGCGGCGCGGCTGGGGGAGGGCCGGTGACCGGGCGCCTCGCCTCCTGGGCGGAACTGCTGCGCGTCTCCGCACTCTGCACCGTGCCCGGGGACGCCCTGGCGGGCGCGGCGGCCACGGGCCTGCGACCGAACCGGTCCACTCTGCTGGCCATCGGCTCCTCCCTCTGCCTCTACGAAGCGGGCATGGCACTCAACGACTGGGCCGACCGCGCCGAGGACGCCATCGACCGCCCCCACCGCCCGATCCCCTCGGGCCGCATCACCCCCCGCGCGGCCCTGACCGCCTCGGCCGCCCTGACCGCCGCCGGCCTCGGCCTGGCCGCCCGCGCGAGCCGCCCGGCGCTCGCCGTCGCCACCGCCCTCGCCGCGACCGTCTGGGCCTACGACCTCCACCTCAAGCACACCCCGGCAGGACCGGCGGCCATGGCGGGGGCCCGCGCACTGGACCTCCTCCTCGGCACGGTCGCGACATCGACAGGCCCGTCCGGCAGACCGACCCCCGCCGCGAGCCGAGGCGGCCGCCCGACCGCGACGGCCCTCCGCTCGGCCGCCCTCCTGGGAGCACACACCTACGCGGTCACCTCGGTCTCCCGCCACGAGACCCAGGGCGGCTCCACACGAACTCCCCTCCTGGCCCTCGCCGCCACCCTGACCCTGGCCGCCAAAGCCTCCCGCCCCACCCCCGCGCCCCAGCCGGACGGCCCACCCGGCCCTGCCGGGGCGCGCACCCCCACCCCGTCGGCCGGCGCCCTCGTCACCGCGGTGCTCGCCGCCACCTACGTCCGCACCCCGGCCACCCCGCTCCTCCACGCGGCCCTCAACCCGTCACCTCCCCTCGTCCAGCGCTCCGTCGGCGCGGGCATCCGCGCCGTGATCCCCCTCCAGGCCACCCTCTCCGCCCGGGCCGGCGCTCCCGGCACCGCTCTCGCGATCCTCTGCCTCGCACCGCTCGCCCGCGCCCTCGCCCGGAAGGTGAGCCCCACATGACCCCCCACCCCCCGGCCCCCCGCCCCCCGGCCCCCCAACCCTCGGCCCCCCGACCCGCGGCCTCCCACCACCCCCCAGCCGTCCGCCTCGGTTACGGCACCAACGGCCTCACCGACCTCCGCCTCGACGACGCCCTCGCCCTCCTCGCCGACCTCGGCTACGACGGCGTCGGCCTCACCCTCGACCACATGCACCTCGACCCCCTCGCCCCCGACCTCCCCGCCCGGACCGCCCAGGTGGCCCGGCGCCTCGGATCACTCGGCCTCGGGGTCACCGTCGAGACAGGCGCCCGCTATGTCCTCGATCCGCGCCGTAAGCACGGCCCCTCCCTCCTGGACCCGGACCCCGACGCCCGCGCCGCCCGCACTCGCCTCCTCCTCCGCGCCGTCCGCGTCGCCGCCGACCTCGGCGCCCACGCCGTCCACTGCTTCAGCGGCATCACCCCCACGGCGACCCCTGAGCCGACCGCCTGGAAGCGCCTCGTCGAATCCCTCACCCCCGTCCTCGAAGCCGCCGACGCCGCCCGCGTCCCGCTCGCCGTCGAACCCGAACCCGGTCACCTCCTCGCCACCCTCGACGACTTCCACACCCTGCGCGGCCTCCTCGGCGATCCGGACCCCCGCCTCCTCGGCCTCACCCTCGACATCGGCCACTGCCAGTGCCTGGAGCCCGTGTCCCCTGCCGACTGCGTCCGTGCCGCCGCCCCGTGGCTGCACCACATCCAGATCGAGGACATGCGCCGCGGCGTCCACGAGCACCTCCCGTTCGGCGAAGGGGAGATCGACTTCCCGCCCGTCCTCACGGCCCTCGCCGAACTAACCGCCGCCGGCTACCCGGGCCTGACCGTCGTCGAACTGCCCCGCCACTCCCACGCCGGACCCGAACTCGCCCGCTCCTCTCTCTCGTTCCTCCGCGACCGGACCACACCACGGGAGGTCCCGGCATGCTGACCGACTCCGCACGCGCCTGGCTCGACGAGGCCCTCGCCGCCGCCGCGGCCCACACCGCCCTCTGGGAGCTGCGCTTCGCGTCCGCCGGCCGCCACTGCGGGCCCGAGCACGCCGACTCCGCCCGCGTCCTCCTCCTAGAGGCGGCCCGCGCCGACACGGCCGTCCTCACCCGCCTCTACCACCAGGGCTCGACCGCCGAACGCCGCGCCGTCCTCCTCGCCCTCCCCTCACTCGTCACAGGGCCCGAGGCCCTGCCCCTGGTCGAGGACGCCCTGCGCACCAACGACACCACCCTCCTCGCCGCCGCCCTCGGCCCCTACGCCGCCTCCCATCTCGCCGCCCATAGCTGGCGCCATGCCGTCCTCAAGTGCCTCTTCACCGGCGTCCCCGTCGACGCCGTCGCCGGCTTGTCCCACCGGGCCCGCGGTGACGCCGAACTCGCCCGGATGCTCACCGACTACGCCGCCGAGCGCACCGCCGCGGGCCGCCCCGTCCCCGCCGACCTCCACCGCGCCCTCACCCTCACCGCCCCCACTGAGGAGTCCTGATGCGCATCTTCGACCCCCACATCCACATGTCCTCGCGCACCACCGACGACTACCGGGCGATGTACGAGGCCGGGGTCCGCGCCCTGGTCGAGCCCTCCTTCTGGCTCGGCCAGCCCCGCACCTCACCCGCCTCCTTCTTCGACTACTTCGACTCCCTCCTCGGCTGGGAACCCTTCCGGGCCGCCCAGTACGGCATCGCCCACCACTGCACCCTCGCCCTCAACCCCAAGGAGGCCAACGACCCCCGCTGCACCCCCGTTCTCGACGCCCTGCCCCGCTACCTCGCCAAGGACAACGTCGTCGCCGTCGGCGAGATCGGCTACGACTCCATGACCCCGGCCGAGGACACCGCCCTCGCCACCCAGCTCCAGCTCGCCGCCGACCACGGCCTGCCCGCCCTCGTCCACACCCCGCACCGCGACAAGCTCGCCGGACTGCGCCGCACCCTCGACGTCGTCAGTGAGTCCGCGCTCGCCCCCGACCGGGTCCTGCTCGACCACCTCAACGAGACCACCGTCAAGGAGGCCGCCGCCAGCGGCGCCTGGCTCGGCTTCTCCATCTACCCCGACACCAAGATGGACGAGGACCGCATGGTCGCCGTACTGAAGGACCACGGGCTCGAGCGCGTCCTGGTGAACTCGGCCGCCGACTGGGGCAAGAGCGATCCGCTCAAAACCCGTAGGGTCGGCGACGCCATGCTCGCCGCCGGATTCTCCGCCGACGACGTCGACCAGGTGCTCTGGCGCAACCCCGTCGCCTTCTACGGCCTCAGCGGCCGCCTCCGTCTCGACCCCCCTTCACCCGACGCCTCCCACCAGGGCAACTCCATCCTCCGCGGCGGGGAATGAGGGAGGCCCGCCGATGCGCTTCCGCCACCCCGACGGCTCCACCGTCCACCTCGCCTACTGCACCAACGTCCACCCCGCCGAGACCCTCGAAGGCGTTCTCGCCCAGCTCCGCGACCACTGCGAACCCGTCCGTCGGCGCCTCGGCCGCGACCGGCTCGGCATCGGTCTCTGGCTCGCACGGGACGCCGCCCACTCCCTGATCACCGACCCGGCCTCCCTGCGCGCACTGCGCGCCGAGATCGACCGCCGCGGCCTCGAGGTCGTCACCCTCAACGGCTTCCCGTACGAGGGGTTCGGCGCCGAAGAGGTCAAGTACCGCGTCTACCAGCCGGACTGGACCCGCCCCGAACGTCTCGCCCACACCACCGACCTGGCCCGCCTCCTCGCCGCACTGCTTCCCGACGACATCACCGAGGGCACCGTCTCCACCCTGCCCATCGCCTGGCGCACCCCCTACGACTCCCGCGCCGCGGACACCGCCCGCATCGCCCTGACCACCCTCGCCGAACGCCTCGACGCCCTCGAGGAACTCACGGGGAAGTCCGTGCGGATCGGACTCGAGCCGGAACCCGGCTGCACCGTCGAGACCACCGCGGACGCGATCGCACCGCTCACCGCCCTCTCAAGCCCGCGCATCGGCGTCTGCGTCGACACCTGTCATCTCGCCACCTCCTTCGAAGATCCGCACACCGCCCTGGACGCCCTCGGCTCCGCCGGCATCCCCGTCGTCAAGTCCCAGCTCTCGGCCGCCCTGCACGCCGAGCACCCCCATCTCCCCGAGGTCCGTGCCGCGCTGGCCGAGTTCGCCGAACCGCGCTTCCTCCACCAGACCCGCACACGGACCGCCGCGGGACTGCGCGGCACCGACGACCTGCCCGAAGCCCTCTCGGACGGCTCGCTCCCCGACGGCGCCCCCTGGCGCGCCCACTTCCACGTCCCCCTGCACGCCCCACCGGCGCCCCCGCTCACCTCCACCCTCCCCGTACTCAAGACCGCCCTCGCCCTGCTCGTCGGCGGCCCCCGCCCACGCACCCACCACCTGGAGGTGGAGACCTACACCTGGCAGGCGCTCCCGGCCGGCCGGCGCCCCCGCACCCGCGCCCGCCTCGCCGACGGCATCGCAGCCGAACTCACCCTGGCCCGCGACCTGTTGACCGACCTCGGCCTCAAGGAACTCCCATGACCAGCCCCCGGAGCGACACCCGACCCACCCCCCTTCTGGTCCTCGACGTCGTGGGTCTCACCCCGCGCCTCCTGGAGCACATGCCCCGCCTTCGGGCCCTCGGCCGGACCGGCTCACAAGCCGCTCTCTCCACTGTCCTGCCGGCCGTCACCTGCACCGCCCAGTCCACCTTCCTCACCGGTACCCTCCCCTCCGAACACGGCATCGTCGCCAACGGCTGGTACTTCCGCGAACTCGGCGACGTCCTCCTCTGGCGCCAGCACAACGGCCTCGTCTCCGGCGACAAACTCTGGGACGCCGCGCGTCGCGCGCACCCCGGCTACACCGTGGCCAACATCTGCTGGTGGTACGCCATGGGCGCCGACACCGACATCACCGTCACCCCCCGTCCCGTCTACTACGCCGACGGCCGCAAGGAGCCCGACTGCTACACCCGGCCCCCGGCCCTCCACGACGAACTCACCGAAGAAATCGGTACCTTCCCCCTCTTCCACTTCTGGGGCCCGGGCGCCGACCTGGTCTCCAGCAGGTGGATCATCGACGCCACCCGCCACATCCTGCGCACCCGCCGCCCCGACCTCGCCCTCTGCTACCTCCCGCACCTCGACTACGACCTCCAGCGCTACGGCCCCGACAACCCGCGGTCCCTCCGTGCCGCGGCCGAACTCGACACCGCCCTCGCCCCGCTCCTCGACGACGCCCGCGCCGAAGGACGGACGGTCGTCGCCCTCTCCGAGTACGGCATCACCCGCGTGAACCGCCCCGTCGACATCAACCGGGCCCTGCGCCGAGCGGGCCTGCTGGAGGTCCACACCCAGGACGGCATGGAGTACCTGGACCCGATGACGTCCCGCGCCTTCGCGGTCGCCGATCACCAACTCGCCCATGTCTACGTCCGTCGCCCCGAAGACCTGGACGTCGTCCGCGAGACCCTCGCCGGACTCCCCGGCATCGAGCGACTCCTCGACGACGAGGGCAAGAAGGAACACGGCCTCGACCACCCCCGCTCCGGGGAGCTCGTCGCCCTCGCCGAACCCGACGCCTGGTTCACGTACTACTACTGGCTCGACGACGCCAACGCGCCCGACTTCGCGCAGCTCGTCGAGATCCACCGCAAACCCGGCTACGACCCCGCCGAACTGTTCATGGATCCGCTCGACCCATACGTACGGATCAAGGCGGCGAAAGCGATCGCCCGCAAGAAACTCGGCATGCGCTACCGGCCGGCGGTGGTCCCCCTGGACCCCTCACCTATTCGCGGCAGCCATGGCCGCCTCCCCACGAGCGAAGACGAAAGTCCACTCATTCTGTGCTCCACCCCCCGCGCTGTAAGCGGCCGTGTCGCGGCCACCGATGTGAAGTCCCTCTTGCTCCGACTGGCCGGTCTTCACTGACCGGACTCCAGTGAAGCAGACCCGACCGACAACCAGGAGTTATCCACAGATGAGCCGCACCCGCCGTATCCACAGCACCCCCGCCGACCCCGAGCTCACCCACAAGCTCAGCAGACGGAACATGCTCGGCGTCGCCGCCGGCGCCACCGCCGCGGCCCTCCTCGGCGCGACCGCCCCCACCGCGGCAGCCGCGGAAACCGAAACCGGAGCCGGCACCGCAGCCGCCGACCGAGGCCAGGGCCGGGGCCGCCCCGTCCTGCCTCCCGGCCGCCTCGGCATCCAGCTCTACTCCCTGCGCGACAAGGTGGCCACGCTAGGCTTCGCCACCGTCTTCTCCGAGCTGAAGAAGTACGGCTACGACGAGGTCGAGTTCGCCGGCTACAGCCAGGGCTCGGCCGGCCCCATCACCCTCGCCGAGCTGAAGAAGCTCACCCGGGACCACGGCCTGCGCGGCATCGGCAGCCACGTCGGCTACTACTCCTCCGACCCCAACGCCTACACCTTCGCCCAGAACCTCGACCGCGTCCTCGACGACGCCCAGGCCCTCGGCCTCCCGCACATCGGCACCGCCTCCGGGCCCTGGCGCTACGGCGCCACCGTCGACGGCTGGAAGCGCTGCGCCGAGGAGTTCAACCACTACGGCGCGGAGGCGAAGAAGCGCGGCATGAAGTTCTACCAGCACAACCACGCCGAGGAGTTCTCGTTCGCCACCGACCGCCCGGACGTCCGCCTCTACGACGTCCTGCTCGCCGAGACGGACCCCGAGCTGGTCCACCTCGAAATGGACATCTACTGGGCACACGTCGCCCAGTTCCGCTTCTCCCGCCGCGCCGACGGCAGCCCCGCCCCCTTCGACCCGCTGGACTACGTCCTCGACCAGCCCCACCGCTATCCGCTCTTCCACGTCAAGGACGGCGAACGCGACGACTCCGTCCGCGACGGCTACCGCATGGCGGACGTCGGGGACGGAGACATCGACTACCAACGCTTCATCTCGGCGGTGAACCGCACCCAGCACGGCTACCGCTCCCACCACTGGCAGGCCGAACACGACAACCCCGTCGAGTCGTTCGCCTTCGCCCAAAAGTCCAGCGCGCACCTCCACTCCCTGCGCGAGAAGGACTGCTAGCCGGCCTGCGTGTGCGGCGCACCCCGCCCGCGGCGAGCACCATGCGCCGCGGGCGGAGTCGCGTCGCGGAGAGATCACCGAATTTTTTGGCTACTGACCAGTAGAGAGAATGTTGCCTTCCGTCCATCATCGGACGCGAGCATGCCAACGCCGCCCGCCCGGCAACTCCGGACGTGCGGCTCTCCCGTTCACCCTCGACCCCAGGAGAACCCCCCATGCATGCACGCAGATGGCGGACCGCAACGGCGACCGTCGCCGCCACGGCGGCCCTCGCCCTGGCCACCCCCGCGGCCACGGCCGCCACCCCGACGGCGCCCTCCGCCGCCCCGCGCCTCGAAGCGACCGCAGCAACTGCGGCGACGGCCGCGCAGACCGCCGGCGTCGACTACGCGACCTGGCAGCGCGACGTGGCGGACGTCGTCGCGGTCGCCCGGCCGTACATCGAACAGCGCACCGCAGAGCCCTCCGGCGAGAAGCGCGCGATCGTCCTCGACATCGACAACACCTCGCTCGAGACGGACTTCCACTACTTCTGGGAGCTGCCGACCCCCGCGGTCGCGTCCGTGCGCGAGCTTGCCCGCTTCGCCGACTCCCGCGGCGTCGCGATCTTCTTCGTCACCGCCCGCCCGGGCATCATCCACTCGCTCACCGACTGGAACCTCAAGCGGGCCGGCTACCCCGTCGACGGTCTGTACGTAAGGTCCCTGCCGGATCTCTTCCACGAAGTCAGCACCTACAAGACCGAGAAGCGTGCGGAGATCGAGGCCAAGGGCTACAAGATCATCGCCAACATCGGCAACAACACCGGCGACCTGGTGGGCGGCCACGCCGAGCGGACGTTCAAGCTGCCCGACTACGACGGCCAGTTGTCCTGAAGAGCGGTGGCCGCGGGACCGGTGCCTCCGGTCCCGCGCCCGCCTTCGCCGGTTCCCACCCCGGGGACTGCCTGATCAGTGCCCTCAGCCGACGTCCCGGCTGATCGGCCGCGGGTTCGCCGCCACCCGGCGGGCCCGCGGCCGTCCCGGCGGATGCAGGAACAGCGCCACGACCCCCGCGAACAGGGAGATCGACCCGGCCAGCACGAACGCGCCCGAGTAGTCCCAGGCCGAGACCACGACCGCGCCCATGCCCGAGCCGAGCAGCCCCGACACCAGCTTGGAGCTGTAGACCAGACCGTAGTTGGAGGCGTTGTTGTTCTCCCCGAAGTAGTCGGCCGTCATCGCCGCGAACATCGGGAAGATCGCGCCGCCGCCGAAGCCGGAGATGCTGGAGAACACCAGGAACAGCGGCAGATTGTGGATCGAGCCCGACCACAGGATTCCGTACTGGGCGAGTCCGAGGACGACGCAGACGAAGATCAGGCACTGCTTGCGGCCGTAGCGGTCGGAGAGCCAGCCGATCACGCCGCGCCCGGTGCCGTTCACGATCGCCTTCAGCGACATCGCGGTCGCCACGATCCCGCCCGCGAAGCCCGCCTCGTCGCCGAACGGCACCTGGAAGGCGATGCCGAAGATGTTGACGCCCGAGGTGCACAGCAGACAGAACCACATCAGCGCCACACGCCCGGTCCGCCAGGCCTCGATCGGGGTGTACTGCTTCACCGCCGGCGGGTTCTTCTCCAGCGCCCTGCGCGCCCGCGGGTCGTCCGGCTTGCGCAGCGGATCGACGTGGGCCGGCCACCAGTTCTTCGGCGGGTCCTGGAAGAAGTACCCGGCCACCGCCACCATCGCCGCCAGGAAGAGCCCGACGGCCACCAGCACCCAGCGGAAGTTGGTCAGGTCCATGTAGCCGGTGAAGATGAAGACGAACGGCACGGACCCGTACGCGAAGCCGCCGTTGACGAACCCGGTCTTCCCGCCCTTCCGCTCCGGATACCACTTGCCGACCATGTTGACGCAGGTCGCGTAGACCATGCCCGCGCCCATGCCGCTGAACATGCCGAAGCCGATGTACGCGACCACCACATGGGGCGCGAACGCGAGGGAGACATAGCCGAGCAGCGTGCCGACGGCGCCGAGCATCATCGCCCAGCGGGCCGGCAGTTTCCCGCTCTCGCGCAGCTTGCCGGCCGGGAAGGCCACCGCGGCCTGGAAGAACACCCAGACCCCGAGCATCCAGAAGATGTGCGCGCTGCTCCAGCTGTGCGCGGTGTGCAGGGTCTCCTCGGCGGACGCGAACGCGTACTCCGCCGAGCTGATGCCCATCATGCCCACCCAGGGCAGGATGACCATCCACTTGCGTGTGCGGCCCATCAGGTCGATGTCGGTCTCGCCGAGCCGGTACGTGCGGCCGTTGGCGTCCGTCACCTCCCTGTAGGGGAGGGAGGTGGTGATGTCGGTTGTCGTCATGGAGATCGAACCCCTTGCGTGGAAGAAGTCTGGCCAGCGCCCCCTGTCCGTTCCCTTCGCACCGGGGCCCGCGGCGAGCGGCCACCGCGAGCCCCGTGGTTCGAGCTGTCGCTCAGCTCATCGACCGCCCCCCAACGCCGTCCTCGCCCAGCAGCCCCGCCGCCCGGGCCCACCGGTACTTCGCCCCGAGCACCGCCACGGGGCGCTCTGTCGTGTACGGATAGGCCACGACGCCCCGCTCGAAGAGGTACTGGCACGCCTCCTCGACCTCGACGTCGCCCGCGAGCGAGGCCACCACCGGCTTCTCGATGCCCCGCTCCCGGAACTCCGCCACCACGCGCGCGGTGAGCTCGGCGAAGACCATCGGGGGAGTGACGATGGTGTGCCAGTAGCCGAGGACGAGCGCGTGGATCCGCGGATCCTCCAGACCCAGCCTGATGGTGGCCTCGTACGTCGACGGCGGCTCGCCGCCCGTGATGTCGATGGGGTTGCCGGACGCCCCGAAGGGCGGGATGAACGCCTTGAAGGCGGCGTCCAGATCGTCCGGGATCTCCATCAGCCGCAGGCCGTTGTCGACGATCGCGTCCGACAGCAGCACCCCCGACCCGCCCGCGCCGGTGATGACGACCACGTTGTCCCCCCGCGGAGCCGGCAGGACGGGCAGGGCCCGCGCGTACTCCAGCATGTCGCTCAGCCCCGGGGCCCGGATCACCCCCGCCTGCCGCAGGATGTCGTCGTAGACCGCGTCGTCACCCGCGAGCGCGCCGGTGTGCGAGCCCGCCGCCCTCGCCCCGGCGCTGGTCCGTCCCGCCTTGAGGACGACCACCGGCTTCTTCGGCACCGTCTGCCGGGCCGCCTCGACGAAGGCCCGCCCGTCCTTGAGGTCCTCCAGGTGCATCGCGATGCACTCGGTACGGGGATCCTCGCCGAACCACGTCAGCAGATCGTCCTCGTCGATGTCCGACTTGTTACCGAGCCCGACGATGGCCGACACACCCGTCCGCGTGGTGCGGGCGAAGCCCAGGATCGCCATGCCGATCCCGCCCGACTGCGAGGTCAGCGCCACTCCGCCCTTGACGTCGTACGGCGTGCAGAAGGTGGCGCACAGGTCTTGCCAGGTCGAGTAGTACCCGTAGATGTTCGGTCCCAGGAGCCGGATTCCGTACCGCTCGGCCACCGCGACGATCTCGTCCTGGAGGGCGTGCTCACCGGTCTCGGCGAAGCCGGACGGAATGAGCACCGCGTTGGGAATGCCCTTGCGACCCACCTCCTCCAGAGCCGACGCCACGAAGGGAGCGGGGATCGCGAAGACCGCCACATCCACCTCACCGGGAACGTCCGTGACACTCTTGTACGCCTTGCGGCCCAGAATGTCATCGGCCCGGGGGTTCACCGGATGGATCTCGCCGGGGAATCCGCCGTCGATGAGGTTGCGCATCACCGAATTGCCGATCTTCCCTTGCTCGTTGGAGGCCCCGATCACGGCCACCGCACTCGGCTGCATCAGCCGTCGCATCGACCGCAGGATCTCCTCCCGGCCGAAGGTCCGGCGCGGCGTCGGTGCCTCGGAGGCGAGGATGACGCGGATGTCGGCCGCGGTGGCGCCCTCGGGCGTGGCGATCACCGGGTTCAGGTCGACCTCGGCGATCTCCGGGAAGTCGGTGACCAGTTGGGAGACCCGCCGGATCTGCTCGGCGAGCGCCCAGCGGTCCACCGCCGGCGCCCCGCGCACGCCGCGCAGGATCTCCGCAGCCCGGATCGAGTCGAGCATCGACACCGCCTCGTCGGCGGTCACCGGAGCGAGCCGGAAGGTGACGTCCTTCAGCACCTCCACGAGCACCCCGCCGAGCCCGAAGGCGACGACCTTCCCGAAGGCCGGATCGGTGACCGCCCCGACGATGACCTCCTGGCCCGGCGGCAGCAACTGCTGCACCTGGACTCCGTCGATGCGGGCGTCAGGGGCGTAGGCCCGGGCGTTCTCGACGATCCGGCAGAACGCCTCACGGACCTGGGACGCGCCCTCCACGCCGACGACCACACCTCCCGCGTCGGTCTTGTGCAGGATGTCGGGGGAGACGATCTTCAGGACCACCTTGCCGCCGAGCCGGTCGGCCTGTGCCACCGCCTCGTCGACGTCCCTTGCGAGCGCCTCCCCGGGAACGGCGATCCCGTACGCGTCGGCGATCGTCTTCCCCTCGGGCGCGGTGAGCGCGGTGCGCCCCTCCGCCCGTACGGCATCGAGCAGTTCGCGCACCGCCCGCTGGTCGAAGTTGTGCGTCATCAGATCACCCCACTCGTCTTCAGCAGCCGCAGCTCCTCGTCGCCGAGGCCGAGCTCGCCGATGTACACCTCTTCGTTGTGCTCGCCGAGCAGCGGCGAAGTGACCACGTCCACCGGGGAGTCGGAGAGCTTCAGCGGGGAGCCGACCGTGGTGAAGCTGCCGCGCTCGGGGTGGGCGACCTCGACCACCATCTCGTTGGCGACCAGGGAGGCGTCCTCGATGATCTCCTTGGTGGACAGGATCGGCCCGCACGGAATGCCGCGGGCGTTCAGCAGCTCCAGCACCTCCCACTTCGGCAGGTCCGAGGACCACTCCTCGATCAGCTGGAACATCTTGGGGAGTTTGGGCAGCCGGGCCTCCGGCGTCGCCCACTCCGGGTCCTCGGCGAGCTCGGGCCGGCCGATGAGCTCCGAGATCGGGGCCCATCCGACGGGCTGCACGATGACGTACACGTAATCGTTCGGACCGCCGGGGGCGCACCGCACCGCCCACCCCGGCTGGCCACCGCCGGAAGCATTACCCGAACGGGGGACTTCCTCGCCGAAATCTTCGTTGGGATACTCGGAGAGCGGTCCGTGGGACAACCTCTGCTGGTCCCGCAGCTTCACCCGGCACAGATTCAGCACCGCGTGCTGCATCGCGACGTTCACCCGCTGCCCCCGCCCGGTGTTCTCGCGCTGGAAGAGCGCCGCCAGGATCCCGGCCACGGCGTGGACGCCCGTGCCGGAGTCACCGATCTGGGCGCCCGTCGCCAGCGGCGGTCCGTCCTCGAACCCGGTGGTGGCCATCGAGCCGCCCATGGCCTGAGCGACGACCTCGTACGCCTTGAAGTTGGTGTACGGGCCGTCCCCGAACCCCTTGATGGAGGCATAGACGATTCGTGGATTGATCTCCTGGATGCGTTCCCAGGTGAAGCCCATCCGGTCGACGGCCCCCGGGCCGAAGTTCTCGACCATGACGTCGCTGCGCCGGATCAGCTCGGTGAGAAGCTCCTTGCCACGCGCGCTCTTGGTGTTGAGGGTGATGCTCCGCTTGTTGCAGTTGAGCATCGTGAAGTAGAGCGAGTCGACCTCCGGGATGTCCCGCAGCTGCTTGCGGGTGATGTCACCGGACGGGGCCTCCAGCTTCACCACGTCCGCACCGAGCCAGGCGAGCAGCTGGGTGGCGGACGGGCCGGACTGCACATGCGTCATGTCGAGGACGCGGATGCCTTCGAGAGCCTTGGTCATGATGAAGACCCCTCACTTGTACATGGTCTGGTTCATGGTTCCGGGGGCGTACGCGTCGGGGTCGACCCAGACGTTGATCAGGGACGGCAGCCCGGACTCGCGGGCGCGTCGCAGCGCAGGGGCGATGTCGGCGGGGTCCCGCACCTCTTCGCCGTAACCGCCCAGCATCTGCGCGAACTTGTCGTAGTGGACGTCGCCGAGGGTGTTGCCGACCCGCTCGCGCTCCAGGCCGTATTTCTGGGCCTGGCCGTAGCGGATCTGGTTCATCGAGGAGTTGTTGCCGACGATGCCGACGAAGGGGAGGTTGTAGCGGACGAGCGTCTCGAAGTCCCAGCCGGTGAGGGAGAACGCG
Source organism: Streptomyces sp. NPDC046712 (assembly GCF_040645695.1). Lineage (NCBI taxonomy): Bacteria > Bacillati > Actinomycetota > Actinomycetes > Kitasatosporales > Streptomycetaceae > Streptomyces > Streptomyces sp. NPDC046712. The sequence continues at coordinate 49,589 of NZ_JBEYYW010000024.1, read as the reverse complement.
CCGTCACCGAAGAGCGCCACCACCTCCTTGTCCGGGCGCGCCTGCTTGGCGGCCAGGACGAAGGGGATGCCGACGCCGAGCGTGCCGAGCGGTCCCGGGTCCATCCAGTGCCCGGGTGACTTGGGCTGCACGACCTGACCGGAGAAGGTGACGATGTCCCCGCCGTCGCCGATGTAGATGGAGTCCTCGGTCAGGAAGTCGTTGATCTCGCTGACCAGGCGGTACGGGTGGATCGGCGAGGCGTCCGAGCGCAGCTGCGGCAGCCGCTTGTCGAGCGCGGTCTGCTCGGCGGTGCGCAGCTCCTCGAGCCACGCCTTTCGCTTGATGGCGCCGCCGTTGAGCCGGCCGCTCGCCGCCTCCGTCACCGACTTCAGGATCAGCCCCGCGTCGCCGACGATCCCGAGGTCGATGTCCCGGTTCTTGCCGACGGTCCGGTAGTCCAGGTCGATCTGGACGACGGTGGCGTCCGGGGAGAGCCGCTTGCCGTAGCCCATCCGGAAGTCGAAGGGGGTGCCGACGATGACGATGACGTCCGCGTTGGAGAAGGCGTAACGCCGGGAGAGCTGGAAGTGGTGCGGATCGCCGGGCGGCAGCGTGCCGCGCCCCGCCCCGTTCATGTACGCGGGGATGTTCAGGGTCCGCACGAGCTCGACGGCCGCGTCCGTGGCCCGGGTCGTCCAGACCTGGCTGCCCAGCAGGATCGCCGGCTTCTCGGCGTGCACGAGGAGATCGGCGAGCTTCTCGACCGCCTCGGGGTCGCCGGCGCTGCGGGTGGAGGCCCGGTACTGCCCGGCCTTGGGCACCCGCGCCTTCTCCACCGGGACGCTGGCGTCCAGGACGTCACGCGGGATCTCCAGGAAGGATGGCCCCGGCGCGCCGTGGTAGCACTCGCGGAACGCCATGGAGACCATGTCCGCCGCCCGTGCCGTGTCCGGCACCGTCGCGGCGAACTTGGTGATGGGCGTCATCATGTCCACGTGCGGCAGGTCCTGCAGCGAGCCCATCTTGTGCTGCGTATGGGCTCCCTGACCGCCGATCAGGAGCATGGGCGATTCCGCGCGGAAGGCGTTGGCGACCCCGGTGACCGCGTCGGTGGTTCCGGGCCCCGCGGTGACCACCGCGCAGCCGGGCTTCCCGGTGATCCGGGCGTAGCCGTCGGCGGCGTGCGCGGCAACCTGTTCGTGGCGTACGTCGACGACTTCGATGCCCTCGTCGACACAGCCGTCGTAGATGTCGATGATGTGGCCGCCGCAGAGCGTGTAGATGACATCGACACCCTCCGCCTTGAGGGCCTTGGCGACCAGATGTCCACCGGAGATGCGTTCCTGCTGGGGCTGCTGGCTGTCGTCGGGCATGGCGAAGTCCTGTCCCTTCGTAGGGGGTTGAGGTGCTGTCGCGGTCGATTGCATACAGTCGACGAATACTGTATGAAGCTTGTTATCCCGCATCGCCCGGATGGTGTCCAGGGGGTGTGCGGCACTTTCGAGACAGGGAGCCGAGATGGACCTGTACGAGCACCAGGCAAGGGAACTCTTCAAGAGCCACGGCATCGCCGTCCCCGACGCGGCCGTGGTCGACCACCCCCGCGAAGCCCGGCACGCCGCCGAACTCCTCGGCGGACGCGTCGTGGTCAAGGCGCAGGTGAAGACCGGAGGCCGGGGCAAGGCGGGCGGCGTCAAACTCGCCGCCGACCCCGCCGCCGCCGAGATCACAGCCCGGCAGATCCTCGGCATGGACATCAAGGGCCATACCGTGCACCGGGTGATGCTCGCCCAACCCGTCGACATCCAGGACGAGTTCTATGTGAGCTACGTCCTCGACCGGGCGGCCGGCGCCTTCCTCGCCATTGCCTCCGCCGAAGGCGGCATGGACATCGAGGAGGTCGCCGCCACCCGCCCCGAGGCCGTCGCCCGCATCCCGGTCGACCCGGCCGAAGGCGTCACCGAGGCGAAGGCCGCCGAGATCGCTGCCGCGGCCGGTCTCCCCCCGGAGACCGCCGACGTCCTACGCCGGCTCTGGCAGGTCCTCGTCCACGAGGACGCGCTCCTCGTCGAGGTCAACCCTCTCGTCCTTACCGTCGGAGGCGCGATCCTCGCCCTCGACGGCAAGGTCACCGTCGACGACAACGCCGTCTTCCGCCAAGCCCGTTGGGGGGAGACCCCCGACGCGCCGACAGCCGAGGCCGACCCGCTGGAAGCCGCCGCCAGGGCCAAGGGCCTCAACTACGTCAAGCTCGACGGCGAGGTCGGCATCATCGGCAACGGCGCCGGACTCGTCATGTCCACCCTCGACGTCGTCGCCGGCCGAGGCGCCCGCCCCGCCAACTTCCTCGACATCGGCGGCGGCGCCTCCGCCCAGGTCATGGCCGACGGCCTCGACGTGATCCTCTCCGACCCCGAGGTGAGCGCCGTACTCGTCAACGTCTTCGGCGGCATCACCGCCTGCGACGCCGTCGCCGAAGGCATCGTCCAGGCCCTCGAATCCGTCCACCTCACCAAGCCACTCGTCGTACGCCTCGACGGCAACAACGCGGCACGCGGCCGGGCCATCCTCGAAGCCCGCGCCCACCCCCTGGTCGAACAGGTCACCACCATGGACGGCGCCGCCGCCCGCGCCGCCCAGCTCGCCACCCGCTGAAGGGATGTGAACCCCATGGCCGTCTTTCTGACCAAGGAGAGCAAGGTCCTCGTCCAGGGCATGACGGGCGCCGAAGGCATGAAGCACACCCGCCGCATGCTCGCCGCCGGCACGGACGTCGTCGGCGGAGTCAACCCGCGCAAGGCCGGCAGCACCGTCGATCTCGACGGCCGCGCGATCCCCGTCTTCGGCTCCGTCCGCGAAGGGATGGACGCCACCGGCGCGGACGTCACGGTCGTCTTCGTCCCGCCGCCCTTCGCGAAGGCGGCCGTCCTCGAAGCCGTCGACGCCCGCATCGGCCTCGCCGTCGTCATCACCGAAGGCATCCCCGTCCACGACACCGTGGCGTTCCAGGCGCACGCCCGCGCCCACGGCACCCGGATCATCGGCCCCAACTGCCCCGGCCTCATCAGCCCCGGCCAGTCCAACGCGGGCATCATCCCCGCCGACATCGCGCCCAAGCCCGGCCGCATCGGACTCGTCTCCAAGTCCGGCACGCTCACCTACCAACTCATGTACGAGCTGCGGGAGTACGGCTTCTCCTCGGCCGTCGGCATCGGCGGCGACCCGGTCGTCGGCACCACCCACATCGACTGCCTCACCGCGTTCGAGGCCGACCCCGACACCGACCTGATCGTCATGATCGGCGAGATCGGAGGCGACGCCGAGGAACGCGCGGCCGAGCACATCGCGGCGCACATCACCAAGCCCGTCATCGCCTACATCGCCGGCTTCACCGCCCCCGAGGGCAAGACGATGGGCCATGCCGGCGCCATCGTCTCCGGCTCGTCCGGTACGGCGGAGGGGAAGAGGAAGGCCCTGGAAGCGGCCGGGGTACGGGTCGGCTCCACGCCCACCGAAACCGCCGGACTCGTCCTCGCCCGACTGGCATCCCCGGGCGAGCCCACCCACGATTGACGCGGCGGCCGCGCACAGCCGGCCCGCGCTACAAGCCTGCCCCCGCCCCAAGTCGGGCCGCGCCCAAAGCCGGCCCGCCCCGCAGGTCGCCCGGCCCCACCCCGCCCGCGCGATCGCCCCGGGGTTGGCGCTCCTGCCGTGGCGCCCCCAGCCATCGCACCCTCCCGCCCGACTGTGCACCGAGAGCGGAGAACCCTCCATGGCACCCACCCCAGCCCGCACCCCAGCCCCCACCCTCACCCTCACCCTCACCCTCAAGCCCGGCACCGCCTGGGCCGACGCCTGGCAGCGCTGCCTGACCACCGCCCCCGAGGCGTTCCGCGACGACAGCGTCCGCAACCTCTGGGCCGGCACCTGGCAGCCCGACGGTCGGCCACTCCCCGCCACCAGCCCCGTGGACGGCAGTCCCATCGCCGGCCCACCGCGTCTCGATGCCACCACCGCCCATAAGGCAGTACGCGCCTCGCTGGACCAGCACCGCGCCTGGCGGCACATCCCGCTGACCGAACGCCGGGCCCGCGTCTCCGCCACCCTCGACGCGCTCACCGCGCACCGGGAACTGCTCGCCCTCCTCCTCGTCTGGGAGATCGGCAAGCCGTGGCGGCTCGCCCAGGCCGACGTCGACCGCGCCATCGACGGCGTGCGCTGGTACGTCGACGGGATCGACCCCATGCTCGCCGGCCGCGCCCCGCTCCCCGGCCCCGTCTCCAACATCGCCAGCTGGAACTACCCGATGTCCGTCCTGGTCCACGCGATGCTCGTCCAGGCGCTGGCCGGGAACGCCGTCATCGCCAAGACCCCGACCGACGGCGGACTCGCCTGCCTCACCCTCGCCTCCGCGCTCGCCGCCCGCGAGGGCATCCCGATCACCCTCGTCAGCGGCAGCGGCGGCGAACTCTCCGAAGCCCTCGTCCGCGCCCCCGAGATCGGCTGCGTCTCCTTCGTCGGTGGCCGCGACACCGGCGGCCGGATCGCCACCGCGGTCGCCGACCTGGGGAAACGCCACATCCTGGAGCAGGAGGGCCTCAACACCTGGGGCGTCTGGAACCACACCGACTGGCCCGCCCTCACCTCCGTGATCCCCAAACTCTTCGACTACGGAAAGCAGCGCTGCACCGCCTACCCCCGCTTCGTCGTCCAGCGCACCCTCTTCGCCGACTTCCTCGCCGCCTACCTGCCGCCCGTCCACGGCATCCGCTTCGGCCACCCGCTCGCCGTCGAGCACCCGGAGGACGACCTCCCCGACCTCGACTTCGGCCCGCTCATCAACTCCGCCAAGGCGAAGGAGCTCGGCGACCAGGTCGCCGAGGCCGTCGACCGCGGAGCCATTCCGCTCCACCAAGGTTCCCTCGCGGAGGGCCGCTTCCTGCCGGGCCAGGACACCTCGGCGTACCTCCCGCCGGTCACGCTCCTGAACCCGCCCCCGTCCTCACCCCTCCACCACGCCGAGCCCTTCGGTCCGGTCGACACGATCGTCCTGGTCGACACCGAGGCGGAACTCCTCGCCGCGATGAACGCCTCCAACGGGGCCCTCGTCGCCACGCTCTCCACCGACGACCCGGAGACGTACGGCCGACTCGCCCCGCAGATCCGTGCCTTCAAGACCGGGCACGGAAAGCCCCGCTCCCGAGGCGACCGCGAAGAGCTCTTCGGCGGCTTCGGCGCCTCCTGGCGCGGGGCCTTCGTCGGCGGAGACCTGCTGGTCAAGGCCGTCACCGAGGGATCGGAGGGGGAGCGTCCCCCGGGCAACTTCCCCGACTACCACCTGATGCCCTGACAGGGGCCGTTCATCCGATCCCCTGACGGTCCGGCTCCAGGGCGAAGGCCCGGTCGGCCGCCTCCGGCACCGCGCGCTCCACCCGCTGCGTCAGCAGCGCGCGGTGCCGGACCAAGGGTGCCCTGCGTTCCTCGGGAACAAGAGACAACAGGTCGTCGAGCCCCGCCAGCATCCGCCGGGACACCTGCGGGCTGTCCGCCGCGCACCCCCGGATCTCGGTGAACCCGAGATCCACCAGATCGGTCCACCCGGGGCCGTCCTGCACCAGCCGTACCTCGCCCGCGCGGTCCCGGTGATGCACGGACCCCAGCGGCCGGTTCGCGAGCACCGCGAGGATCTGGACGATCCGGTCCAGACACTGCACGGCCGTCGTCGGGTCGTTGACGGCGGGGGAGAGGGCCCGCAGAGCGATGTCGGAGAGCTGCCGCAGCCCGAATGCGAGGTCCTGGTGAAAGGTCCGTTCGACCCCGACGGAGACCGCCGCGGCCAACCGTCGCGGCACCTGCCCACCATGTACGGAGAGGATGCGGGTCCCCGGCACCACGAAGTCCCCGATCCGGGGCAGCAGTCTCAGTACGGCCCCGTGCCGTTGCGCGCCCTTCACCAACCACGCCACGTTCACGTCCCGCAGCACCCCGGCGCGCCCCCGGTGCACCAGGAACGCCGTGGGCTCCCCGAGCTCGCCGACCTCGGCTCCGTACTGAGGCTGCTTCGCCAGCACGGTCAACGACTCGGTCGTGATCCGCTCCGCCACATGCCCCACGCGCATCAGCCGCAGCGTCGAGTTCACGTACGCCACGAAGAGCAGCAGGCTCAGCCCCACCATGAGCAGCGTCAGCAGCGACTGCACCAGCGGCACGCTCGTCACGAAGCGGGGATCGGTCTCGCTCTCGTACGAGGTCAGCACGAGCAGCGACAGCAGGAAGGTCGACAGGAAGACGGAGAAGGCCGCCTTGGTGATGCGGCTCCTGATGAAGATCCGCACGATCCGCGGACTGAACTGGCCGCTCGCCATCTGCACCGCGACCAGCGAGATGGAGAACACGACACCGATGAAGGTCATCATCGCCGAGGAGATCGTCGTCACGATCGTCTTGGCGTCGTCGGCGATCCCGATCAGGTCGGAGATCTCCTCGTACGCCTCCTCGTCGCGGAGCCACCCGATGATCGCCTCGTCCAGCGTCTCGGCGCCGGACCACAGCCCGAACACGACCACCATCGACACGACAGGGGCGAACCAGAAGGTGTCCCGCAGATGCTCCCGCAGCGGCGACAGCATCCGGGGCCTGCGGTACGTCGTCGACCTGCGGTACTCGGAGAGGTAGCTCACCCAGCGCAGGCTAGGCGGCGCCGGTCTCCACTCCACGTATCCGCACGGCGACACTCTGTACGCCCAGCCTGTCGGCGTGGACTGGATCAAGGACACTGAGCCCGCCGCACCCCACTGACCACGGGAAACGTGGGTGAAAGGCACCTCAAACCCCTGGTAGAGTTATCCATGTCGCCGCGGGGAACACCCCAGAGCGGCACAAACACCTAGTCCGGGTGGCGGAATGGCAGACGCGCTAGCTTGAGGTGCTAGTGCCCTTTATCGGGCGTGGGGGTTCAAGTCCCCCCTCGGACACCAGATACGAAGGCGGGTTGTGGCTGAAGAGCCACGACCCGCCTTCGTCGTTCCCGGCCCAGAGCCCAGAGCCCAGAGCCCAGAGCCCAGAGCCCTGAGCCTTGAAGTCCTGAGCCCTGACGGCCCCGCCGCGGGCTACGCCTTCCGCGCCACCACCAGCCGGCAGCGCGGGCTCCCGTCCTCGCGTCGTCCCAGCGCCTCGATCGGCAGGGTCTCCACCTCGAACCCCGCCCCCGTCAGTCGTTCTCGTACGTCCGTCAGGCCGAAGGTCCGGTAGTACATGACGAACCGCGGTCGCCACACCGCGTTCCGGATCCGCATCGCCCCGTCGAATCCCAGCAGGGTCCAGTACGGCAGCGAGCCGACGCGCGGGGGTGCCGGGAGGGGGAAGGCGAGGACGCCGCCCGGGCGGAGGGCGGCGTGGCTCTGGGTGAAGAGTCGGGACTGCTCCGCCGGCAGGAAGTGGCCGAAGGCGCCGAAGCTGACCGCCAGGTCGAAGGAGGGTGCGAAGGGGAGCGCCAGGGCGTCCGCGCGGATCAGGGTGGCCTTGGGGTGGGCGCGGCGGGCCTCGGTCAGCATGCCCGCGCTGAAGTCGACGCCCGTGACCCGGCCCGTGCACAGCGATCGCAGGACGGAGAGGCCAGCCCCGGTGCCGCAGCACAGGTCGAGGCCCGTCTCGAAGGGCCCCAGGGGCCGCAGGGTGTCCGTCACGGCGGCCAGGACGGGGTCCGGCGTGCGGAACGGGGTCTCGTCGAACTTCTTCGCCAGCAGGTCGTAGCCGTGCTCCACGGAGGAGAGGGCCTGGACGGCCAGCTCACGGACGGTCGGGCCCTGAGGGGTGAACATGCTCCGACAGTACGCCGTCACTCGCGCCGTCACTCTGCGTGGGGAACAGGGTCCAGGACGGAGAGGCGCCCGTCAGCTGGCAGCTCAGCAGATACAGCGGGATCGGCGGGGTGTACGGCGACGTGCCGTCGGGGCGGTGGATCAGGCGGGGGCGGCGGTCCGGGATCTCCGCGCCGGGGGCGTAGCAGGCCGGCATCGGCCAGGTCAGTTCCAGGTCCGAGCCGGTCGGGACCAGCCACCACCACCAGTCGGTGTCCGCGTAGACACAGCCCTTGGAGGGGAGCCGGGAGAGGATCCGGAAGCCGTAGCGCGCAGGAACGCCCACCGCGTCGCAGCCGAGGCTGGTGCGGAAGCCCGCCGGGACGATCAGTCGGGTCGAGCCGGTCTCCGCGGCTCTGCGCGACCTCGGTGTCAGGAGTGTCGCCATCGACCTCAGCACGTGTGCCCCATGCCGTGGGCCAGTTCCGCCCAGACGACCCGCGCCGTTCCATGACCCGTGCGGTCCGCGCCCCACGCGCTGCACAGTCCGTCCACGAGCATCAGTCCGCGGCCGCGCTCCTCCTCGCCGCAGTCGCGGATCCGCGGGTCGCCCGCGCCGCCCTCGTCCCGTACCGCTATGCGCAACTGCTCTTCCCCTTCGCGCAGTTCGCAGACGACATGGCCGCTCGCCGTGTGCACTATCGCGTTGGTGACCAGCTCGGAGACGATCAGCTTCACCGTGTCGTGGATCTCCGGATCGCAGCCCCAGAGGATGAGCCGCTCCTCCGCCAGTCTGCGGGCGCGCGACACCGAGGCGGTGCGGGCCGGGAGTTCGAAGGCGAAGCGGCGGACGTCGGGGCGGGCCGGCCGGGAGACATCGGTGTGGGGAGCGTCGGTTCGTGGGCGCTGGGTCATGACGCGGGGGCTCATAAGGCCTGAGGGAAGCGCGTTACCAGAAGCCACGACCGGTTCCTCACAACAGTGGGTAAGCAGTGCCATACGTCGCCCCCCGTGGCGGCGCACGGCAGCAGCGCGTACTGGTTCACCGGAATACTTTGCTCCCGACGCGGACACTTGGCAAGTGGCACTCTGAAAATTGCAGAGTGCTGTGTTCTCTCTGGCCCTGTTCATGGCACACTCAACCGAAACAGCGCGTCGGGGAGGTCTGGGAGTGAGCGAGCCGCGGTCCGCCCCCACGGTGGGACAGGTCGTTCTCGGCAAGCGTCTGCAGGATCTGCGCGAGCGGGCCGGCCTGAAGCGGGAGGAGGCCGCCAAGGTCCTCCGTGTCGCTCCGGCCACCATCCGACGCATGGAGACGGCGGAAGTCGCGCTGAAGATCCCGTACGTCCAGCTCCTGCTGAAGGCGTACGGCATCACCGACTCCGAGGCCGAGGGGTTCGTCGCCCTCGCCGAGGAGGCCAACCTCCCCGGCTGGTGGCAGCGGTTCCATGACGTGCTGCCCGGCTGGTTCTCCATGTACGTCAGCCTGGAGGGGGCGGCCAGCCTCATCCGGGCCTACGAACCGCAGTTCGTCCCCGGTCTGCTGCAGACCGAGGGATACGCCCGCGCCATCCTGCGCAGCGGGGCCGTCGGCGGGAGCAGTACCGAGGACATCGAACGTCATGTAGCCCTGCGGATGGCGCGGCAGTCCCTACTGACCAGGGACGACGCCCCGAAGTTCTGGGTGATCATGGACGAGACGGTCCTCCGTCGACCGGTCGGCGACGGGCCTCAGGTGATGCGCGACCAGCTCGACCGGCTGCTCGAAGCGTCCGAGCTGCCGAACGTCACCCTGCAGATCGCGGAGTTCGCGTCCGGCCACCACCCCGGCACCTACGGACCGTTCGTCCTCTTCCGCTTCGCCGTGCCCGAACTCCCGGACATGGTCTACAGCGAGTACCTGACCGGCGCCGTCTATCTCGACGCGCGTCCCGAGGTGGCCTCCCATCTCGAGGTCATGGACCGCATGGCGGCTCAGGCCGCGACTGCACAACGCACGAAGGAGATCCTCCGGGATCTCCGCAAGGAGCTGTGAATGGATCGCATATACAACGGCATGCCCGCCGCGGATCTCGGTGCCGAGGGATGGCACAAGCCGTGGAGCGGCGGGAACGGGGGCAACTGCGTGGAGGCCATGAAGCTGGCCGACGGCAGAGTCGCCGTGCGACAGTCCGCAGACCCTGAAGGACCGGCCCTCATCTACACCCATGGCGAGATCGCCGCCTTCATCCAAGGAGCGAAATCCGGCCAGGCCGACTTTCTGCTCACCTGACCCCTTCCGTCGCACCCCTACCGTCGCGTAACTCTTGCTCTCATAACCGTAGTTCTCTCCGCCGACCAGGAGCCCCGATGAGCCAGGACCCCGCAGCCGTACGGATCGACACCAGCAAGCCGCACCCCGCGCGGATGTACGACTGGTTCCTGGGCGGCAAGGACAACTACCCGGTCGACGAGGAGATGGCCAAGCAGCTGCTCACCGTCGACGCCCGCGGCCGGGACATGGCCCGGGTCAACCGGGCGTTCATGCACCGCGCCATCCGCTGGCTCAGCGCCAACGGCGTACGGCAGTACCTGGACATCGGCACCGGCATCCCCACCGAGCCCAACCTGCACCAGATCGCCCAGCAGGCCGCGCCCGAGTCCCGGATCGTCTACTGCGACAACGACCCGATCGTGCTCGCGCACGCGGCCGCCCTGCTGCGCTCGACGCCCGAAGGGGCCACCGAGTACATCCAGGCGGACGCCCGCGACCCGGAGATCATCCTCGAAAGGGCCGGAAAGGTCCTTGATTTCGACCAGCCCATCGCGCTTTCGATGCTCGCCCTGCTGCACTTCGTCGGGGACGAGGACGGGGCGTACGACCTGGTCGGCAAGCTCGTCGACCAGCTCGCGCCGGGCAGCTACCTCGTTCTCTCGCATGTCACGGGCGACTTCGACCCGGAGGGGGCGGCCAAGGCCGTCGGCATGTACAAGGCGCGCGGGCTGACGCTGCGGCCGCGCTCGCGCGACGAGCTGGCCGCCTTCTTCGACGGTCTCGAGTTCGTCGAGCCCGGCGTCTCGCTCACCGCCGAGTGGCACCCGGAACTGGGCGAGGCCGTCCCGGTCCCGGGTGACGAGCCCATCCCCGGCTGGGCCGGCGTCGCCCGCAAGCCCTGACGCACCACTGGCACATGTGAAGGCCCGCGGACCCTCCGGTCCGCGGGCCTTCGCACATCGGCACTGTGCCGGCACTGCGTCCGCGCCGCCTCAGCGCCCTGGCTCGACCAGCGTCACCAGGAACGACTTCGCCGCGCTCACATTGCCCGCCGCGTCGATCGTGCGGTACTCGACCGTGTGCGTCCCGTAGTCCGGCGTCGCGTCGTCCCACGGGACGGCCCGGCTCTTGCCCAGCTTGCCGTAGACGAGATCGTCGATGACCGTGCCGCCCGGCGAGAATCGGAACGGCGCGTCGGCGTCGGTCGGCCAGCCGTAGTACGTGTACCAGCCGTCGCCGTCCACCCGGAACTGGCGGACCACGGAGCCCGGTTGATCGTCGCGGGCCGCCAGCTTCATCGTGAACTCCCCGTCGTAGACGTACTCGACAGGGCGCCCGGGACGGCTCACCGTCCGCAGCGGCTCGGACAGCTCGTACGATCCCGTCGCGGGACGGGCGTCCACCGTCCACCTCAACTCGGCGCCGGTGCCCGGGATCCTGGCCGTCAGGGTGTGCGTGCCCGGGGTGAGGCGCAGCGAACGCAGGTCCAGGTCACGGTCGTTGCCCGGGTTGTCGACCGCCCGGCCGTCCAGCCGCCAGCGGACGGCGACGGTGCCGCGCGTCGGGTGGGTGGTGTCGGCGTGGACCACCGAGCGCGCGGCGACGGGCGACGCCGTCGACGTGTGGCCGGTGAAGGCCGCTTCGACCTCGTCCTCGGGGGTGGTCAGCGCGCGGTTGACCGTCCAGCTCACCGTACGGGTCAGGGCCGCCGAACCGCGGACCGCGGGGTCGCGGACGAACGGGGTCGGGTCGCTCACGGTCGCCGTCAGCGTGTGGGCGCCGGGGGAGAGGGAGAGGGCGCGCAGGTCGATCGTCCGGGCGCCTCCGGTGCCCAGTTGCCGGCCGTCCAGCCGCCACACCACGTCGAGTTCACCGCCCACCGGATGCAGCGTGTCCACCCACACCGTCCGATCGGCCCCGATCGGCGCCGCGTTGGGCGTGTGCGCCTGGACGAGATTCACCTTCGCCGAGATCGCCTGGACCATCACCTCACGCTCGACCTGGTCGAAGGCGTAACCCAGCGTCTTCATGATCGAGTGCTTGCTCGGCCGCCAGACGCCCTTGGTGCTGTACAGCCCGCCCTCGAAGCGGCCGATGACCCCACCCGCCTCGCTCCGCTCGCCCAGCCAGCGCCACCACTTGGCGCGCTGCTCCCGCATCTGCTCCTCGGTCAGCAGGGTGTGGTGCACCGACGACGGTTCGGGCCCGGAGTACACGCCGCCGGCGACCCCGCGCGCGTAGTAGTCGTACTCGTCCTGGAGCTTGCCCAGCGAGTGGCCTATCTCGTGCGGGGTGATCAGCGAGGAGAGCGCGTTACCGCCGGACGCGGTGGCGTAACTGCCGCCCGCGCCGCCGTAGGTGTCGCTGTGGGCCAGGGCCACGATCTGCCGGTTGGCGCTGCTCGTGCCGGGGACGAGGTCGGCCAGCGCGGCTGCCTTCGTACTGTCGACCGTCAGGAGCCGCTGCACGCTGTCGGGGTTGCAGCCGCCCCAGAAGCCCATGTTCAGGGGGGTGTCACGGCGGGGTGCGTCGAGCCCCGGGTCGCAGTCCACCCCCGACTCCGGCGAAGGGACTTCCACCGCCCAGACGTTGATGTACGAGCGGTACGAGGCGAACGGCTCGATGCTCCACAGGACGCCCAGGTGCTTGTCGACGTCCGCCCGGAACTCGTCCATCTCGTCGGCCGTGTAACCGTCGCCCATGACGACCAGGTTGAAGCGCTTGTCCGCCGGCCCCGTGGTCTGGACGGGAACAACCGTGGCGGCCTCGGTGACGGGATCCGCCGTCTCGGCGACCGCCGGCCCGGCCCCCAGCAGACCGGCGGTCAGGAGACAGCCCGCGGTCAGCCGGGTGACCGCCCTTCGAAAACGTATGCCATGTGAGCCCATGGGGCGCGAGCGTATGCGGCGCCCCATGGGGCGTAAAGATGTTCGTCGGCCGTCGTCCGACCGACAACTCAGCTTCGCAGATAGGCAAGGCCGGCGTGCTCGGCCGTGTAGCCGTCGACGAGCCGGCGCGCCACGGAGACCGAGTCGACGAGCGGATGCAGCGCGAACGCCTTCACCGCCGTCGCCCGCGATCCGCTCTCCGTCGCCGCGAGCACCTCGCGCTCGACCGCCTTGACCGCCGTCACCAGACCCACCGCGTGGTACGGCAGCGGCGCCACGGACACCGGATGGGCGCCGGCCGCGTCCACGAAGCAGGGCACCTCGATCACCGCGTCCGCGTCGAGCACCGAAAGCGTGCTGCCGTTACGGACGTTGAGGATCAACGTGGCCCGCTCGTTGCGCGCGATCGCCCGCATCAGCGCCAGTGCGACCTTCTCGTACCCGCCCGACTCCAGATCCTCCTCGTCGCGCTCGCCGATCCCGGCCGCCTCCCGGTTGGCGGCCATGTAGGTCGCCTCCCGGTCGGCGAGCGTACGGTGCCAGGTCGCCAGCGGAGGCGTGTCCGGCTTGCCCATCTCCTCGTAGAAACCGGCCTGTTGGTCCCGGAGATAGGCGCCACGGGTCCGCTCGGCCTGCTGGTAGGCGCGGACGGCCTCCCGGTTGAAGTAGTAATAGTGCAGATACTCGTTGGGGATCGCGCCGAGCGAGCGCAGCCACTCGGGGCCGAAGAGCCGGCCCTCCTCGAAGGAGCCGAGTGCCTGCTCGTCCGCCAGCAGCCGCGGGAGCTCGTCGCGGCCCGCGACCCGCAGGCCGCGCAGCCAGCCCAGGTGGTTGAGGCCCACGTAGTCGATCCACGCCTCGTCCGGATTCGCGCCCAGGATCCTGGCGACCCGGCGGCCGAGCCCGACGGGGGAGTCGCAGATGCCGACGACCCGGTCGCCGAGCACCCGTGACATGGCCTCGGTCACCAGGCCGGCCGGGTTGGTGAAGTTGATGACCCAGGCGTCCGGGGCGAGTTCAGCGATCCGCCGCGCGATGTGCACGGCGACCGGAACCGTCCGCAGCCCGTAGGCGATCCCGCCGGCACCCACCGTCTCCTGGCCGAGGACCCCTTCGGCCAGCGCGATCCGCTCGTCGGCCGCCCGGCCCTCCAGACCGCCGACCCGGATCGCCGAGAACACGAAGTCCGCTCCGCGCAGCGCCTCGTCCAGATCCGTGGTCGCCGTCACCGCCGGAGCGTCCGGCACCCCCGCGCCCTGCTCGGCGAGGACCCTGGCGATCGCCGAGAGCCGCCCGCCGTCGAGGTCGTGCAGCGTCACCTGGGTGACCCGCCCCTCGGCATGGTCACCGAGCAGGGCGCCGTACACGAGCGGGACCCGGAATCCGCCGCCTCCGAGAATCGTCAGTTTCATGGTCGTACGCTACTGCGATGCACGTACTGAGCAGCCGGATTCTGCTCCGGCCGACCGACCCCGAGCGGTCCCGGCGCTTCTACGGGGACTCGCTCGGGCTGACGGTGTACCGCGAGTTCGGCACCGGACCCGATCGGGGCACCGTCTACTTCCTGGGCGGCGGCTTCCTGGAGATCTCCGGGCGCGCCGCCCCGACCGAGACCCCGTCACGCCTGCGCCTCTGGCTCCAGGTGGCGGATGTGCGGACCGTGCACCAGGATCTCCTCGGCCACCAGAACGTCGAGATCCTGCGGGAGCCGGTGACCGAGCCCTGGGGGCTCGTCGAGATGTGGATCGCGGACCCCGACGGCGTCGAGATCGTCGTCGTCGAGGTCCCCGAGGACCACCCGCTCCGCTACCGGCCCTGAGGGGCACCTACCCCACGTCGAGCGCGTTGCGCAGGCCGAGCCGGTGGCGCAGCCGGTCGTGGCGCTTGAGCGCCTCCAGCTCCGGCGCGCGGAAGAGCGGCTGGACCGTGCAGCGCGGGGCGGACGAACCCGTACGGTCGAGGAGCGCGTTGACGGCCTGCCGGGCGGAGGCGTTGGCGCCCTCCATGGTGGCAAGGTCGATGTCGACGGCCACGTAGTCCCCGGCCAGATAGAAGTTCGGGACCTTCGTCGCGGCCTGCGGGCGGTTGTGGAAGGTACCGACCGGGTGGATGAGCAACTGGTCGTCGTTGGTCGGGTTCGGGGTGCCGAGGCCGTCGACGCCCGGGTCCAGGAACCAGGAGTGCAGGGCCCCGTCCTTGAGGACCGCACGGCCGGTGTCGTTGAACGCCGCCTTGAGCTGCGCCCACACCTCGCGCGCGACCTCGGTGCGGGTGCACTGCTTGGCGGTCTTGCCGTAGAGGATGCCCGGCCGGTCCCACTCCGAGATGTCCACCGAGAGACAGTCGACGACCGTCCCGTCGCCGTAGTCGGCGGGGAAGTCCCTGGTCGGCCAGTGACGGGCCTGCTGGATGGACGTCAGGGACCAGGGGGAGTCGATCAGGTTGGCATGGCCGGCGAGGAGCGGGGCCCGCTCGGTCAGATAGAACTGGATTCCCGTCATCCAGTCCGTCTCCAGCTTGTCGCAACGCGCCAGTTGAGGATCGGCCGCCCGCAGCGCCGCTCCCCAGGTACGCCGCGCGTGTTCCACCGGCATCGCCGAGACGTAGTGGTCGGCCGTCACCGAGCGGCGCGCCCCCTGGGGGTCCTCGATCACGGCCGCGGAGATCCGCCCGGCGTCGGAGTCGTACGCCATCTCCCGTACGGTCCAGCCGACACGGAACTCCACGCCGAGGCCGGTCAGATGAGTGACCCAGGGGTCGATCCACGCCTCGTTCGTGGGCAGGTCGAGGATCCGGTCGAGGGGCCCGTCCGCGCCGCGTCCGAGCGCGTTGAAGGCGAAGGCCTCCAGGAGTGTGGCGACCGTACGGGTGCTGGCCTCCTCCGCCTTGGTCGCCACGATGTTGCGGGTGAGTCCGACGGCCAGGATGCGCTGGTAGTCGTAGCTCATCCGGTCGGCCCGCAGGAAATCCCACCAGGGAGTGGCCTCCCAGGTCCGGTCGCGCCGCTCGTCGCAGCTGGTGAGGAAGACGAGGAAGCGGTTGACGAAGTACGCGGCCTCGTGGAGCGGGATGGAGCGGGCGGTCTCCAGGAGCGCGGTCAGGGCGCGGCGGATCTCGTCGAGCGTGAGCTCGGCGGGCCGGTGACCCTGCCAGGGCAGCGGGATGCGCAGGTCCTCGCGGCCGGTCCGGGCGAAGGACATCTCCGCCGGGGCGACGAGGTTGTCCCAGACGCCGTTGGCGTTCCCCGGGAAGGGGATGCGCCGCATCGTGTCGGGGAGGTTGTGGTAGATCCCGGGGATGAAACGGAAGCCGTGCTCGGCGGGGAGCGGCCGCCGGGTGCCGCGCGCGCTGTCCGGCACGTCCATGGAGCGCGCCTTGCCGCCGAGTGCCCGACGCTCGTAGACGGTGACGCGGAAGCCGCGTTCGGCGAGTTCGTGGGCGGCGGTCAGGCCGGCGACGCCGCCGCCGAGGACGGCGACGGAGGGAGCGGTCGCGGTGGTCGTTCCGGCCGCGAGAGCCGGAGTCGGCGCGGCGCCGACGGCCGCCGCGCCGGTGACCGCGGCGGCCGTGGTCACGAAGGTGCGCCGTGAGGTGCCCGTACGGTTCATTCCCCAGCCCCTTTGCCTTACCGGCGGTAACGGTCACGTCCGGCGCAGGAGCATAAGGGTGTCCACCCGCTCCCGGAAGCACCGTGCGGGCCACGCCGAACACATGGCGTGATCCCGCCCCTCCGGTACACGAGACAATGGCGTCATGTCCCGACGCGTCACCCGCAAGAACCCCGCCCGTCCCGCTGTCACCACGGGCTCGCCCTGCCCCTGCGGCCTTGCCGCCTCCTATGGCGAGTGCTGTGGACGTTTCCACGCCGGACCGGCGAACGCCCCCACCGCCGAACTCCTCATGCGCTCCCGCTACAGCGCCTTCGTCGTGCGCGACGCGGCGTATCTGCTGCGGACGTGGGCGCCGGAGACCCGGCCCGGCGAGGTCGACTTCGACCCGTCACTGCGCTGGGCGGGCCTGGAGATCCGGGACACCACCGACGGGACCGCCTTCCACCAGACCGGGACCGTCACCTTCGTCGCCCGCTACACCCAGGGCGGCGAGCAGGGCTCGCTCCACGAGCGCAGCCGCTTCCGGCGCCACGACGGGGCCTGGGTGTACGTGGACGGGGACTTCATCGACGCGCCCTGACAACGGGCCGCCGACAGCGGTCCTTGTGGGCGCGTCCTGGTGACGCGGTCCCGATGGCCCGGTGCTGATGGCCCGGTCCTGATGGGCGCGCGCCGGGATGGCGCGGCTCTGATGGGCGCGGGTCCTGACGACGCGGCTCTGATCAGGACGTGACCCCGGCCGTCTCACGCCGGCCCCGCGGCAGCCCGCTCGCCAGGTCCTCGGCGATCAGCTTCTTGGCGATGGCGTCCGTCGCCGCCCGCAGCTCGGGCCCGCTCGGCCGCCCGCGCTCCCGCTCGACCTGGTTGCTGAGCCAGTCCCCCCAGGCGCGCGTGATGACGTCGGCCTCCCGCTTCCCCGCCTGGGTGTGCGAGAGCAGATTGCCGGTCCGGGTCAGGAACCCCTCGTCGACCATGCGGTCGAAGACCGGGAGCAGGACCTCCGGGGGCACCCGCCGGCCGGCCGAGATCAGACCGAGGCTGGCGTGCCCGACGAGCCGGGTGAAGAGCTCGACCTGCATCACCGCCCAGGCCCCCGCCGTGTCGAGCCGGGTGTCGGAGTCGGTGACGATCCGGCGCGCGGTTTCCAGGTCCGTCCTCCGGATGATCCGGCCGACGGAGAGTTCGAGCAGCTTGGCCGAGTCGCCGGAGGTGGTCGGGGATCCGAAGCCCTCGCCCATGTCGGGCGCCGAGGCCCGGGCGGGGTCCCGGAGTGGCACCTCCTTCAGGAAGAGCGCCACGACGAAGCCGATCGCGGCGACCGGTACCGTCCAGAGGAAGACCGTGTGCAGGGTGTCTGCGTACGCCTGGACGATCGGAGCCGCGACGTCGCCCGGCAGCCCGTGGAGGCCGGCCGGGTTCTGTGCGGCCACCGTGAGGGCGGCCGGATCCGGGGCCCCCGGGACGGCCGCCGCCTCGCCGACCCCCTGCGCGAGGTTGGGCTCCAGGGAGTTGGTGTAGATCGTGCCGAAGACGGCGGTGCCGAAGGAGCTTCCCAGCGTACGGAAGAAGGTGACGCCCGAGGTGGCGGTGCCGAGGTCGGCGTAGTCCACGGTGTTCTGCACGGCGATGGTGAGCACCTGCATGCACAGACCGATGCCGGCACCGAGCACGAACATGTACAGCGACTCCAGCCAGGCGCTGGTCTCCGGGCCCATCAGCGACAGCAGGAAGAGACCGAAGCCCATCACAAGACAGCCCGCGATGGGGAAGATCCGGTAGGTGCCGGTCTTGCTCACCACGTTGCCGCTGTAGATCGAGGCGATCAGCAGACCGACGACCATGGGCAGCGTCCGGATGCCGGAGATCGTGGCCGAGTCCCCGTCGACGTACTGCAGGTAGGACGGCAGGAACGTCATCGAGCCGAGCATGGCGAAGCCGACGACGAAGCTCAGCACGGAGCAGACGGTGAACACCGGATTGGCGAACAGCCGCATGGGCAGCATCGGTTCGGCCGCCCGGGTCTCGACCCAGCAGAACAGCGCGAGCGCGATCAGGCCCCCGGCGAAGAGACCGATGATGACGCCGGAACCCCAGGCGTACTCGTTGCCGCCCCAACTGGTCGCCAGGATCAGGGCGCTGGAGCCGACCGCGACCAGAGCGATGCCGATGTAGTCGATGACCGGTTTGCTCGCGGAGCGTACGGAGGGGATCGTGCGGGCGGCGGCGATCACGACCAGGATCGCGATCGGGACGTTGACGTAGAACGCCCAGCGCCAGGTCAGATGGTCGGTGAAGAGTCCACCGAGCAGCGGGCCGATGACCGTGGAGACGCCGAAGACCGCGCCGATCGCGCCCTGGTACTTGCCGCGGTCGCGCAGCGGGATCACATCGGCGATGAGCGCCATGGAGGTGACCATCAGGCCGCCGGCGCCGATGCCCTGCAGTCCGCGCCAGACGATCAGCAGGGTCATGTTGGTGGCGAGGCCACAGAGGAACGAGCCGGTGATGAAGATGATCGCGGAGATCTGGAAGATCACCTTGCGCCCGAAGAGATCGCCGAACTTGCCGACGAGGACGGTGGCGACCGTCTCGGCCAGCAGATAGGCGGTGACCACCCAGGACATGTGGGCGGCGCCGCCGAGGTCCGAGACGATGGTCGGCAGGGCGGTGCCGACGATCGTCTGGTCCAGCGCGGCGAGGAGCACGCCGAGCATGATCGTCCCGAAGACGATGTTGCGGCGGCGGCTGTCGAGCACGGGAGGCTCGGCGGCCGGGGGCGCGGGCGCGGCTTCGCTGGTGGTGGTCACCCTCGCAGCCTCACATCGGGCGGGGCCGCCCGCATGTGGGAGTCGGCCGAACCGGTGCGGCGGCGGGGCGGCGCCCCGAACGGGCTATTCGGTACGCGTGTCATGTCGGGCTCGGGACGCGCGACCCCCGTCGCCGACCGCCCCCGTCGCCGACCGCCCCCGACGCCGACCGGCCCCGACGTCGCCCGGCCCGGCCCGGGTGACGGGCTAGCGCGGGACCACGGGCAGCAGCGGGTGGTGCTTCGCCAGCACCTTGTTGGCCCGGGCCAGCGCGGCCAGGGCGTGCTCGCGGTCCGCGCGGTCCTCGGCGCACAGCGGCCCCCGGAACCGGAGCACCTCGCGCGCCGCGCAGTCGGCGTCGACCTCCGCCTGGAGGACGTGCAGCGGCAGACAGGAACCGATCATCGCGGCCACACGGTCGGGGATCGGGACGGGGACGAGGGGCGAGGGCGAGGTGATCACGGGTCAGTCCTTGTGGGTCTGGTGTCGAGGAGGTGTCTCCTTCTCCATACGTACAGGATGGTGTTCCGGGTTCGTCGACGGGGATGTCTTCGTGAAGCAACGGCCCGCAGGCCGTTCGGCGGGGTGTGCGGACCGGTCGTGGGCCCCGTTCGCAGCGGGACGGTCGGCGGCGCGGAACGTTCTCGCAGGTGCGCGGCGCGCGGTGCGATCTTCACACGGAGCCGACGACTCGGATCGCTCAGACGTCCGTCGAACGCGGAGTCGAGCATCCCCTCTTCGGTGCAAGATCCTCCCCGGAGGAATGTGAAGCATCTCACCTGCCGCTCGGGCCGTCGACGGGCAGAGGTCGCGCGTGGGAGATCGTGCTCGGACGGTTGAAATCCTGTTACATCCGAGTAAGTTGACTGCGCGGTAAGTCCAGCGATCGGTAACTCCCCGCCCGTATGCCGCGAACGGGAGCCCGCCATGGGCGTACGCGAGGCTCTCGGGAGTTGGCGGGCCGTCACTGCCGCCGAGTTCGCCGGTGAAGTCGAGGCCGCCGCGAAAGGGCTGATCGCCGCCGGTATCGAGCCCGGCGGACGGGTCCTCCTGATGGCACATTCCTGTCTACGCCACCTCCTCGGCCGAAGTTCCGTATCGTGCCGGGGGAGTTCACCGAGGAGAACGGGATGCTCACCCCCTCGCTCAAGGTCAAGCGGCACGCGGTGACGGCGGCCTGGGCGACCGAGATCGAGGCGCTCTACGGGTGAGCGGGTGACAGCACCTCGGACAGGTCGTACGAGACGGGCTCCTCCAGCTGCGTGTACCCGCAGGACTCCGGCGTCCGGTCCGGCCGCCACCGCTTGAACTGAGCCGTGTGCCGGAACCGGTCGCCCTCCATGTGGTCGTAGCCGACCTCGCACACCCGCTCCGGGCGCAGCGCCACCCACGACAGGTCCTTCTTCCCCGACCAGCGGCTCGGCGCGCCGGGCAGCCGGGCCCCCTCGTGCGCGGCCTCCTCCGCCCATGCCGCCCAGGGGTGCCCGTCGGGCGGGTCCATCCGCAGCGGTTCCAGCTCCGTGACCAGCTCCTCGCGGCGCTTGGCGGTGAAGGCGGCGCACACGCCGACGTGCTGGAGGGTGCCGCCGTCGTCGTACAGGCCGAGCAGCAGCGAGCCGACCACGGGCCCGCTCTTGTGGAAGCGGTATCCGGCCACGACCACATCGGCGGTCCGCTCGTGCTTGATCTTGTACATCAGCCGGGCGTCCGGCCGGTACGGCAGATCCAGCGGTTTGGCGATCACGCCGTCCAGGCCCGCACCCTCGTACTGCTCGAACCAGTGCTCCGCGAGTTCCGGGTCCGTCGTCGCCGGCGCCAGGTGCACCGGGGCGTCGACCCCGCGCAGGGCTTCTTCCAGGGCGGACCGGCGGTCGGTGAGCGGGGTGTCGAGGAGGGACTCGTCGCCGAGGGCGAGCAGGTCGAAGGCGATGAACCGGGCCGGGGTTCGCTCGGCCAGCATCCGCACCCGTGAGTCGGCGGGGTGGATGCGCTCGGTGAGCCGGTCGAAGTCGAGCCGTCCGTCGTGCTCGATCACGATCTCGCCGTCCACCACGCAGCGCTGCGGGAGCCGGGGCAGCAGGGCCTCGACCAGTTCGGGGAAGTAGCGGGTCAGTGGCTTGCCCGTACGGCTGCCGATGACAAGGTCCGGGCCGTCGCGGTGCACGATGGCGCGGAAGCCGTCCCATTTCGCCTCGTACTGCATGCCCGGCGGAATCTTCTTCACAGCCTTGGCCAGCATCGGCTTCACGGGTGGCATCACCGGCAGATCCATGGACCGATTGTCCGGTATGCGGGGAATGTCGGCGAGCCCTACGCTGGCTCGCATGGCGAGCAAGGCGGCAGCGGTGGAACTGGAAGTCGGCGAGCGGACCGTACGCGTGTCCAACCCGGACAAGGTGTACTTCCCTGAACCCGGCTACACCAAGCTCGACATGGTCAGCTACTACCTGGCGGTCGGGGAGGGCATCACCCGCGCGCTGCGCAACCGCCCCACGACGCTGGAGCGCTACCCCGACGGGGTGACCGGCGAGTCCTTCTTCCAGAAGCGCGCCCCCAAATACCTCCCGGACTGGATCCCCACCGCCCACATCACCTTTCCCAGCGGCCGGTCCGCCGACGAGATGTGTCCGACCGAACCCGCTGCCGTCCTGTGGGCCGCCAACCTCGGCGCGGTCACCTTCCATCCCTGGCCGGTGCGGCGCGAGGACACCGACCACCCCGACGAGCTGCGCATCGACCTCGACCCGCAGCCGGGCACGGACTACTCCGACGCCGTGCGCGCCGCGCACGAGCTGCGCGCCGTGCTCGACGAGCACGGGCTGCGCGGCTGGCCCAAGACCTCGGGCGGCCGCGGCCTGCACGTCTTCGTACCGATCGAGCCCAGCTGGACCTTCACCCAGGTGCGCCGCGCGGCCATCGCCTGCGGGCGCGAACTGGAGCGGCGGATGCCGGATCGGGTGACGACGAAGTGGTGGAAGGAGGAGCGCGGCGAGAAGATCTTCGTCGACTACAACCAGACCGCCCGCGACCGCACGATCGCCTCCGCCTACTCCGTACGGCCCCGCCCGCACGCGCCGGTCTCCGCGCCGCTGAACTGGGACGAGATCGACGACGCGACACCGCGGGACTTCGACATCAGGACGATGCCGGCCCGGTACGCGGAGGTGGGCGACGTCCACGCAGACATGGACGACCACCGTTTCAGCCTGGAGAGCCTGCTGGAGCTGGCCCGTCGTGACGAGGCGGAGCACGGGCTCGGCGACCTGCCGTACCCGCCGGAGTACCCGAAGATGCCGGGGGAGCCCAAGCGGGTGCAGCCGAGCCGGGCGAAGAAGGACGACTGACGAGCCACGACGGGCCCCGGGGCTTCTGTCGCCCCTAAAACAACACGAACGATCGTGCTAATATTTTCTCATCGCTCCGGCCGACCGAGGAGATCCGGCATGACTCCCCCGATATCGCTCGTGCGCACCGCCCTGAACGCCGCCTCACTCGTAGCCCCTGGCCCCGCCGGGCGTGCCACCTTCGCGCTCTTCGTCCGACCGCTGGGCCGCTCCCGGCTGAGACCGGAGGAGGAACCCCTCTTCGCAGAGGCCCGGACGGGCCGACTGCGGGTCAACGGCAAGAGTGTCGTCACGTACGCCTGGGGCGACGGCGCACGGCCCGTGCTCCTGGTGCACGGCTGGTCCTCGCGCGCCTCGCGTCTCTCGGCCTTCGTCGAGGCTCTGCGCGCCCAGGGCTACAGCCCGGTCACCTTCGACGCGCCCGGCCACGGCGCCTCGGAGGGGCGGGCCAGCAACATCCTCGAGTACCGCCGCATCATCCGAGAACTCCACGCCGAGCACGGCGATTTCGAGGCCGTGGTCGCGCACTCCTTCGGGGTGCTCGCCGCGCTGTTCGCGCTGCGCGACGGCGTGCGGACCGGACGGTTCGTGGGGATCGGCGGAGTCGGTCGGTTCGACCTCCTCGTCGAGGAGTTCAGGGCGGGCTGGGGGCTCAGCGACCGGACCGTCCGCCGGCTCCGCCGCCATGTCGAGCGGACGCTCTTCCGTGGTGAACCGGACATCTGGCAGCGCCTGAACGCGACCCACGCACCGGCCGAACTGGACGCTCCCGTCCTGCTGTTCCACGACGACACCGACGACATGGTCCCGCTCGCCCACTCCCGCGCCACGGCCGAGGCCCACGGTGACCGCGCCCACCTGATCGTCACCCATGGCCTCGGCCACCGTCGCATTCTCGCGGCCCCGGAGGTCGTGGCGGAGACGCTCCGCTTCGTGACGGAGCCGGTGCCGGTCCGGGGTGAGGCGGCAGCGGTACACGGTTGAGAGGGGCCTGCCGCCTCAGCTCGACGGCGTCGCCGGGTTCGCGGTCTTCGGGGCGTCCGGGGCGTCGTCGATCTCGTCGCGGGCCCCGTCCGTGGCCTCCGCGCGCAGGCGGGCTGTGATGCCACGGCTCGCGCGCGCATAGGCCGATGTGTCGCCGTGCAGGACCGACTGCGCGTTGGCCGCCTCC
This sequence comes from Streptomyces sp. NPDC046712, assembly GCF_040645695.1. Taxonomy (NCBI): domain Bacteria; kingdom Bacillati; phylum Actinomycetota; class Actinomycetes; order Kitasatosporales; family Streptomycetaceae; genus Streptomyces; species Streptomyces sp. NPDC046712. The sequence continues at coordinate 25,733 of NZ_JBEYYW010000024.1, read as the reverse complement.
ATCAGGGCGATGATCTCGAAGGCCAGTTGGGGGACGTCGGCGTCCGCGACCAGGCCGCCCGCGAGGCGGGCATCGTCCAGGTTCTGCTCCACATACGTGACCCAGTCGCTGCGCGCCTGGGCGATCGCGTCGTGGACCGGGCCGCTGCGGGCGTCGAACTCCGCCGAGACGGCGTAGAAGAAACAGCCGCCCGTGAAGACCCGCTCCGAGGAGTACGCGAGCCAGTTCCGGCACAGCGCCCAGACCCGGCCGGGGCCCGGCGGCAGGTCGGCGAGCGGCGCCACCACCCGGCCGGAGAAGACGGCGACGGCCGCGCGGATCGTGGCGAGCTGAAGCTCCTCCTTGGAGCCGAAGAGCGCGAACACCCCGCTCTTGCTGAGGTTCAGCTCGGTTGCGATCCGGCCGAGGGACAGGCCTTCGAGGCCCTCGACCGACGCGATGTCCATCGTCCGGCCGAGGACCAGGCGCCGGGTCTGGTTGCCGCGCTCGACGCGCCCGTCCGTCTTCATGCCGTCCATCGTACTGAACGCACGATCGTGCGGACATCCGGCGGGCGGCCCGCACCGCCGTCCCTCAGGGGCTGATGTCGAGGACGGCCCAGTCGGTGTACGGCTCCTCCTGGACGTAGATCCTGGGCCCGCGGCCGACGACACGGCGACGGCCGACGCGGGCACCGTCGGAGCGGGTCAGCCGTCCGGTGACGAGGGGCTTCACCTCGCTGCCGAGGAGCTCGCACGACACGAGCCGGTCGTGATCGTCGCCGTACCCGCCGAAGAAGGTGATCCGTTCACCGTGCACGGCCAGCGCCTTCGCGGCGCGGACGGGGTTGGTCCGGACGACCGTCCTCTTCCCGGGCCGGACCTCCAGGAGCGCGAAGTGGTGGTACGTACAGGCCCAGGCGTGCGTCCGGTGCACATTGAGGGCGTAACAGTCGGAGATCTCGCCGCCGTCCGCGCGGTCGTGCCGCCACAGCGGCTCGCCGTCCATGCCCCAGCGGCGCAGACCGGGCCAACTCAGCGGGTCGTCGCCGAAGATTCCCTCGTCGAAGTAGCCGACCCAGAGCGCGCCGGACTCGTCGGCCAGCAGATGCTCGACGGCGTCGCCGACCCGGAAGTCCCACGACTCACGCCCGAGCGCGTCGAAGACCTGCACCTGGCGCTCCGACGGCCGGCTGCGGGCCGCGGCGACGACGAAGCCGCCGTCGGGCAGCGCGTCCACACGGGGGTACCGCACGGCCACCGCGCTGAGCTCCGTGGCCGAGTACCGACCGCCCTCGACGGTCACCACCACCGCGTCGTACGGCGGTTCCTCCGGCACGCCGGGGGTGAGCAGCCACAGCGCGCGCCCGAAGGCGTCGACGGTGCTCGCCAGGATGTGATGGTCGCGGTACGGCCGCGGCAGGCGGGCGTACGGTTCGAGTGCGGTCTCCTGCATGGTCATTGCTCTCCTCGTCAGGGGGTCTCCAACGCGCGGCGGCACGATGTGCCGGGCGGCGCGCGGGCCGGGGAGAGAGAAGCGGGGCGCCTAGACGGCATGGCCCTTTCTGGTCGTCATGGACGCATGATCGCATGGCCGCGGCCGACGGGGGGTACGGTCGCGTGAGGAGGCGGCGCAGTGCTCGGCGCGCCGCATTGATCGAACGTTGATGGGCCGTTTACGGCCACGGGGCAACGTGTCGGCCATGCAGACCGACAACACCGCCGTACTGACCGCCCCCGCCCCCGCCGCCGACATGTCCTGGCAGGAGAACGCCCTGTGCGCCCAGGCGGGCCCCGAATTCTTCTTCCCGGCCCCCGGCTCGTCCACGCGCGAGGCGAAGCAGCTGTGCGGGGCGTGCGAGGGGCGGGTGCAGTGCTTGGAGTACGCCCTGGAGCACGATGAGCGGTTCGGGGTGTGGGGCGGGCTCTCGGAGAAGGAGCGGGGGCGGCTGAAGCGTCAGCGGGGGTGAGCGGTGACCCTGTCGTCCGCGCGCCTGGGCATGTCGGCCCGGACGTCGGGCGAGCGAACACCCAGATCGCGCTCCCGGTCCCGTCTGCGGACGACACGCACGGGCCGGTGCCCACCGACCGGTGACGCCACCCCGCCCGTGAGAGGGTCACCGGCGAGCCAGACTCTCCCGGTCTGACGGTCGTGAGCGGTGTTGATCTCGGTGGAGAGCCCCGCCGGCACGACGACGAGCGAGTGGCCGTCGTCCAGTTCGACCACGAGCCCGCCGTACTGGTGCTCCCCGGTCGGCCCGAAGGAACAACCGTAGGCACGCCACGGATGCGTCCGCAGGACGTGCCTCGCGCGCGCCGCGGACACGAGGCCGGCCCACGTCAGCGCGATGTAGGGGGCGTTCTTGAGGTGGCGGGGGAGGTCGTCGGAGAGGGCCTCGCGGAAGGCGGTCGCCGCCTCGCCGCGCCAGGTCGTGCTGTCCGACAGGAGCTGGTCCACCAGGCGCCACGCCGTGCCCAGCGAAGTCGCCGACGTCGTCAACTTCGTCCTCAGCGCCGCGATCTCCGGCGGGCTGCCCGGCGCCGGGTTCCAACCCAGGTGCGGGAACGTCCCCTCAGGCACGCTCCACCGCCCGGAACGCCGACTCGATCGAGCGGTTCAGCTGCGCACAGCTCTCGTGGCTCGCGCTCACGCCCTCGTGAACCGCCTTGATCCGTAAGCCCAGTTGCCCCGCCCCGTACTTCCACCGCCGCTGGAACCCGTCGCAGGCCTCGTCCAGCTCCCGCGTCCCCAACTGGTCCGCCCGTACATGCTCCAGCGCCCGTCTCGCCGCGCTCAGCGACGTCAGCGACTGGTCCAGGGCGCGCGAGAAACGGCCCAACTGATCCGTGTCCACCTGAAGATCGGGATCCATGGGCGATCACCCTGGCAGATCATCGCCAAAGAGGAGAAATGCCGTCCCGCCCCCGAGTGAGGAGATAACCGGATGCTGACCCGGGCCCGGCCTCACTACGATCATGGAGCCATGGACCAGGAACTCGCCGCCTTCGAGCGCACGATCAGCAGGCTGCGGAGCCTGCCCCTCGGCGATCCCGCCCGGATGCGCGGCGAGGAGCTAGCCGCCACCTTCGCCCGCGAGAGCCGCAACAAGCGCCGCAAGGCACGCCGCGCCGAGCAGTCGGCCGCCGACGCCGCCCTGGCCGCGCGCACCGCGACCGGGGCGCTCGACCGGCGCGAGGACGCGCCCCTGGTGGCCCTGGACCAGGAATCCCCCGGCGAGTTCCGCCGGGTCAGGTACTGCTATGTCTGCAAGTCGTCCTACCGACAGGTCGACGCCTTCTACCACCGGCTCTGCCAATCCTGCGCCGCCGACAACACCGCCCGCCGCGCCCTGAGCACCGACCTCACCGGCCGCCGGGTCCTGCTCACCGGCGGCCGCGTCAAGATCGGGTTCCAGCTGGCGCTCATGATGCTCCGCGACGGCGCCGAGCTGCTCGTCACCAGCCGCTTCCCGCACGACACCCTGAGCCGCTTCCGGGCCGCCGAGGGCAGCGAGCGGTGGCTGGACCGGCTCACCGTCGTCGCCATCGATCTCCGCGACCCGCGCCAGGTCCTCGGCCTCTGCGAGCGGCTGCGGGCGGAGGGGCGACCGCTGGACATACTCGTCAACAACGCCGCCCAGACGATACGCCGGCCCCCGGAGTCGTACGCCCTGCTCGCCGCGGGGGAGCGGAAGGCGCTCCCCGAGGGCGTCATCCCGGCACCGGGGTACGAGACCGGCGGCGACCGGGTCCCGGTCGTCGCCGGCCTGGAGCCGGACGAGGCCGGGTTGCTGCCCGACCTCTCGGCCCAGAACTCCTGGTCCGTACGGCTCGGCGATCTCGACGCCGCCGAACTCCTGGAGACCCAGCTCGTCAACGCCCTCGCGCCGACCCTGCTCTGCGACCGGCTGCTGCCGCTGCTGCTCGCCTCCCCGCGGCCGCGCCGCTACATCGTCAACGTGTCGGCCGTCGAGGGGCGCTTCGCGGTACGGAACAAGACGGGCGGCCATCCCCACACGAACATGGCGAAGGCCGCCCTCAACATGCTCACGCGCACCAGCGCCGGCGAGCTGGCCGAGCAGGGCGTGCACATGTGCAGCGTGGACACGGGCTGGATCACGGACGAGAACCCGGCGCCCCGCAAGGCCCGGATCGCGGCCGCGGGCACCCGTACGCCGCTCGACGTCGTCGACGGCGCCGCGCGGATCTACGACCCGATCGTGCGCGGCGAGGCCGGGGAGCCCGTCTCGGGCGTCTTCCTCAAGGACTACCGGGAAGCCGCCTGGTAGCGGGTCGGCGCCTGACCGGTAGGCGCCTGGCCGGTCGGCGCGTGGCCGGTCAGCCGGCCGCGCGGGCCGCCATCCGCGCCTTGCGGGCGGCGAGCTTCTCGTCGAACTTGCTGGCCTCGCTGTCCAGACCCGCCATGTAGAGCCCCAGCTCCTCCTGGGCCTTCAGGCCCTCCGGGCCGAGACCGTCGATCTGGAGCACCTTGAGGAAGCGCAGCACCGGCTGGATGACGTCGTCGTGGTGGATGCGCATGTTGTAGATCTCGCCGATCGCCATCTGCGCCGCTGCCCGCTCGAACCCGGGCATGCCGTGTCCGGGCATCCGGAAGTTCACGACGACGTCCCGCACGGCCTGCATGGTCAGGTCGGGGGCGAGCTCGAAGGCCGCGCCCAGCAGGTTGCGGTAGAAGACCATGTGCAGGTTCTCGTCGGTGGCGATACGGGCCAGCATCCGGTCGCAGACCGGGTCGCCGGACTGGTGGCCGGTGTTCCGGTGCGAGATGCGCGTGGCGAGCTCCTGGAAGGCGACGTACGCGACCGAGTGCAGCATCGAGTGCCGGTTGTCGGACTCGAAGCCCTCGCTCATGTGCGCCATCCGGAACTGCTCCAGCTTGTCCGGGTCCACCGCGCGCGAGGCCAGGAGGTAGTCGCGCATCACGATGCCGTGCCGGCCCTCCTCCGCGGTCCAGCGGTGCACCCAGGTGCCCCAGGCGCCGTCGCGGCCGAAGAGGGTGGCGATCTCGTGGTGGTAGCTGGGCAGGTTGTCCTCGGTGAGCAGGTTCACCACGAGGGCGATCTTGCCGACCTCGGTGACCTTGGACTGCGACGGCTCCCAGGCCTCGCCGTCCTCGAAGAGGCCCGGGAAGTTACGGCCGTCGGACCACGGGACGTACTCGTGCGGCATCCAGTCCTTGGTGACCTTGAGGTGCCGGTTGAGCTCCTTCTCGACCACCTCTTCCAGCGCGTAGAGCAGCCGCGCGTCGGTCCACCCTGTCGAGCTGCCGAGGTGGGGAGAGGTGAGCGTCACGGGGACTCCTGGGGGACGGAGAAGGGTATACGGAATTACCTACGGATTCGTAGGTTACGAGACCGTAGGTTAAGGCTCCGTAAGGCGTCGGCCAAGCCCGTCTCACCGATGTCCGGTTACGTTCGGTTATGTACGCAGCTGGTGGCGTGTCCGCAGAGAGGCAGGTCACGCCCTCGGCGCCCCCGCCTGGCGTGATCATGGCTACTCGTAGCGGAGGGGCTCCGACGCAGAGGCGGTAAGCGGAGGGGCCGCGACCGCCGCAGCGGCAGCGTGTGGCTGCCGGCCGCGGCGGTCGAGACGCGCGGTGGGGACCAGGAGCTCGCCCCCGTCCTCACCCCCGGCGGAGGTGCGAAGTGCTATTGCACCGCTGACCCCCCGCCCCCTCGCCTCGTCGAGCCCTCGTCGAGCAGTCCCTCCCGTACCGCCTCCGGCGTCGTCGGCCGCAGCTCACCGTCGAGCAGCAGCCAGCGGGTGATTCCCAGCGACTCCAGGAACGGCACATCGTGGCTCGCCACGATCAGCGCCCCTTCGTACGACTCCAGCGCCGCCGTCAGCTTCCGGACGGAAGCCATGTCCAGGTTGTTGGTCGGCTCGTCCAGCATCAGCAACTGCGGAGCGGGTTCGGCGAGCAGCAGCGCCGCAAGCGTCGCCCGGAACCGCTCCCCGCCCGACAGCGTCCCGGCAGCCTGATCCGCCCGCGCGCCCCGGAAGAGAAACCGCGCCAGCCGCGCCCTGATGGCGTTCCCCGACGCCGAGGGCGCGAACCGGGTGACGTTCTCCACCACGCTGAGCTCGTCGTCGAGGACGTCGAGTCGCTGCGGCAGGAAGCGCAGCGGCACCTCCGGCAGCACCTCGCCCGACAGTGGCTCCAGCTCCCCGGCGATCGTCCGCAACAGCGTCGTCTTGCCGGCTCCGTTGCGGCCCACGAGCGCGATCCGCTCAGGGCCGCGCAGCTCGAACTCGCCACCCACCCGGGCTCCGTAGCGCAGCTCCACCTCGCGCAGCGACAGCACGCCACGGCCCGGATGGACCGTGGTGCGCGGCAGCTCGATCCGGATCTCGTCGTCGTCCCGTACCGCCTCTACCGCCACGTCCAGTCGCTCCCTCGCCTCGGCGAGCCGCTCCGAGTGCAGGGCGCGGTGCTTGCCCGCCGACACCTGAGCCTCGCTCTTCCGGTTGTTGGCGACGATCTTCGGGACCACCTTGTTCGCGGCGCTCTTCTGCGCGTACCGCTTGCGCCGCGCCAACTTCTGCTGGGCGTCGGAGAGTTCGCGCTTCTGACGCTGTACGTCGGCCTCGGCGACCCGCACCATCCGCTCGGCCGCCTCCTGTTCGGCGGCGACCGCCTTCTCGTACGCGGAGTAGGTGCCCCCGTACCAGCCGACCTCTCCGTCCCGGAGATCGGCGATCTGGTCGACACGCTCCAGGAGTTCGCGGTCGTGGCTGACCACGACCAGCACCCCGGACCAGGCGTCCACCGCCTCGTACAGCCTGTGGCGGGCGTACACGTCGAGGTTGTTCGTCGGCTCGTCGAGCAGCAGGATGTCCGGCCGGGCGAGCAGCAGCGCGGCGAGCCGCAGCAGGACGGACTCACCGCCCGACACCTCGCCGATGGTCCGGTCGAGCCCGATGTGGTCGAGCCCGAGCTGGTCGAGCGTGGCGCGGGCCCGCTCCTCCACGTCCCAGTCGTCGCCGACCGCGGCGAAGTGGGCCTCGGCGGGGTCGCCCGCCTCGATGGCGTGCAGCGCGGCGCGGGTGGCCGCGATGCCGAGCGCCTCGTCGACCCGCAACGCGGTGTCGAGGGACAGGTTCTGCGGGAGGTAGCCGACCTCGCCGACGGTGAGGACCTTGCCCGCGGTGGGCGTCAGCTCGCCCGCGATGAGCTTGAGCAGCGTGGACTTGCCCGATCCGTTGAGGCCGATCAGCCCCGTTCTGCCGGGGCCGACCGCGAGCCGGAAGTCGTCGAGGACCTCGGTGCCGTCGGGCCAGGAGAAGGAGAGGGACGAGCAGGTGATGAACGTGGGATGGGTCGCCATGGTGGCCTCCCTGTTGCAAGAGCGTGGGCTGGGGCAACGGGTGAGACACCGGGGGCGCGGGCAGGCACAAGGGCTCGTACGCCGAGGTCGAAGACGGCACACGCGGCGGCAAGGGGCACGCGCGGCACGGTGTCTCGAAACCTCAGACGAGCAACGGCCTTCTCCGATCGGGCGACAACAGGGCCGGACCAGAAGCTACGCCGTGCGCCGAGCGGGAGACAAACGATTTATGGACGCTCAGGCGTAGTCGTCGAGGAGCTGGGCCAGATCCTGGTCCCAGTCCAGGTACTGGTGCTCGCGGCCGACCGGCACCAGGTGCTGCGACCGCTTGAGGAAGCGCCGCAGCTCGGCCGTGCGGATGTGCACCACGGCCACGCCCTCGGGCGCGTGGAACTCGACGACGGTGCGGTCGTAGCCGTACGGGCGGACACGGACGTCCCCCACCCCGGCCGGGCCCTCCACGCCCTGCGCCAGCAGCTCGCGCGAGAACGCCCACGACACCTCGACGCCCTCCAGCGTCGCCGGCGGCGGGAACGCCATGCTCACCGCGAAGGGATCCGCACGGTCGTACCGCAGCGTGGCGGGGACGGTTTCCATCCTGGGAGCGGATGCGACCAGACGGGCCTGGACGGCCTGCTCGATGACGGTGGACAAGGCCAGCTCCTGTCGCGCGGCTTCGGTTCCTGACGTCTCCCTGACACAGGGGAAGACGAACGATCGGGCCGGATCGTGCACTGGGGGGTCACGTGACCTGTGTCACCGCCGGTTCACCTGGGTGTTCTCACCTCGACTCGGCGGAACGGCCCGCCGCGGCGGGCCCGACGCGCTCTGGACGGGATCACCGGGGTGGGCTAGCTTCCGGCGCCATGACGTCCATGGGGAAGACGAGACGAATGATGTCGGTGGGCCTGAGCGGGGCGGTGCTCGCCCTGGCCGTGGCGATTCCGGCGGTACCGGCGCAGGGCGCGTCGAACGGGGAGACCTCCGTGGGAACCTGGCAGCTCACCCGGACCGATACGGACGCCCGCTTCCGGGGGCTCGCGGCGGTCGACCGCACGACCGCCTGGGCCGCGGGCTCGAAGGGGACGGTGCTGCGGACCACGGACGGCGGCCGGAGCTGGCGGAACGTGTCTCCCCCCGGGGCGGCGGAGCTGGAACTGCGCGATGTGGAGGCCTTCGACGCCCGCCGCGCGGTGGTCCTCGCGATCGGCGAGGGAGAGGCGTCGCGGGTGCTGCGCACCGACGACGGCGGCGCGACCTGGACCGAGTCCTTCCGTAACACCGACCCGAGGGCGTTCTACGACTGCCTGACCTTCTTCGACCACCGGCACGGGCTGGCCATGAGCGATCCGGTGGACGGGAAGTACCGGATCCTCTCCACGCGGGACGGCGGCCGTACGTGGGAGGTGCTGCCGGACGCCGGGATGCCGGCGGCGCTGCCCGGCGAGGCCGCCTTCGCGGCGAGCGGCCAGTGCCTGGTCTCCTCCGGGCCCAAAGACGTCTGGCTGGCGACCGGCGGCGGGGCCACGGCACGCGTGCTGCACTCCGGCGACCGCGGCCTGAACTGGACCGTCGCCGAATCCACCATCCCGGCGGGCGACCCGGCGCGCGGAGTCTTCGGGCTCGCGTTCCGTGACCGTACGCACGGGATCGCGGTGGGCGGCGACTACCGCAAGGACCAGCCGTCCCCGCGGGCGGCCGCCGTCACCGGCGACGGCGGGCGCGGCTGGAGCGCCGCGTCGGTCCCGCCGCCGGCCTACCGCTCGGGTGTCGCCTGGCTCCCGCACAGCAGGTCGGCGGCGCTCGCCGTCGGCCCCACGGGCACGGACCTGACGACGGACGGCGGCCGCACCTGGCGGACGATCGACACCGGCTCGTACGACACGGTCGACTGCACGCGGGACGGCGCGTGCTGGGCCTCCGGCGAGAAGGGCAGGATCGCCCGGCTGGGCCAGAGCCGCTCCTAGCCGGGCAGCTGCTCCCGGTACGGGGCGAGGGCGTCGGCCGTCTTGGTCGCGTAGAACTCCGTGATCCGGTACGCGCAGACGCCTTCGACGCTGAAGGGGTCGGCCGCGGCGATCTTCTCGATCTCCACGCGGTCGACCCCGGCGGCGAGGATGACACCGCCGTCGCGCGGGTTCTTCCGACCGGAGGCGATGAACACGCCGGCGGCGTACTGCGCGTCGAGCCACTCGACGTGCGCCTCGAGCAACGTGTCGACCTGCTCGACGGGGGCGGTGTAGGTCAATTCCAGTACGAACATGATCGCCAGGCTACCCGGGGGCCGGGAAGCGGTGGGAAAACCTCTCGTCCTTCGGACGGAGGGCCGCCGTAGGCTGGCCGCACCATGACGATCATCGACATTCCCGCGGGCTGGCCCGCCGACGAGTCCGCCGCCCGTGCCGTGCAGGGGGAGCTGCGGGGACGCCTCGTGCTCGACGAGCCGGGCCCGTCGCCCGGCACGGGGCACGTCACGGGTCTGGACGTGGCGTACGACGACGAGCGCGATCTGGTCGCGGCGGCGGCCGTCGTGCTCGACGCCCGGACGCTCGAGGTGGTGGAGGAGGCCACGGCGGTCGGCCGGGTCTCGTTCCCCTACGTCCCGGGCCTCCTCGCCTTCCGTGAGATCCCGACGGTGCTCGCCGCCCTCGCCTCGCTGAAGGCCGACCCCGGTCTCCTCGTCTGCGACGGCTACGGCCTCGCCCACCCGCGCCGCTTCGGGCTCGCCAGTCACCTCGGCGTGCTGACCGGGCGCCCGTCGATCGGCGTGGCCAAGAACCCCTTCACCTTCGGCTACGACCAACCCGGCCCCGCCCGGGGCGACTTCAGCCCCCTCGTGGCCGCCGACGAGGAGGTCGGCCGCGCCCTGCGCACCCAGGCCGGAGTGAAGCCCGTGTTCGTCTCCGTGGGCCACCGCGTCTCCCTGGGCAACGCCTGCGCCCACACCCTCCTGCTCGCCCCGCGCTACCGCATCCCCGAGACCACCCGCCACGCCGACTCCCTCTGCCGCCGCGCCCTGAAGGAAGCGCGGGGAGCTGAGTAGGCGACTGAGGCGCCTGAGTACGAGTACGGATGGCGGAACGCGATCATGGGCGGCAGAGTGGGGGGCATGACAACCCCCGTTCCCGCCCCGCTCCGTCCTGTCGAACGCGGCATGATCGCGATCCTCGCCGTCGCCGGGCTCGCCGCCCTGGCCTGGGTCTGCGCCATGATCTACATCGTCGTCGGCTGGGTGATGGCGTGATCGGCACCCTGCAGTGCGTCGTGCTCGACTGCACGGACGTCATGGAACTGGCCTGCTTCTACCAGCAGTTGCTCGGTGGCGAGATCAACCGCCCCGACCCCCAGTGGGCCGTCGGCGACGGCTGGGCCACCCTCCACGACGCCGCGGGCGCGCCGGTGCTCGCCTTCCAGGGGGTCGCCGACCACCGGCCGCCGGTCTGGGGTGCGCCCGAGCAGCAGTTCCACCTGGACGTACGGGTCGCCGATCTGGAGGCGGCGCACCAGGCGGTCCTGGCGCTCGGGGCGTGGCAGCTCGACGAGGGGGACGGCGACCGGGGGTGGCGGATCTACGCGGACCCGGCCGGCCATCCCTTCTGCCTCGTACGGCACTGATTCCGGGCATCAGCCCTCGTGCCTCGTACGGCACTGACCCCGGGCGTCAGCCCTCGTACGCCACCCGGAAGCGGATGCCCGCCGCCCGCAGCCGGTCGACCAGCGCGTCGCCCATCGCCACCGCCGTCGTGACCTGCCCCGCGGTCTTCGGCAGATCGTCGAAAGCGAGGCACAGAGCCGATTCGGCGAGCATCTTCGCCGTCTCGTCGTAGCCCGGGTCGCCACCCGACACCTCGGTGAACACCCGCCGCCCGCCGCCCTCGCCGACGAACCGTACGGAGAACCAGCTCCGTGCGCGCCGCTCCGCGCTCGGCCCCTGGCCCGGTTCGTAACGCTCCATCAGCCAGCGCCGTACGGGCGCCAGTTGGGCCGCCAATACGCCCGTGCCGACCGCGGTGGCGCCGCCGAGTGCCATCGGCAGCGTCTTGACCGAGGCGTAGTGCCGGTAGCGGAAGTCCGGGCCGTAGGACTCGAGGGCCCTCGCCGACCGCGCCACCACCTGCGGATCGAGTGTTGGCAGCGGAAGTGCCCAGGTGCCGGTCTCCCGGCTGAACCGTGGCCCGCCCAGCGGTGCCCGCGCCCGTCGGCCGACCAACCGGGGTTCGTGCAGGCGCCGTTCGTGCGCCGCCGCCAGAATCTCCCGGCCGCGCCCCATCGCCGTCAGGGCCGACGCGAAGGTCCCGCCCGAGAAGACGGCCCCGGCGCGCACGAATCCGTCGATCCGCAGCGGCACGTCCTTCGGCAGCTGCTGGACGGTGAAGTAGACGCCCAGGTCGTGCGGTACGGAGTCGAAGCCGCACGCATGCACGATCCGGGCACCCGTCTCCCGGGCCCGCGCGTCGTGCCGGACGTACATCTGGTCGACGAACTCGGACTCGCCGGTCAGGTCCACGTAGTCCGTGCCGGCCTCCGCGCACGCCGCGACCAGGCCCTCGCCGTACCAGACGTAGGGTCCGACCGTGGTGGCCACCACCGTGGTCGACTCGGCCAGTTCGCGCAGCGCGTCAGCGTCCGCGGAGTCCGCGACCAGCAGCGGCAGCTCCGCGCACCGCGGCCACCGGACGGCGAGCCGCGCCCGCAGGGCCGACAGCTTGGCGCGGCTGCGCCCGGCGAGCGCCCACCGGCAGTCGGTCGGAGCATGCTCGGCCAGATACTCCGCGGTGAGCTCGCCCACGAACCCCGTCGCCCCGAACAGGACCACGTCATAGGGTCGCTCCACCGCGACCCGCCCCGTGCCGTTCCCGGTCTCCATCCAGCCCCTCGCCTTCGCCTGCGGCTTCCCCTGCGAGCGCGGAGCCTAGCGGTACCTCACGCGAGGTGTGTCAGCGGTAGTCGTCGGGGTGGTCCTGCATCCAGGTGTTGATCCGGTCCCTCGTGCCGAGCAGCAGGGTCTGGTGCTTCTTCAGGTTCGCGTAGGTGTGGTCGCCGCCCAGCGTGGTCCGCAGCTTCTCGATCCAGGCGATCGGCTCGGGGAAGTGGCCGGGACCCTTCGGGTCGGCCTTCATGGCGGCGTCGAGCCCCTGGAGCTCCTCGTGGACGCGCCCGAGGAAGTAGGCGCAGTCGGCGGCGCAGCTGTCGTTGAGCGTGGCCTGCAGTCCGGCGAAGGCGTCCCTGACCAGTTCGGGCGCGGGGGACGGGGTCGCGCTCTCCTCGACCGCACCGTTCCCCGGCTGCGCGCCACCGTCCGCACCGGCGGCGGCGAGCGGGGACGAGGTCGAGCTCGGTGCGGCCTGGGAACCGGTCCCCGGCCGCTCCTCCGTCGAGGAGCAGGAGATCAGCAGGGCGGCCGCGAGAGGGGCTGCGAGCAGGGCGGTCGTACCGCGTCTTGATATGCGCATGGCGGGACTCTATCGGTGCCGGTCCGGACGTTCCTGATGCGCCGGGTGAATTTCCAAGCGCTTGCTCGGCCTGGGGGCTTGTGCGGAGTGGAACACGTTCCTAGCATCACCGGTGTTACATCACTGGTGTCACACACGGTCCTGGGGGCTCGATGGCAGCGCGGACGAACGGTGGGAACGGCCCCCTCTCCGGGGTGCGTGTGGTCGAACTGGCGGGGATCGGGCCCGGCCCGTTCGCCGCCATGCTCCTGGCCGACCTCGGCGCCGACGTCGTGCGGATCGACCGGCCCGGCGGCTCGGGACTCGGTATCGACCCCGCGTACGACCTCACCAATCGCAACAAGCGCTCCGTCCTGGTCGACCTCAAGGCCGACGGCGGCCCGGCCACGGTCCTCGACCTGGTCGAACGCGCCGACATCCTCGTCGAGGGCTACCGGCCCGGTGTCGCCGAGCGCCTCGGCGTCGGCCCCGACGCCTGCCTCGCCCGCAACCCGAAGCTCGTCTACGGCCGGATGACCGGCTGGGGCCAGGACGGGCCGCTCGCCGCGAGCGCCGGACACGACATCGCGTACATCGCGATCACCGGCACCCTCGGCATGATCGGGCCCGAGCCTGACGGGCCGCCCACGGTCCCCGCCAACCTCGTCGGCGACTACGCGGGCGGCTCGCTCTACCTCGTCGTCGGCGTGCTCGCCGCGCTCCAGCACGCGCGCACGCACGGCGAGGGCCAGGTCGTCGACGCGGCCATCGTCGACGGCACGGCCCACCTCGCCACCATGATCCACGGCATGCTGGCGGCCGGCGGCTGGCAGGACCGCAGGGGCGTCAATCTGCTCGACGGCGGCTGCCCCTTCTACGGCACGTACGAGACCTCCGACGGCGGATACATGGCTGTCGGGGCCCTGGAGCAGCAGTTCTACGACGAGTTCACGCGCCTGCTCGGCATCGAGGACGTCGCCCCCGCCCGTAAGGACTTCGGGCGCTGGGACGAGCTGCGCGCCGCCGTCGCCGAGCGGTTCAGGGCACGCACCCGAGCGGAGTGGACGGCCGTCTTCGAGGGGACGGACGCCTGTGTGGCGCCGGTCCTTTCCCTGCGCGAGGCCCCCGCCCACCCCCATCTCGCAGCCCGGGGCACCTTCGTCGAGCACGCCGGCTTCACCCAGCCCGCACCCGCGCCCCGTTTCTCCGCCACCCCCGGCACCGTCCGCTCCGGACCCGCCCGGCCCGGCGCCGACACCGACGAGGTCGCCCGCGACTGGGCCGTCCCCTCCCTGAAAGGCCAGGAGCCCGAAGCATGAAGCGCCAGCTCTACACCGCCGACCACGAAGCCTTCCGCGAGACCGTCCGCACCTTCCTCGCCAAGGAGGTGCTGCCCCACTACGAGCAGTGGGAGAAGGACGGCATCGTCGCGCGCGAGGCCTGGCGGGCCGCCGGACGCCAGGGGCTGCTCGGCCTCGCCGTCGACGAGGAGTACGGAGGAGGCGGCAACGCCGACTTCCGCTACAGCGCCGTGCTCGCCGAGGAGTTCACCCGGGCCGGCGCACCGGGCATCGCCCTCGGCCTGCACAACGACATCATCGGCCCGTACCTCACCTCGCTGGCCACCGAGGAACAGAAGCGCCGCTGGCTGCCCGGCTTCTGCACGGGCGAGCTGATCACCGCCATCGCGATGACCGAGCCGGGCGCCGGCTCCGACCTCCAGGGCATCCGCACCAGCGCGGAGGACCACGGCGACCACTGGGTGCTCAACGGCTCCAAGACGTTCATCTCCAACGGCATCCTGGCCGACCTGGTGATCGTCGTCGCGAGGACGACCCCCGAGGGCGGTGCCCACGGTCTCTCGCTGCTGGTCGTCGAGCGCGGCATGGAGGGCTTCGAGCGCGGCCGGAACCTCGACAAGATCGGGCAGAAGTCGCAGGACACCGCGGAGCTCTTCTTCAACGACGTCCGCGTCCCCAAGGAGAACCTCCTCGGCGAGCTCAACGGCGCCTTCGTCCACCTCATGACCAATCTCGCCCAGGAGCGGATGGCCATCGCCGTCGCCGGCATAGCCGCAGCCGAAAACCTCCTGGAGATCACCACCACGTACGTGAAGGAACGCGAGGCGTTCGGGCGCCCGCTGGCCAAGCTCCAGCACATCCGCTTCGAGATCGCCGAGATGGCGACCGAGTGCGCCGTCACCCGTACGTTCCTCGACCGCTGCATCGTCGATCACTCGAACGGGGAGCTCGACGCCGTCCACGCCTCGATGGCCAAGTGGTGGGCCACCGAGCTGCAGAAGCGGGTCGCCGACCGCTGCCTGCAACTGCACGGGGGATACGGCTACATGAGCGAATTCCCGGTCGCCAGGGCCTTCACCGACGGCCGCATCCAGACCATCTACGGCGGGACGACCGAGATCATGAAGGAGATCATCGGCCGTTCCCTGCTCGGCTGACCTCCCCGTTGCCCACCCTCATGAATCTTCCGAAAGGCTTCTCGTGAGCACCGAAGCGTACGTGTACGACGCGATCCGCACCCCGCGCGGCCGCGGCAAGGCCAACGGCTCCCTGCACGGCACCAAGCCCATCGACCTCGTCGTCGGTCTCATCCACGAGATCCGCGCCCGGTTCCCCGGGCTCGACCCGGCCGCGATCGACGACATCGTCCTCGGCGTCGTCGGCCCGGTCGGCGACCAGGGCTCCGACATCGCCCGGGTCGCCGCCATCGCCGCCGGACTGCCCGACACCGTCGCCGGCGTCCAGGAGAACCGCTTCTGTGCCTCCGGCCTCGAAGCCGTCAACATGGCCGCGATGAAGGTCCGTTCGGGCTGGGAGGACCTCGTCCTCGCCGGCGGCGTCGAGTCCATGTCGCGGGTGCCGATGGCCTCCGACGGCGGCGCCTGGTTCGCCGACCCGATGACCAACTACGAGACCGGCTTCGTCCCCCAGGGCATCGGCGCCGACCTCATCGCCACCATCGAGGGCTTCTCCCGTCGCGACGTCGACGAGTACGCGGCGCTGTCGCAGGAGCGTGCCGCGGAGGCGTGGAAGGACGGCCGCTTCGACCGCTCCGTCGTCCCGGTGAAGGACCGCAACGGCCTGGTCGTCCTCGACCACGACGAGCACATGCGCCCGGGCACCACCGCCGACTCGCTCGCCGCCCTCAAGCCCTCCTTCGCGGCCATCGGCGACATGGGCGGCTTCGACGCGGTCGCGCTGCAGAAGTACCACTGGGTGGAGAAGATCGACCACGTCCACCACGCCGGCAACTCCTCCGGCATCGTCGACGGCGCCTCGCTGGTCGCCATCGGCTCCAAGGAGGTCGGCGAGCGGTACGGGCTGACGCCGCGCGCCCGCATCGTGGCCGCCGCCGTCTCCGGCTCCGAGCCGACCATCATGCTCACCGGCCCCGCGCCCGCGACCCGCAAGGCGCTCGCCAAGGCCGGACTGACCATGGACGACATCGACCTCGTCGAGATCAACGAGGCGTTCGCCGGCGTCGTACTCCGCTTCGTCAAGGACATGGGCATCAGCCTGGACAAGGTCAACGTCAACGGCGGCGCGATCGCGCTCGGCCACCCGCTCGGCGCGACCGGCGCGATGATCCTCGGCACCCTCGTCGACGAGCTGGAGCGCCAGGACAAGCGGTACGGCCTGGCCACGCTGTGCGTCGGCGGCGGCATGGGCATCGCCACGATCGTCGAGCGCGTCTGACCGTCCGTCCCACCAGCCTTACGGAGAAGCAGCAATGAGCCAGAGCACCACCATCCGCTGGGAGCAGGACGAGACCGGCGTCGTCACCCTCGTCCTCGACGACCCCAACCAGTCCGCGAACACCATGAACCAGGCGTTCAAGGACTCCATCGCGGCGATCGCCGACCGCGCCGAGGCCGAGAAGGACTCCATCCGCGGCATCATCTACACCTCCGCGAAGAAGACCTTCTTCGCGGGCGGCGACCTCAAGGACATGATCCGGCTGCGGCCGGAGGACGCGCAGATCGCCTTCGACACCGGCACGGAGATCAAGAACTCGCTGCGCCGGATCGAGACGCTCGGCAAGCCGGTCGTCGCCGCCATCAACGGAGCGGCGCTCGGCGGCGGTTACGAGATCGCCCTCGCCTCCCACCACCGCGTCGCGCTCGACGCGCCCGGCTCCAAGATCGGCCTGCCCGAGGTCACCCTCGGTCTCCTCCCCGCGGGCGGCGGTGTCACCCGTACCGTACGGCTCATGGGCATCGCCGACGCGCTGCTCAAGGTCCTGCTCCAGGGCACCCAGTACTCCCCGCAGCGGGCGCTGGAGAACGGCCTGATCCACGAGGTGGCCGCCACGCCCGAGGAGATGCTCGCCAAGGCGCGCGCCTTCATCGACGCGAACCCCGAGTCGCAGCAGCCCTGGGACGTCAAGGGATACAAGATCCCCGGCGGGACCCCCTCGAACCCGCGGTTCGCCGCCAACCTGCCGGCCTTCCCGGCCAACCTGAAGAAGCAGCTGAACGGCGCGCCCTACCCGGCCCCGCGCAACATCCTCGCGTGCGCCGTCGAGGGCTCCCAGGTCGACTTCGCGACCGCGCTGACCATCGAGGCCCGCTACTTCACCGAGCTGGTCACCGGCCAGACGGCGAAGAACATGATCCAGGCGTTCTTCTTCGACCTGCAGGCCGTCAACTCCGGTGCCAACCGCCCCCAGGGCATCGAGCCGCGCCCCGTCCGCAAGGTCGCCGTCCTCGGCGCGGGCATGATGGGCGCCGGCATCGCGTACTCCTGCGCCCGCGCCGGCATCGAGGTCGTCCTCAAGGACGTCTCGGCCGAGGCGGCGCAGCGCGGCAAGGAGTACTCCGAGAAGCTGCTCGCCAAGGCGCTCTCGCGGGGCCGTACGACCGAGGCGAAGCGCGACGAGCTGCTCGCCCGGATCACCCCGACCGGGGACCCGGCCGACCTGGCCGGCTGCGACGCCGTGATCGAGGCCGTCTTCGAGGACACCGCGCTCAAGCACAAGGTCTTCGAGGAGATCCAGGACATCGTCGAGCCGGACGCGCTGCTCTGCTCCAACACCTCGACGCTGCCGATCACCGTGCTCGCCGAAGGAGTCACCCGCCCGGAGGACTTCATCGGCCTGCACTTCTTCTCGCCGGTCGACAAGATGCCGCTGGTCGAGATCATCAAGGGCGAGCAGACCGGCGACGAGGCCCTGGCCCGCGCCTTCGACCTGGTGCGGCAGATCAACAAGACCCCGATCGTCGTCAACGACTCGCGCGGCTTCTTCACCTCCCGCGTGATCGGGCAGTTCATCAACGAGGGCGTCGCGATGGTCGGCGAGGGGGCCGACCCGGTCTCGGTCGAGCAGGCCGCGGCCCAGGCCGGCTACCCGGCGAAGGTCCTCTCCCTGATGGACGAGCTGACCCTCACCCTGCCCCGCAAGATCCGCAACGAGACCCGCCGCGCGATCGAGGAGACCGGCGGGACATGGGCCGGGCACCCCTCGGACGCGGTGATCGACCGGATGGTCGACGAGTTCGGGCGTACCGGACGCAGCGGCGGAGCGGGCTTCTACGAGTACGGCGAGGACGGCAAGCGGGCCGGTCTGTGGCCGGGGCTGCGCGAGCACTTCACCCGTTCCGACGTGACGATCCCGTTCGAGGACATGAAGGAGCGGATGCTCTTCTCCGAGGCGCTGGACTCGGTCCGCTGCCTGGAGGAGAACGTCCTCACTTCGGTCGCCGACGCCAACATCGGCTCCATCATGGGCATCGGCTTCCCCGCGTGGACCGGCGGTGTGCTCCAGTACATCAACGGGTACGAGGGCGGACTGCCCGGCTTCGTGGCCCGCGCGCGTGAGCTGGCCGAGAAGTACGGCGACCGCTTCCAGCCGCCCGCGCTCCTGGTGGAGAAGGCCGAGCGGGGCGAGGTCTTCACGGACGCGTGACGCCTCCGATCCGCTGAACGGCCCCGTCGCGCCACCCTTCGATCCTCCGATCGAGCGGTGCGGCGGGGCCGTCACGTGTGGGGCCGGGCGGTGCGCGGGGGAGCCCCCTACGCTCGCAGACGATCAAGGAGGTCGGATGCGGGAGAAGACCGGTCGCTGGATCCGGGGCGTTGTGCTCGCTGTGCTGAGCGCGTGCAGCGTCGCCCTGATCGCCGGGTGCGACCCCGACAAGGACGAGCCGGCGGACCCGACGCCATCGGTCGTGAACGAGGAGACGTCGGAGGAGACGCCGGAGGATCCGGGCGAGGACCAGGACACGCAGCCCACGGGGGACGGGGACGAGGACATCAATCCTCCGCCGCCCCCGCCGACGGCGACCGGCAAACGCGAGGGAACTCCGACCTTCGCGCCTCCGCCCACCGCGACCGTTGCGCCTGAAACATCGGGACCGCCGGAGGAACAGCCCAATCCTGACGGCACGTGAGCAATCTCTTGCCGGACGATTCGCCTCACGAGCGGGAGGCGACGCAGCCGGTCCGTGGGGCTGAGCTGAGCAGCCCCACCGCGCTTCTCAGGATCGTGATCGCGCAGGGTACGTTCATCGCCGCCCTCATGTTCTATCTGGGAGCGATGTACACGAGCACGTTCTTCGCGTACTTCCACGTTTCCCACAACGCGCTCGACCTGGGCTTCGGCGAGCAGGTGACCCAGAGCCTGAACCTGCTGAGGGTGGAGATCCTGGTCGCCGCCGGGGTGATGGTGCTGATTGTCGCCGGGCCCTGGATTCACGCCAGGGCCCGGCCGCACCCCTCCAGAGCCGAGGTCATGGCGGGCCGTCTGTACGTCCCGGTCGTGGTGGTCGGCGTCGTCCTGCTCGTCCTGTGGGTCGAGATTCAGCCGTACGGCTGGGCCGCGTCCCTCGTCATCGCCGCCGGGCTGCTCCTGGGCCAGTTGCGGGACGCCGAGGGCCGACGGCCGGAGGGATTCCGGCGCAGGGCGCTGCCGATCTTCGCGGCAGGAGTCTTCCTCTTCTGGACGCTGACTCAGGTCACGCAGCAGACGGCCCACCGGGATGCCGAGGCTCACGCCCGCCGCGTCACCGAATGGACCGGAGTGATGATTCTCAGCAGTCGCCCGCTCGCGTTCCCGACGCTCCCGAAGGGCACGGTCAAGAAGGAGGTCCTGCCGAAAAGCGTGCTCCACCGCTACCGCTATACCGGGCTGCGCCTGCTCCTGGAGCGCGACGGGCGGTATTACGTCGTCCCCCTCGGCTGGAACGTGGACCGCGACGCGATGTACATCATCCAGGAGAGCGACGGTGTGTGGATCGGCCTGACCCCGGGCACCCAGCCGCAGTTGCTCGGCTAATCGGTCCCTGCCACCGTTTCCGTGCCGAACGCCGCCCGCAGCTCCTCCCGCAAGGACCGCTGGAACGCGGTCACCAGGGCCTGGATCACCATCGGCTGCATGTGCGCGGAGAGCGACTTCATCGCGGCGAGGTGGTCCGGGTCCTCGGCGCTCTCCCGGTACGGGTTCCACACCTCGTCCCGGAAGAGCCGGGACAGCTCCTGGGCCGCGGCGCGGGCGTGTTCGAGGAGGACGGTGCGGGAGGCGAGGATCGTCTCGTGTGCGATGGGCACGTCGAGGAGTTCGACCCCGAGACGCAGCAGGGTGGAGTCGAGCCGGAAGACGTCCGGGTCGGCGCCCTTGTCGAGGACGCCCATCGCGGCGAGCCGGTCGACGTCCGTGTCGGCGAGGGCCCGGCCGGCGCGCCGTTCCAGCTCGCGCCGGGTGATCTCCTCGGCCGACTCGGGCGCCCACGAGGCCACCAGGGCACGGTGGACGGCGAGATCGCGCGCACTGAGATCGGGCGGCAGCTGGTGCAGATACCGCTCGATGGCGGCGAGCGTCATGCCCTGCCGCTGGAGCTCCTCGATGAGTGCCAGCCGGGAGAGATGATCGGGTCTGTAGTGCCCGACCCGCCGCGGCCCGATGGCCGGCGGCGGCAACAGGCCCTTGGTGCTGTAGAACCGGACGGTCCGCACGGTCACGCCCGCCCGCGCGGCAAGCTCGTCGACGGTGAACGTCGGCGGCTGCTCCTCGGCCTCGGTGCCCATCTGAGGTGCCTCGCTTCCGGTGCCGTGCCGTTCCCCATTGGTGCAACAGTATTGCTGTCTCACCACCGTTGTAAAAGGTAGGCGCGTTGTCAGTGGCGCCTCGTACGGTGGGGGCATGTCGGGGATCACGTACGTACGGGGGGACGCCACCGCGCCGCAGGGCAAGGGTGTCAAGATCATCGCTCATGTCTGCAACGACCTGGGCGGCTGGGGCAAGGGATTCGTCCTGGCGATATCGCGCCGCTGGCCCGAGCCGGAGGCGGCCTTCCGGCGCTGGCACCGGGAGCGCGCGCGGAACGACTTCGCGCTCGGGGCCGCCCAGTTCGTGCAGGTCGGGCCGTATGTCTGGGTGGCCAACATGGTGGGCCAGCGCGGCATACGGACCGGCCGGAGCACGGGTGTGCCCGTGCGCTACGAGGCGATCGACGCGGCGCTCGGGCTGCTCGCGGACAAGGCGGAGGAGCTGGGGGCGTCCGTGCACATGCCGCGGATCGGCTGCGGGCTGGCCGGCGGGAAGTGGTCGAAGGTCGAGCCGCTGATCACCGAGCGGCTGACGGCCCGGGGGATATCGGTCACGGTGTACGACTTCGAGGCGTAACAGGCCGTAAGGGATACCGGCCCACCCGCGCGTCGGATGGCGTGTACCTGCCGCTAGAGTCACGTGCTTGTTCGAATTCGGGGATCGGTGACTGGGGAGGGTCATGTACACGGAACTCAGGGAGACGGCCACGGAGTTGGCCGCGGTCCTGTGGCGGGAACACACCGTGTACCGGGAGCGGGGCGGTGGGGTCGTGATCCGCGGCGAGCACGTGGGGCGCTGGATCAGCCTGGCCCCGACCGGGGGGAAGGACCAGGCGCGCCTCCGGGCCGGACGCCTGCTCGACGGCGGCACCACGGCACCGGCCCGCTCGGAGGTTGTCGTCGACCTCTCCGTCGGGACGGGCGAGCTGGCCGCGGTCTGCCGGCGCCTGCTCGCGGATGTCGCCGCCGCCGACACGGAGCCGCCCCGCGCCCGCACCGAGCGCCCCAAGCGCGCGGAGCGCCCGGCCAAGCCCGCCCGCCCCCGCAAGAGCCGCCACACGAGCCTCGGCTCCTGGGTGGTGCTTCTCTGCGTGGCGGGGGTCGTGGGCCTCTGGGTCTACACCCAGTTCGGCATGTACGGGTACTAGGGCCTGTCCGGCGCCGGCACGAACCGGCCGCCGTACATGGGCAGCGGCGCCTCGGCGCAGAGCATCAGCTCCGGTACGACGACCAGCTGGACGTGCGGGAAGGTCGCGCGCACCGCCCGGACCTGGTCGGCGAAGCGTTCCCAGGTGGCGGCGAGGTCGTGCGGGACGGGCGTGGTCTGGACCGCGGCGATGGCGAGGGTGCGCATGGGGCTCAGTTCTCCGTGACGGACAGGGTGGCGACGGACGTGCGGCCGTCGTGGAAGAAGCGGCGGAAGCGAGGGCGGACCAGGAGCATCACGACCGCTCCGAGGACGATCGAGCCGACGCCGAGCAGGAAGACCCCGCCGACGCCGCCCAGGGAGGTGGAGCCGTAGCCCGGGTCGACCATGTCGTACGCGCTGCGGACGAAGGCGGCCAGCATGATCAGCCCGCCGGTCGCCGGCAGTACGCCCTTGACGAGCAGATCGCGCGGAGAGTTCCGCAGCTCCCCGCGGAAGATCCAGGCGCAGGCGAGGCCGGTGACGCCGTAGTAGAACGCGATGAGCAGGCCGATCGACAGGATGGCGTCTCCCAGGAAGTCGGCCGAGACGAGGGTGAGCAGCACGAGCACGGCGGCGGCCGCGGTGCCGATGAAGACCGTCCCGAAGGCGGGCGTGCGGAAGCGGGGATGGGTGCGCGCGAAGGCGGCCGGCAGGGCGCCGTGCGTGCTCATCGACAGCGTGCTGCGCGGCGCCGAGCCCGCACAGGTCAGCAGGGCCCCCACGGCCGAGACGGCGATGGCGAGCGTGACCAGCCTGCCCAGGGCGTCGCCGAGGACCGGCGGGGCGAGATGGGTGAGGACGTCGGCCGCGGTCTCCTCGTTGCCGAGCCCGAGGCCCGAGCCGCCGGTTCCCGCGTAGGAGATCGCGGCGAAGGCGGTGAAGAGATAGGTGACCAGCAGGATCAGGGTCGAGGCCACGGCGGCCCTGCCGGGCGTGCGGTCGCTGTCGACCGTCTCCTCGTTGAAGGTGATCAGGGCGTCCCAGCCCCAGTAGATGAAGAGGCAGAGCAGCACCGCTTCGGCGAAGGGCCCGAAGCCGTCGAAGGCGAAGGGGTTGATCCAGCCGAGGGACGGGGTCGACGCACCGTCCCGGGCGAAGGCCGCGACGCCGAAGGCGAGCAGCGCGACGAGCTGGATGCCCAGCATCGCGTACTGGACGTGGGCGGCGAGCTGGATGCCCCGGTAGGCGACGGTGGCGACCAGGGCGAGCAGGAGGACGGCGACGCCGGTGACGGCGAGGCTGCTGTCGGCCGCCGCGTCGAGGCCCAGGAGCACGAGCAGCGCGGACGCGCCGACCTGGGCCAGTGCCGTCATCGCGATGACGGTCGCGACGAGGACCGTCCAGCCGCCGGCGAGCCAGCCGGCGGCGGGACCGAAGGCACGGGTGTTCCAGACGAACGTGGTGCCGCAGTCCGGCATCCGCCGGTTCAGCTCCCGGAAGGCGAAGGCCGTCAGGAGGATCGGTACGAAACCGAGGATCAGAGCGGCCGGTGCGAGGTCGCCGACCGTGAGGGTCACCAGACCCAGGGTGACGGCGATGCTGTACGCGGGGGCGACGGAGGCGAGTCCGAGCGCGACCGTGGCGAGCAGGCCGACGGAGTCGCTCCGCAGGCCCTTCTCGGTCAGTGGGGGTGGTCCCGCGTTCTCGGTGGTCATGACGGCCTCCCAGTGAGGAGCGTACGGTCGCCGCCTGACTCCGCGCGGATGATCGCCGCCAATTTCGTGGCGATGGAGGACGGCTACCAGATGGACGTCCTGACCGGCTGGCGCTCGCCGCAGGAGGTCGTGGCCGCCCTCCACTCGTACGGCCGCGCCGCGACCGGCTGGTCGGCGGACGGCTGACCGAGGCCCCTGGTGGTCCCAGCTGACCCGGGCCCCTGGAAGCAGCTGACCCGGGCCCCTGGAAACAGGCGAGGGCCCGCCGTGCCGTGGAGGCGTGGCGGGCCCGGCCCGATCGGTTCAGGGAGCTCCGTACGCTCAGTACGCGGTCACCGGGTAGTGGTCGGAGAGGTTGGTGTACGTGTACTGCGTGCCCCAGCTCGAGACCGTCCAGGGCGCGCTCTGCTCCAGGACCACGTTGTTCGTCCAGCCCGCCGGGCGGGCGTTGCCGGAGCGGTACAGGACGTAGTCGAGGTCCTCGCGCGGGTCGTCCGGGTAGCGCTCGGAGGCGATCGAGTTCTGCTCGGTGTCGAAGGAGTACGGGTGGCCGGTCCGGGCGTCCGCGCCGGCGAGGCCCGCGTCGCTCAGCATGGTGGAGTACTCGGGCGTGCGGGAGTCCACGTTGAAGTCGCCGGCCACGACGACCTGCTCGTTCGCCGGTATGTTCTTGGCGTCGAGGAAGGCGTCCATCGCCTTGAACTGGCGGCTGCGCATCTGCGCCGCCTCGCCCGCCGAGCAGCCCGGGTCGGTGGACTGGGCGTGCGTGCCGACGACGTGGACCTTGCTGCCGTTCACGTTCAGGACGGCGTAGACGAAGCCCTTGTTCGAGTACCAGTCCGCGCCGCACGCGTCCTTGTAGACGTACTGCTCCTTGCGGACGATCGGCCACTTGCTGAGGACCGTCACGCCGCCGTCCTCGGGGGTCGTGGCGGAGTAGGCGCCGCTCGTGGCGTCCCAGCCGGTCTTGCTCCGGCCCATGACCGGGGTCTGGTACGGGTACTGGGCGGCCGAGTTCGCCTTGAGGGCATCGGAGGAGGAGTTGTCGAAGGCCTCCTGGATCACGACGACGTCGTGCCCCTGGTAGAAGCCGGCGGCGGGGATCGCCTTGGCCCGGTGGTCCTGGCCCCAGTTCGGGTAGAGGGTCTTGCTGAAGAGGAAGGCGTTGTAGCTGAGCACCTTCAGACGCGGAGCGTCGGTCTCGGCGGCCGAAGCCGAGGGGGCTGCCGTGGCCAGGGTCGCGGCGGCGAGCGCCAGCGACAGGGCGGCGCCGGAGGCACGACGGCGGTGTGCGGCGAGCGGCACAGGAACTCCCATGTGTAGGTGGGGGGTTGGACCAGCGCCGCACATCAAAGCAGCCGTAGTTACCTTTCGGTAGCCATTGGGTGCCGGGAATCTTGCGCGGTCGGCACGAACATGCCAACTCTCGTCGAGCACCCGCGGAAATCGTCGCTTTCCCGGGCAGGTATCATGCGCGCATGACCCTCGCGCAGAATTCGACGATCTTCGACATGGACCTCGGTCCGCTGAACCCCGTCACGGCTGAGCTCATCCTCGGCGTGGTGCTGTTCGCCCTCACCTTCCTCATCCTGGCGAAGGGCATCCTGCCGAAGATCAACCGCACCCTCGTCGAGCGCGATGACGCCATCGCCGGCGGCACCGAGCGCGCCGACGACCTGCGCGCCGAGGCCACCCAGATCCGTGAGCAGTACGAGGCCGAGCTCGCCGAGGCCCGCCACGACGCCGCCCGTATCCGCTCCAAGGCCACCGAGGACGGCACAGCCGCCATCGCCGCCGCCCGCGCGGAGGGCATCGCCGAGCGCGACGCGATCCTGGCCGCCGGTGCCGCGCGTATCGCCGAAGAGCGTGCCGCCGCCGAGCGCGAGCTCGCCGCCGACGTCGACGCCTGGGCCCGCGCCCTGGCCGGCCGCATCGTCGGCGAGCCGGTCGGCGCCGACCGCTCCTGACACCCAACGCACCACCAGGTGGGGGGGGGGGGGCAGGGGGGGGGGCGCGGTGCGCCGGAGACCCCCGCCCGGCCCCTGGGGGCCGCGCGCAGGCCGGGGC
>NZ_JBEYYW010000023.1:0-137306 GCF_040645695.1 Streptomyces sp. NPDC046712 | reverse complement strand
GAAGGTCATGGCCGGGGTCGTCGACGCGGACGGCGTCATCCTGGAGAAGGTCCGCACGGAGACCCCCGACAAGTCCAAGAGCCCCAAGGTCGTCCTCCCGGGACGGCGCCTGAACCGCGGGCCCGGCGTGACGCGGGTGTCGGCGGGTTTCAAGCGGGCGTCGCCAGGTGTCAGTCGCGCTCCAGCCGCACGGTCGGCAGGACCCGTTCCAGCGGAGCCGGGAGCCACCACGCGCGCCGGCCGAGCAGCTGCATCACCGCCGGCACGATGAGACACCGGATGACCACCGCGTCCAGCAGGATCGCCACGGCGAGGCCGAGACCGAACTGCTGCAGCATCCGGTCGGGGCTCAGGACGAAGGCCGCGAACACCACGATCATGATCGCCGCGGCGGCCGTGATGACCTTTCCGGTCGCCGCCAGGCCCTCCCGGACGGCGCCCTGCGGGTCCCTGGTGCGCTCCCACTCCTCGTGGATCCGGGAGAGCAGGAAGACCTCGTAGTCCATCGACAGACCGAAGACGATGGCGAAGATCATGACAGGGATGAACGCCTCGATCGGTCCGGGCTGCACCCCGAACCAGCCGTGCTGGAAGACCAGGGTGATCACCCCCAGGGCCGCCCCGATGCTGACCAGGTTGAGCAGCGCGGCCTTCACCGGGATGAGCACGGACCGGAAGACGAGGAGCAGCAGGAGCGCGGACAGACCGACGACGATCGCGACGAACAACGGCATCCGGTCGGAGACGGTGGACGCGAAGTCCTCGGTCGCCGCCGTCGGCCCGCCGACCAGCAGATCGGCGCCGGTCTCCCGCTCCAGCGGCGGCAGGACGTCCGACCGCAGCCGGTCGACGAGCTCCGAGGTCGCCTCGGCCTGCGGAGCCGACTCGGGGAAGGCGATGACGGTCGAGACGGAGGCGTCCTTCGTCGGGATCGGCGCGGTGGCCGCCGCGATGCCGTCCGTGTTCTCCAGGGCCTGGCGCAGCGCGATCGCGGTACGCTCGCCGCCGCCGTCCGCGACCACGATCAGCGGCCCGTTGAACCCGGGCCCGAACCCCTCGGCCAGCAGGTCGTACGCCTGCCTGCTGGACTTCGCCGGGGCGTCGTTCCCCGCGTCGGCGAAGCCGAGCCGCATGTCGAGAGCGGGCGCGGCGAGCGCGCCGAGCGCCGCGACGGAGACGAGCAGCGCCGCCCACGGCCGCTTCTGCACCGCCGTCGCCCAGCCGCGCCACCGGTCGCCCTCGGGGCGCGTCGCCTTCGCGGCCCGCTTGGTCACCTGACGCCGGATCCGCCGGCCGAAAACGCCGAGGAGCGCCGGGAGCAGGGTGAGCGAGGCGGCCATCGTGACCAGGACGGTCAGGGCGACGGCGAGGGCCACGCCCTGCAGCGAGCCGAGCCCGAGCACGACCAGACCCATCAGCGCGATGATCACCGTGCAGCCCGCGAAGAACACCGTGCGTCCGGCCGCGTCCAGCGCGGTCCGGGTGGCCTGCTCGGGCTCTGCGCCGCGCACCAGCTCGCCGCGGTAGCGGGAGAAGATCAGCAGCGCGTAGTCGATGCCGACGCCGAGACCGACCAGCATCATGATCGGCGGGGTGAAGTCCGCGACGTCGGCGAGGTGCGAGGCCAGCGCGATCAGCCCGATCGAGCTGCCGACGGCGAAGACCGCGGTGACCACCGGCAGGCTCGCGGCGACCAGGGAGCCGAACAGGAAGACCAGGATGACCAGCGCGCCGAGCATGCCCGCGCCCTCGGCAGCGCCGCCTCCGCCCTCCTCGGCGCCCCGTGCAGCATCACCGCCGACGGCCGCGGTCAGTCCGTCGCCCTGTGCCGCGCGCACGGTCTCGATGATCTTCAGTACCTCGGTGCGGTCCGTGTTCTCCGCCTCGCCGTCGAGGGTGACGGTCGCGTAGCCGACCGTGCCGTCGCGGGAGACGGCCGCCTTGTCCTCGTACGGACTGCGGACACTGGTCACCCCGGGAAGCCCCTCGACCGTGTCGAGCAGCCCCTCCACGCGCGCGTGGACCGTCTTCTCCCGGACGCCCTTGTCGTCCTTGACGACGATCTGCAGGGTCGCGTCCGTGGCCTGCGCGGAGCCGTGCCGCTCCAGGACGGTCCGCGCCGCCTGGGAATCGGTGCCGGGCAGCGAGAAGTCGTTGTGGTACGCGCTGCCGGCGATCGTCGAGGCACCGGTCGCGGCGGCCACGACCACGATCCACAGCAGCACGGCGGACCAGCGGTGGCGGTACGAGAAGGCGGCCAGGCGCTCGAAGACGCTGCCCCGCCGGGGCGTCGGGCTCGGCGGGCGGGCCGGGTTCGCCGTGGGATCGGTGTCCCGCGTGGCGGTCATGATCGTTTCCCCTTCCGGGAGTTACGGAGTTCGGAGTCACGGAGCTGTGGAGTGACGGGGTGCGGAGCTACAGGTACGAGGGACGGGTCACCCGGCGCCGGAAGGTGCGCCAGGTCCACACCTGGGCGGCGACGATGAGCGGGGTGACGACGAGCAGAGCGGGGACGAGCAGCGTGAGGGTCGCGCCGTCCGCGGCCCGCTCGGTCAGCGGGAGGGCGCTTCCGGCGAGCAGCGGGAGCACGCCCAGGAGCACGGCGGTGAGGGCGAAGGACTGCCAGGGGCGGCCGGTCCGCCCCACCAGCAGACGGGCGCGTTCGTACGGCAGGCCGGTCAGCCGCAGGGTGGCGAAGCCCAGCCCGTGTGCGACGAACAGGGCGGCCGCGGCGAGGGCGGTGAGGATCGCGGCGGGGCCGGTGGCGGTCTCCTCGGGTGTGCCGACGAGAAGCGCCGCCAGCAGCCAGCCCCAGGCCAGCGCGACCGTCCAGCTACCGCACACCACCGCCCCGTCGCACACCGCGCGCCAGGCGCGCCCACGGCCGCGGGCGCGCGACCACAGCCCGATGTCACGGACGATCCATCCGGTCAACAGCGCGACGAGCACCGCGAACTGGCCGGTCAGCAGTTCCCCCTCGAGATCGGGGAAGCAGCCGACGAGCACACCGGCCGTGGCGATCAGCCACACCTCGTTGCCCAGGAAGAAGGGCGCGAAGGAGGCGATGACGAGCCGCCGTTCGTGATCGGTGCGGCCGAGGTACGGGGTCAGCATCCCGGTCCCGATGTCCGCGCCGGCGAGCACGAAGTAGCCGGTGGCGAAGAAGGCGAGCAGGACGACGGCGAGGGATTCGAGACTGATCACGGTCCGCTCCTCAGTAGCTCGTGGCGGGCAGGGAGTCGGCGGCGTCCTCGTCCTCGGGCCCGCCCCGGTCGTCGTGGCCGAGACCCGCGTCGACCGGGCCCCGGCGGGCCCACCGCGCGAGCAGCCAGGCGTTGAGGACGACAAGCAGCGCGAAGAGGGTGGTGAAGACGATCAGGGAGGCCCGCATGGAGCCGGGGGAGAGGTCGGAGACCGCGTCCTCGGTCTTCAGCAGCCCGTACACGACCCAGGGCTGCCGGCCCGCCTCGCGGAACACCCAGCCGCTGATCATCGCCAGATAGGGCAGCGGCACCGCGGCCATGAGGGTCAGGTGCCAGAGCCGGAAGCGGAAGACGACCTTCTTGAAGCAGGCCAGGATGACGCCAGCGAAGGTGAAATACATCATCAGGCCGAAGCAGATGAGCATGACCAGACCGCCGCCGCGGGTCCACGCCTCGGAGGGGACGTAGTTGCCGGGACCGAAGCGGGCGACCATGTCCGCCTGGATCTGCGCTATTTCTTCCGCCTTCTGGCTGAACACGGCCGATTTCATGGGCTGGAGGGTCCGCAGCGCGGCGAACTGGAGGCCACCGAAGACAGCGGTGACCATGAGCGCGGGGAAGGAGAGGAACACCCCGATCCGCAGCGACCGGCCGAAGAACTCCCACTCGGGCGTGCGCCGGAACAGGTGGTACGCGCTCACCCCGGCGACGAAGAACCCGGCCGTCAGCAGCGCCCCGGCAAGGATGTGCCCGAAGGCGAGCAGCGCCGAGGGATTGGTCAGCACGGCCACCGGGTCGTCCAGCACCAGTTTGCCGCCCTCGGTCCGGTGCCCGACGGGGTGGTTGAGGAAGCCGTTGGAGACGAGGATCCAGTACGCGGAGAGGTACGCGGTGACGGTGACGACCCAGATCATCGCCAGATGGACCCACCGGTTGAAGCGGTGCCAGCCGAAGATCCACAGGCCGAGGAAGGTCGACTCGACGAAGAACGCGACGATCGTCTCGACCGCGAGCGAAGCGCCGAAGACATTGCCCGCGTAGTGCGTGAGCCCGCTCCAGCTCATCCCGAACTGGAACTCCATCACGATGCCGGTGACGATCCCGACCGCGTAATTGATCACGTACAGCTGGCCCCAGAACCGGACCATGCGCGCGTGCAGCGGCTTCTGTCCGATCGTCGCCACCGTCTGGACGACGGCGACGACGGTCGCGAGCCCCAGGGTCAGGGCGACGAAGAGGAAGTGGCCGCCCGCCGTGAGGGCGAACTGCAACCGGGCGAGATCGAGGACGTCTGGATTCACGCAGCCAGCGTCGGCGTACGGCTGTCGGGGCGGCGTCGCCCGACGGTGGTCAGTGGCTGTACCCCGGCGGTTGCGTCGCCCCACGCGCGCGTACCCCAGGAGTTGCGCCCACGCGCGCGTGCCCCCTAGGGGGTGTCTCGTCGATCAGGCCGGATCAGGCGCCAGGGGGCGCCGCGTGTCACCCCAGCCAGCCCGGCGTGATCATCCCCGACTCGTACGCCAGGATCACCAGCTGCGCCCGGTCCCGGACGTCCAGCTTGGTCATGATCCGGCTGACATGAGTCTTCGCGGTCGCCGGCGACAGGACGAGCCGCTGCGCGATCTCGTCGTTGGAGAGCCCCGCGCCCACCAGGCCCATGACCTCGCGCTCCCGCTCCGTGAGGGCGTTCAGGCGCGGGCTGGGATCGGGCTGCTTCGAGCGGCCGGCGAACTCCGCGATCAGCCGCCGCGTGACGGCCGGGGCGATCAGCGCGTCGCCACGAGCCACCACCCGTACCCCGTGCAGCAGCTCCATGGGCTCGGTGTCCTTCACCAGGAAGCCGCTCGCCCCGGCGCGCAGCGCCCCGTAGACGTAGTCGTCGACGTCGAAGGTGGTCAGGATGACCACCTTGACCTCTTCGAGCCGGGCATCGGCAGTGATCCGCCGGGTGGCCTCCAGACCGTCCAGACCCGGCATCCGGATGTCCATCAGGACCACGTCCGGACGCAGGTCGCGGGCGAGCGCGATCGCCTGCTCGCCGTCCGCGGCCTCCCCGACCACCTCGATGTCGTCCTCGTCGGCCAGGATCGAGCGGAAGCCCGCCCGGACCAGGGTCTGGTCGTCGGCGAGTACGACGCGGATCATCGAGGGTCCCCCTTGGACGTGGTGTTCGTGGATGCCGGAGCTTCGAGCGGCAATCGGGCGTCGACCCGGAAGCCCCCGGCCGTGCTGTGCACGGTCAGATCGCCGCCGAACGCCCGGGCGCGCTCGGCCATACCCCGGATGCCGCTCCCCAGCGGCTGCTCCTCCGGAGCCCCCTCGCCGTCGTCCTCGATCCGAAGGCGCAGTTCGTCCGCGCGCCAGTCGAGCGCGATCGTGGCGGTGCGGGCCCCGGAATGCCGGGTGACATTGGTCAGCGACTCCTGCACGATCCGGTACGCGGCGAGGTCGACCGGCGGAGCCAGCGGTACGGGCGTTCCCGTCAGCTCCGTACGGATGTCGAGGCCGGTGCTCCTGGCCCGCTCCACGAGTTCGCCGAGCAGGGCGAGCCCGGAGGTCGGCGAGGTCGGCGCGGCCTCGTCGGCCTGGCGCAGCACCCCGAGCGTCGCGCGCAGCTCGCGCAGCGCGTCCTTGCTGGTGGCCTTCACGGCCTCCAACGCCTCCTCCGCGGCGGCCAGCGCGACGTCGGGCTCCGGCTTCTTGCTGAGCCGGTGCAGCACGGCACCGGACTGGACGTTGATCAGGGAGATGCTGTGGCCGAGTACGTCGTGCAGCTCCCGCGCGATCCGCAGCCGCTCCTCGGTGGCGCTCTGCCGGGCGCGCGCCTCCTGCTCCCGCTCGGCCGCCAGCGCCCGCTGCTCCACCTCGTGCAGATAGGCGAGCCGGGTCCGCTGGGCACGGCCCACGGCGACCAGGCTGATCAGCCAGCCCGCCAGCATCGCGAGCGAGGTGTCGTCGATCTGGCGGTGGCCGGGCTCCTGACGGATCTCACCGAGGCCGACGCCGAGCAGCGTGACGGCCGCGAGGGCGACGGCGGCGGCGAACCGGCCCTGCGCGGCCGTGGTGTAGAGCGCGAGGGCGAAAGCGATCATCAACGGCCCGTCCTGCGCGGACAGGGGGTAGTAGACCGCGCAGGCGAGGAGCGTGACGACCGCGACGGTGACGGGTGCTCGACGCCGGAAGCAGAGGGCACCGCACCCGACCGCGATCAGCGCCCAGCCGATGACCGTACGGCTCACCGGCTCGCTCGCGTACTGCGCCGACACCAGCGTCCAGACGACCACGACGAGGGTGACGACCAGCGCCACGCCGACATCGGCGGCCCGCGGGGACACGCGGCCGCGACGGACGCGGAAGGGGAGGGCCATGCCAGGAAGGATAGGCGGGCGCGGACCCGGTCGACCGCCGCGTGCGCGTGTGTGCCTGCCGTACGTCCGTCAGCGCAGGTCGAGCCGCATCAGGACCCGGGGGTGACCGGCCAGCACCGAAGTGGTGTCGGCGGCGTAGGTGAACCCGGCCCGCTCGAAGTTCTTCCGGATGCCGGGGTACGCCATCGTCATGTCGACCTTGGCGTCACCGCTGTCGAGGGGGTACGCCTCGACAGCGGGTGCGCCGTGGGAGCGGGCGAACTCGACGGCACCGGCGATGAGGGCGTGCGAGATCCCCTGCTTGCGGTGACCGGGGCGTACGCGGATGCACCACAGCGACCAGACCGGCAGGTCGTCGACGTGCGGGATCTTGCGGTTGCGCGCGAAGGAGGTCGCCGAGCGCGGCGCCACGGCGGCCCAGCCGACCGGCTCGTCATCGTCGTAGGCGAGCACCCCCGGAGGGAGCCGCCCGCGGCACAGTTCGGCGACGTACTCGCCGCGGGCCGGCCCGCGAAGCTCTTTGTTGAGCTTGGACGGGATCCGGTAGCTCAGGCACCAGCAGACGTTGGCTCCGGGTGACTTCGGGCCGACCAGGGTGCGGACATCCTCGAAGACCGAAGCAGGGCGAACCTCGATGGCCATGGCACCACGATGCCATGGAGTACGCGGCACCGACCGGGCTCCGGCCGGCCCGCGTGGTGCGCTTGACACCAAAATCGAACATCCATTCTTATGGGATTCCGGCCCTTGGAATCGCGGGGTTGTGGGCGAGTTATCCACAGGTCGGAGGGACGTCGGGGCCCATTGTCAGTGGCAGGGGTTAGCGTCTTTCACATGAAGCGATCGACTCAAGCAAACCGGGTGGAACCCATGGCAGGTACCGACCGCGAGAAGGCACTCGACGCCGCGCTCGCTCAGATTGAACGGCAATTCGGCAAGGGTGCCGTGATGCGCATGGGCGACCGCACCCAGGAGCCGATCGAGGTGATCTCCACCGGCTCGACCGCCCTCGACGTCGCCCTCGGCGTCGGCGGCCTGCCGCGCGGCCGTGTCGTGGAGATCTACGGACCGGAGTCCTCCGGTAAGACGACCCTGACCCTGCACGCCGTCGCCAATGCCCAGAAGGCCGGCGGGCAGGTCGCGTTCGTGGACGCCGAGCACGCCCTCGACCCCGAGTACGCCAAGAAGCTCGGCGTCGACATCGACAACCTCATCCTGTCCCAGCCGGACAACGGTGAGCAGGCCCTCGAGATCGTCGACATGCTGGTCCGCTCCGGCGCCCTCGACCTGATCGTCATCGACTCCGTCGCCGCGCTCGTCCCGCGTGCGGAGATCGAGGGCGAGATGGGTGACTCGCACGTGGGTCTGCAGGCCCGCCTGATGAGCCAGGCCCTCCGGAAGATCACCAGCGCGCTCAACCAGTCCAAGACCACCGCGATCTTCATCAACCAGCTCCGCGAGAAGATCGGCGTCATGTTCGGCTCGCCGGAGACCACGACCGGTGGCCGCGCCCTGAAGTTCTACGCCTCGGTGCGCCTCGACATCCGCCGCATCGAGACCCTGAAGGACGGCACGGAGGCGGTCGGCAACCGCACCCGCGTCAAGGTCGTCAAGAACAAGGTCGCGCCGCCATTCAAGCAGGCCGAGTTCGACATCCTCTACGGCCAGGGCATCAGCCGCGAGGGCGGCCTGATCGACATGGGCGTGGAGCACGGCTTCGTCCGCAAGGCCGGCGCCTGGTACACGTACGAGGGCGACCAGCTCGGCCAGGGCAAGGAGAACGCCCGCAACTTCCTGAAGGACAACCCCGACCTCGCCAACGAGATCGAGAAGAAGATCAAGGAGAAGCTCGGCGTCGGGGTCCGCCCGGAGGCCGCGTCGGCCGAGCCGAGCGCGGACGCCGCGGGTGGCGCCGAGGCGGCGGCGACGGACGAGGCGGCCAAGACCGCTCCGGCGGCCAAGGCCACCAAGGCGACCAAGGCCCCGGCGGCCAAGAGCTGACCCGGTGACCGGTCGCACCGAATGGCCGGGCGACAGCCCCGACTCGTCGAGGGCCGAGAAGGAGCTGTCGCCCCAGGATCCGGCTGAGCGGGCGCGGGCGATCTGCCTGCGCCTGCTCACCGGGACCCCCCGCACGCGCAAACAGCTCGCCGACGCCCTGCGCAAGCGCGAGATCCCCGACGAGGTCGCCGAGGAGGTCCTCTCCCGCTTCGAGGACGTGGGGCTGATCGACGACGCCGCCTTCGCGGATGCCTGGGTGGAGTCCCGGCACCACGGGCGCGGACTCGCCCGTCGTGCCCTCGCCCGCGAGCTGCGCACCAAGGGCGTCGACCCCTCGCTGATCCAGGAGGCGGTGGGGCAGCTGGACTCCGAGCAGGAGGAGATCACCGCGCGCGAGCTCGTCGACCGCAAGCTCCGCGCCACCCGTGGCCTCGACCGCGACCGCAGGCTGCGGCGGCTCGCGGGGATGCTCGCCCGCAAGGGATACCCGGAGGGCATGGCCCTGCGGGTCGTCCGACAGGCCCTGGAGGACGAGGGCGAGGACACGGAGGGGCTGGACGAGCCCTTCTAGACGTACGAGGTCCGGGTCAGGCCGGACGGTCCCGCGGGCCCCCGGCGACCTCGCTGTCCACCGGGCGCTCGCCGACCCGACCGGCCCCGCCCGCCCCGGAGGGGGCTACCCCTTCGCCGCCGGCAGCAGGACCGGCAGGCCCGCCGCCTTCCATGCCTGGAAGCCGCCGATCACGTCGGTCGCACGGCTCAGCCCCAACTGCCGCAGCGACGCGGCCGCCAGCGAGGACGCGTACCCCTCGTTGCAGAGCACGACCACGCGGAGGTCGTGGCTGTCCGCCTGCGGCGCGCGATGGCTGCCCAGTGGGTCGAGCCGCCATTCCAGCTCGTTGCGTTCCACGATCAGCGCGCCGGGGATCAGCCCGTCCCGCTCGCGCAGCGCCGCGTACCGGGTGTCGACCAGGAGCGCGTCACCCGCCTCGTACGCCTCGTAGGCCGCGCGGGGCTCTATCCGGTCCAGGCCGGACCTGACCCGCTCGAGGAACTCGTCGATACCCACCCGCTCGTCGCTCACTGCCAGTCCTCCGGACGCTCGACCTGCTCAAGACGGAGTACCGCGCCCGACCGGCTGAAGCGCCGGATCAGCGGGAGCGGCGGATAGTACGCGTGCACCGACACGGCGTGCGTGTCACGGGACTCGTTGAGCACCTCGTGCACGTGGTGCTGCCCGAACGCGCGCCCCTTGCCCGCCGGCAACCGTCGCTCCCGGTCGACCCCGTCGGCCAGTTCCAGGGTCTTCCAGCCGCTCGACGGCAGCCGTACCGCCAGCGAGTTCTCGTTCAGGGTGCCGCGCGCGGTGGTGAACGCGCCGTGCGACTCGGCGTGGTCGTGCCACCCGGTGCCGGTCCCGGGCGGCCAGCCGATGAGCCACGCCTCGCTGCCGCCCGGCCCGTCGAGGCGTACCCACGTACGTCCCTCGGGGTCGAGGGGCAGGGAGTCGATCAGTTCGGTGTCGGCGGCGGTGCGACGGACGAAGTCCAGAAGGTCGGCCGCGGTGGGCGCGGAGGAACGGGACGCGACAGGTGAGGGTGCGGAGACATGCTGGGGCACGGAGGACCGTCCTGAGGGTTCGCGGAAGAAGCGCGCGACGGTACGCCGACGTCAGCGGCGAAGGGCGCGCGAGGGGAGAGGCGAATTCAGCAGGACGGGCGACACACGCAGCCCGCGTAGCGGACGAGGTCCATATGGACCCTCCGCCACAGGCGCACGTCGGTGTCGGTCACGCTCCGGAGTACACCATGTGCGCCTGCGAGGGTCAATTGATGTCCGCCGTGCGGTCGCTCTTCCTGGACCCGGGCGTGGACCCGGACTTGGACAAGGACGTGGGTCCAGACGGGGACCCGGACTTGGGCCCGGACGTGGACAAGGGCGTGGACCCTGACGTGGGGGTGTTCCCGGGCACGGTCTTGGAGCTGTTCCTGGGCGTGGGCTCGGACGCCGTACCGCCCCGCGTCGCGTCCGCCGCCGCGTACAGCTCCTCCGGCCGGACTCCGGGGAACGAGGCGACGAGATGACCGTCCGGCCGCACCAGCAGGACGGTGTGGGCCGCGGCTCCCGGATACGCCTCCGTCACCAGCAGCTCCGACTTCACCGGCAGCGCCCGTACCGCCTCCACGAGTCGGGGCATCACCCCCGCGCTCATCCAGTGCCGACGGTCCCACACGCCCGTCCCGGGCGCGACCAGGACCACCAGAAGCCGCCCCTGCCCGAGCCGGTCCCGGAGCCGTACGGTCGTACCGTCCGGGGCGGTCACCCGGACGTCCTCGACCGGCGCGCCCTCGTCCGTGCCCACCGCCACCTGGGACGCCCCGGCGTCCGAGGGCGCGAGGGGGGAGTGCGGGTACGCGGGGGGCGCGCCCAGCGGGCCGCGCCCCAGATGACCGTCCGTCAGCAGACTGTCGTGGCCGCGCGTGCCGCCCGACAGATATGTGCGCAGCCCCCCGCCGCCGCGCAGCACGGGAAGCGACTGGTCGGCGGCCCGCAACCGGGAGGCCACGGCCGCCCGCCGCTCGCTCTGGTAGCTGTCGAGCAGGGTGTCCGAAGCGCCGTGGTGCCAGGCGTACGCGAGCTTCCAGGCCAGGTTGTCGGCGTCCCGCAGCCCCTCGTCGACGCCCTGGGTGCCGACCGCGCCGAGCAGATGCGCGGCGTCGCCCGCGAGGAAGACCCGGTCCACCCGCCAGCGTCGCGCGAGCCGGTGGTGCAGGGTGTGGACCCCGGTGTCGATCAACTCGTACGGAGGCGTCTCCCCGCCGCACCAGCCTGCCAGGGTGTCGCGGATCTTCGTGACGAGTGCGTCGGGGGTGACGAGATCGCCCCGCGGCGGCAGCAGCCAGTCGATCCGCCACACACCGTCCGGCAGCGGGCGGGCCGTGACCTCCTCGCCGCCGCCCCGCCACGGCGGCTGACGGTGCAACAGTGCCTCGCCGGGCCAGGGGAGTTCCGTGCGGAGCGCGGCGACCGCGTGCCGCTCCACCGCCGTACGCCCGGGGAAGCGGATGGAGAGCAGCTTGCGCACCGTGGAGCGGGCGCCGTCGCAGCCGACCAGATGGCTGCCGCGCCACCAGGTCCCGCCGGGGCCGCGGGTGTGTGCGGTGACACCGCGCGCGTCCTGCTCGATCGTGTCGAGCCGGGCCTCGGTGACGAGTTGAACGAGCTCCTGCCCGGCGATCGCGTCGCGCAGACCGCGCGCGAGGGCGTGCTGGGGGATGTGCAGGGGCGCGGCGGGGCCCTCGCCGTCACTCTCCGTACCGGTGAGACCGAGGCTCAGCTCGATGTGCCTCATCTGTTGCTTCCGGCGCAGTGAGCGCCAGCCGACCCAGCGGACCCCCTCGTCACGGAGGGTGGCGCAGCCCAGCCGCTCCACCATCGCGGCCATGTCGGCCCGCAGCACCACGGTGCGGGCGGGGCGTGGTTCCTCCTTGCCGGGGCCCTCGTCGAGGACGACGCTGGGTACACCCTGCGAGGCCAGGGCAAGGGAGAGCGCGAGGCCCACGGGCCCCGCGCCGACGATGATCACCGGGTCCACGGCGCGGCTCCTGAAGGCCGTTCGGTCATGCGGGTAGCACAGCGAATTGTGGCGCGAGCCCGGTGCGTGATCACAGAACGTATGCAACCCACTGCGGGTGCGTGCGTCAAGTGACGGGGGCAGCGGCGCGACCGCCACTGCCCCCGGATGATGTCACATACTGTCAGTTCTTCGTGATGCCGGGCCCGTCGGCGCCACCCGCGCCGCCGCCGGCCGTGTTCCCGAACGCCTGACCGGCGTCGGCGGTGAGCACGACCTCCTTCGCGGCGGCGTCGGGGGCGAGGATCCCCGTCTTCGCCCGACGGCCCCGCTTCTCGATCCAGGTGGCGAGCGCGGAGAGCGCCAGACACATCGCGATGTAGATGATGCCGATGACCACGATGGTGGACACGTACGGGTACTGGCCGTTGACCTGCGTGTTGGAGGCGATCAGGCGGGCCGTCTGGAGCAGCTCGGGGTAGAGGATCACGAAGCCGAGCGAGGTGTCCTTCAGGGTGACCACGAGCTGGCTGATGATCGTCGGCAGCATGGCGCGGACGGCCTGCGGCATCAGGACGGTCGTCATGACCTGGGTCTTGCTCATACCCAGGGCGTACGCGGCCTCGCGCTGCCCCTTGGGCACCGCGTTCACGCCGGCGCGCAGGACCTCGGCCTGCACACAGCCGTTGTAGACCGAGAGTCCCAGCGCCAGCGCCCACATCGAGTAGTCGACCAGGAAGCCGACCCACACGGCGTAGATCGTGATCAGCAGCGGGATGGAGCGGAAGACCTCGATGAATCCCGTGGCCAGCAGGCGGACCGGCTTGTGGTCGGAGAGCCGGCCGACGGCGAGGAGCACTCCGAGGACGATCGAGCCGACCGCCGCGAGACCGAACGCCTTCAGGGTGGCGACGACGGCGTCGGCGATGTTCTGCCGGATGCCCGCGTAGTTGAAGATGTCCCACATCGCGGGGTCGAGATGACCCTTTTCGCTCAGCCGGACGATGCTCACGGCGATGAGCGCGATGATGGCGACGGTGCCCAGGACGGCGTAGATCCGGTTACGGACGCGTGCCTTGGGGCCCGGGGTGTC
This sequence comes from Streptomyces sp. NPDC046712, assembly GCF_040645695.1. Taxonomy (NCBI): domain Bacteria; kingdom Bacillati; phylum Actinomycetota; class Actinomycetes; order Kitasatosporales; family Streptomycetaceae; genus Streptomyces; species Streptomyces sp. NPDC046712. The sequence continues at coordinate 124,067 of NZ_JBEYYW010000023.1, read as the reverse complement.
GTAAAGAACACTGGCACTCATCGGGCGACCTCCATGCGGCGCTCAAGGAGAGTGAAGATCCCGCTGATCGTGAAGGTGACGACGAGGTAGGCGGCGGCGACCCACACGAAGATCGGGACGATGTCGTAGCCCTGCTCGCTCATCAGGGTCTGCCAGCCGAAGAGTTCGGTGACGCTGAAGGCGCCCGCGATGGCCGAGTTCTTGGTGAGCGCGATGAAGATCGAGCTCAGCGGCGGCAGCACGGTCCGGGTGGCCTGCGGCAGCACGATCATCCGCAGGGTCTGGGAGAACGTCATTCCGAGCGAGCGGGCGGCCTCCGCCTGGCCGAGCGGCACCGTGCTGATGCCGGACCGGACGGCCTCGCAGATGAACGCGGAGGTGTAGAAGCCGAGCGCGAGCGAGCCGAGCACGAAGGGGCTCATACCCGGGAAGAGGATCTCCGGGATCACGAAGAACGAGACCAGGAAGAGCAGGGTCAGCGGGGTGTTGCGCAGCAGCGTGACCCAGAGGGTGCCGAAGAAGCGCAGCGGCGGCACGGGCGAGACCCGGAAGCCGGCGACGATGATGCCGAGGACCAGCGCGATGACCGAGCTGACGGCGGTGATCGACACGGTTCCTATGAAGCCGTCGCGGAACTCCGGGAAATGGTCGAGCAGTACGTTCATGAGGTCTCCGCGTCGGCGGTCAGCGGCTTACGGGCAGGAGGAGGGGCGCCCCGTACTCCCGTACGGGGCGCTCGACTTCAGGCGAAGGATCAGTAGCGGTTGACCGCCGGCGGCGCGACGTACGCGGAGCCGGACAGACCCAGAGTGGCCTCGTAGATCTTCTTGTACGTGCCGTCCTTCACGTACTTCTCCAGCGTGTCGTTGATCTTGTCACGCAGGACCTTGTCGTCCTTGGGCACGCCGACACCGTAGGGCTCCTCGGTGAAGGGCTTGCCGACGACCTTGAGCTTGCCGGCGTTGGCGGCGGCGTAGCCCTTGAGGATCGAGTCATCGGTGGTGACCGCGTCGACCTGCTTGGTCAGCAGCTGCTGCACGCAGTCCGAGTACTTGGCGAGCTCGGTGGTCTCGGCGCCGTACTGGGGCTTCTTGATCTCCTGCAGCGGGGTGGAACCCGTGATGGAGCAGACCTTCTTGCCCTTGAGGGTCTCCGGACCGGTGATCGCGGTCTCGTCCTTGCGGACCAGGAGGTCGGCGCCGGCCTTGTAGTACGGGCCCGCGAAGCCGACCAGCGCCTTGCGCTTGTCGTTGATCGTGTACGTGCCGACGTAGTAGTCGACCGTGCCCTTGGAGATCGCCGTCTCGCGGGACTTGGAGTCGACCGTCTTCCACTCGATCTTGTCCTCGGTGAAGCCGAGCTCCGCCGCGATCATCTTGGCGATCTCGACGTCGAAGCCGGACCGCTCCTTGGTGGCCTGGTCCTCGAAGCCGAGGTACGGCTGGTCGGCCTTGGAGCCGATGATCAGCTTGCCGCGCTCCTTCGCCTTCTTGAAGGTGGGCGAGTCCAGGCTCACGTCAGTGGCGACGATGTACTTGGGGAGCTGCGGGGCGCTGGCGTCGCCGGGCTTCACGGCGGGCTTGTCGCCGGCCGAGCCCTCCTTGCCACCACAGGCGGTCGCGGTGAGTGCGAGCACGGCGACGGCCACGGCCGCGGACTTGCGGAGCTTCATGGTGAACATCCCTTGGTTCGTGGGTTGTTGGTCGGCAGGGTGAATCATGCGGGCTGACCGTCGTCAGTGGTGCAGGATTTTCGAAAGGAAGTCCTTGGCCCGGTCGCTGCGCGGGTTGCTGAAGAACTCGTCCGGCGTGGCCTGTTCGACGATCTTGCCGTCCGCCATGAACACCACGCGGTTGGCGGCGGAGCGGGCGAAACCCATCTCGTGGGTGACGACCACCATCGTCATTCCGTCGCGCGCCAGCTGCTGCATGACCTCGAGGACCTCGTTGATCATCTCGGGGTCGAGGGCCGACGTCGGCTCGTCGAACAGCATGACCTTCGGGTCCATCGCCAACGCCCGTGCGATCGCGACACGTTGCTGCTGACCGCCGGAGAGCTGCGCCGGGTACTTGTCCGCCTGAGTGCCGACACCCACCCGGTCGAGCAGCGCGCGGGCCTTGGTCTCGGCGGCCTTCTTCTCGGTCTTGCGGACCTTGACCTGTCCCAGCATCACGTTCTCGAGCACGGTCTTGTGCGCGAAAAGGTTGAACGACTGGAAGACCATGCCGACGTCGGCGCGCAGCCGGGCCAGCTCCTTGCCCTCCTGGGGCAGCGGCCGGTCGTCGATCGTGATGGTGCCGGAGTCGATCGTCTCCAGGCGGTTGATGGTGCGGCACAGCGTGGACTTACCGGACCCCGAGGGTCCGATGACGACCACGACCTCGCCACGGGCGATGGTCAGGTCGATGTCCTGGAGCACATGCAGCGCGCCGAAGTGCTTGTTCACGTTGGACAGCACGACCAGGTCGCCCGCAGCCGCTATGGCGTCTTCCGAGCCCTTGGTCACTGACACTCCGCTCATCGGCTCTTGCTCCGTCCTCCTCGGTTGGGGAGGACACTAGGCACGCGGTGCGACCACCGTCATTACATCTGAGCGGAAATTGAGGATAACGATACGGCCGCAACCCGACACACTGCGTGAACGGGACGGCCGGCGGCGTACCGGCTGCATAACGGAAACCCCGGCCTCACAGGGGGACACTTGACTGTGACACCGACGATCGGCGTTCATGCCCTGGTACACAGATAGCCATCACGCGATCACGAAGCCACCGGAGGGGGGCCATGAGACTCCTGCTCGTCGAGGACGACGATCATGTCGCCGCGGCCCTGTCCGCCGTACTGGCGAAGCACGGGTTCACGGTCACGCACGCCCGGAACGGCGAGGAGGCGCTGCAGGCGGTCCTGCCCGCGGCGCACGGGGAGCGGCCCTCGTACGGAGTGATCCTGCTCGACCTCGGCCTGCCCGACCAGGACGGGTACCAGGTCTGCGGCCGGATCCGTAAGCTCACCACCACCCCCGTGATCATGGTGACCGCGCGGGCCGACGTGCGCTCCCGCATACACGGACTCAATCTCGGGGCCGACGACTACGTGGTCAAGCCGTACGACACCGGGGAACTGCTCGCCCGGATCCACGCCGTCAGCCGGCGCACGACCGTCGGCGAGGAGTCCGGCGGGGCAGGCGACGACGCCGCGCTGCGGCTCGGCTCCGTGGTCATCGAACTGCCCACCCGCCGGGTCAGCGTCGACGGCACCCCCGTCCAGCTCACCCGCAAGGAGTTCGACCTGCTCGCCCTGCTCGCTCAGCGGCCCGGCGTGGTCTTCCGACGGGAACAGATCATCAGCGAGGTCTGGCGCACCAGTTGGGAGGGGACCGGCCGCACGCTCGAGGTGCATGTCGCCTCCCTGCGCTCCAAGCTGGCGATGCCCGCCCTGATCGAGACCGTGCGCGGCGTCGGCTACCGCCTGGTCGCCCCGGCCGCGTAGCCGGGGCTCCCACGTGCGCACGCGTCTCCTCCCGCTCCTCCTCGTCCTGATGGCCGGGGTGCTGCTCGCCCTCGGCTTCCCGCTCGCCGCCAGCCTGGCCGCGGCCGAGCAGCAGCGCGTGGTCGTCGACCGGCTCGACGACGCGGCGCGGTTCGCCGCGCTCGCCCAGTTCGTCAGCGAGTCCGATCCGGGGATCGACGAGCGCCGCACGACGCTCCGCGGCGAACTCGCCAGCTACCACGACGTGTACGGCATCCGGACCGGCATCTTCTACCGCGACCGGGAGGCCATGGCCGCCGCGCCCCAGGACTGGGTCGTTCCGGACGAGGGCGAGGGCCGCCGGGCCTTCCAGGAGGCGCTGCTCGGCCGGCGCAGCCACGACCCGCCCCAGGTCTGGCCCTGGCAGCCGAACGCCCGCCTCATCATCGCCTCGCCGGTCGTACGGGACGGTGACGTCGTCGCCGTCGTGGTCACCGACTCGCCCACCGGGCAGCTGCGTTCACGCATCCTGAACGGCTGGCTGATCATCGTGGCCGGCGAGTCGGCGGCGATGCTCCTCGCCGTCGGCGCCGCCTTCCGGCTCACCGGCTGGGTGCTGCGGCCCGTCCGGGTGCTGGACGCCGTCACCCACGACATCGCCACCGGCCGGATGAAGTCCCGGGTGGCCGCGGCGGGAGGACCGCCCGAACTGCGCCGCCTGGCCCGGTCGTTCAACGAAATGGCCGACAACGTCGAGGACGTGCTGGAACAGCAGCGCGCGTTCGTCGCCGACGCCTCCCACCAGTTGCGCAACCCGCTCTCCGCGCTGCTGCTCCGTATCGAGCTGCTCGCCCTCGAACTCCCCGAGGGGAACGAGGAGATCGCCTCCGTCCGCACGGAGGGCAAGCGGCTCGCGCAAGTCCTCGACGACCTGCTCGACCTGGCGCTCGCCGAGCACGCCGCCGCGGATCTGCGGCTCACCGACATCGGTGCGCTGGCGGCCGAGCGGGTGGCCGCATGGCGCCCGCTCGCCGACGAGAAGGGTGTGCGGCTGAGCGGGGAGCGGCGTGCGGTGACGGCATGGGCGGACCCGGTGGCGCTGTCCAGCGCGCTGGACGCGGTGATCGACAACGCACTGAAGTTCACCCCTGCGGGCGAGGAGGTGACGGTCGCCGTGGCGTCCGGGGGAGACACCTGCACGATCGTGGTGGCGGACCACGGGCCGGGGCTGACGAGCGAGGAGCTCGAACGGGTCGGTGACCGCTTCTGGCGCAGCAACCGCGATCAGAACATCAAGGGCTCGGGCCTGGGCCTGTCCATCTCCCGGGTGTTGCTGGCGGCGGGCGGCGGCTCGATCGCGTACGCGCCGAACGAGCCGCACGGGCTGCGGGTGACGGTCACGGTGCCGAGGACGGGGCCGCAGGGGCCGTGAGGGCCCTGGGCCGCCTCGCGCGGTCCTACGGCTTCACGTCTACGGCTGCGGGGCTACGGCTGACGGCTACGGCTGCAGGGCTACGGCTTCACGGAGCGGTAGTAGCGCCGCGCGCCCTCGTGCAGGGTCAGGGGTTCCGTGTAGATGGCGGTCCGCAGGTCCACCAGCTGCGCCGGGTGCACCTGGCTGCCGATCCGGTCCCGGCTTCTGATCACCGTGCGGGTGAAACCCTCCGCAAGCGACGGATCCGCAGCGTCGGTCGTCACCAGGAGGTTCGCCACGGCCAGCGTCTCCACCGGCTGCCCGTCCTGCGCGCGGGTGTAGGCGTCCGCCGGGATCACGGCGGAGCGGTAGTGGCGGTTCGACTCACCGACGTCGTGGAGGTTGGCGATCAGGTTCGCGTCCAGCGGAACGAGCCGTACCGGCAAACGCTCGGACAGCGCCTGGACGGCCTGGGTGGGCAGACCGCCCGACCAGAAGAACGCGTCCAGCTGCCCCCGCTCCAGAAGGCCGGGCATCGTGTCGATGCCGGCGGACACCGGCTCGATGTCGACGTCGGGCGTGAGGCCGCCCGCCGCGAGGACCCGGTCCGCGATGAGCCGGACGCCGGAGCCCTCCTGGCCGACCCCGACCCGCTGCCCGCGCAGGTCGGCCACCGACCGGACGGGCGAGTCCTTGCGGACGACGAGCTGTACGTAGTCGTCGTAGAGGCGGGCGCAGCCGCGCAGCCGATCGAACCCCGGCTTGCGGTCCCTCTGGTACTGGGCCACGGCGTCGGACGTCGCGACGGTGAAGTCCGCCTCGCCCGAGGCCAGCCGCGCGAGGTTCTGCTGGGAGCCCTCGCTGTTCCGGAGCGTTATCGAGACGTCCGGCAGATCGCGGGCGAGGGCCTGCTGCAGCAGCTCGCCGTACCGCTGGTAGACGCCGGTGGGGACTCCCGTACTGAACGTGATCCGGCCACTGGGCGCCGGCGTACCGAACGGAACAAGCCACCACACGAGCAGCCCGCACACCACCAGAACAGCCGCCGACACCTGGACGAGGCGACGGCGGGCGGCACGGGAGAGCGAGGCGAGCATGGCGCGATCCTGCCAGCTCCCTCCCCAACCTGGCCAGGCCGATCACCTGGACCGCCTGTCCACGCGCGCGTGGCGGCGGGGATCCGAGCCGGGGTCGGGCCGGGTCAGGCCGTGGCCGGGCCGATGGGGCGGGCGGGGCTCAGGCGGTGGGCAGGCCGGGGTCACGTTGCGGTCCGGCAGTGGTCGGGCCGGGGTCGGGCGGAGGTCGGGCCGGGGTGGGGATGGGTCAGGCCGTGGCCGGGCGGTGGTCGGGCCCGTGTTCGGGCCGGGGTCGGGCCGGGGTGGGGCTGGGTCGGGCCGTGGTCGGGCGAGGATCAGGCCCGGGTCGGGCCGTGGTCGGGCCGGGTCAGCCCGCAGCCGGGCCCGCAGTCAGGCCCTGGGGTGGGGGGCGTCCTCGTGGAGGAGGTTCGCTCCGCCTGTCGGTACGGGGAGGGCGTCGTGCAGGAGGTCCAGGAGGGCCTGGGCGGCGGGGCCGGACGGGCCGTCGGTGCGCCAGGCCAGGGCGACACGGCCACGCGCGCGTGGGCCGGCGAGCGGTCGGAGCCGCAGCCCGGACGGCTCCCCCGTCTCCTCCGGAAGCGCCGGAACCACCGCCACGCCCAGCCCCCGCGCAGCCAGCTGCGCCAGCAGATGGGGCGCGGCCGCCTCGAAGGCCACCTGCGGGGCGAAGCCTGCCTCCGCGCAGAGCCGGTCGAGGACCCCGCGCACGCCGGTGCCCCGCGGCAAACAGATCAGCCGACGGCCACGCAACGCGGAAAGCGGCAGTTCCCCGTCCTCCGCCGCCAGGGCATCGCCCGGGGCCATGGCGGCGACCAGCGGCTCGTCGACCACGAGCCGCAGCGCGAGCCCCGGCGGTGGCCCCGGTTCCGCGAGTCCGACCATCGCGATGTCGAGCTCTCCGGCGCGCAGGGCGGCCAGCATCCGCTCGGACGTGTCCTCGGTGAGTGCGATCTCCACCTCGGGATGCGAGGCGTGGAAGCCGGCCAGCAACCCCGCCATGTCGAACGCGTGGGTGGCCGCCCCCGACACGAGGCCGATCGCCACCCGCCCGCGCAGCAGCCCGGTGAACTCGTCGACCGTCTCGCGTACCGCGTCCACGGCGGCCAGCGCAGCTCGTGCGTACGGCAGCACCGCTGCGCCCACCTGCGTCGGGGTCACCGCGCGGCCCGTCCGGTCGAGCAGCCGCTGCCCCAGCTCCCGCTCCAACTGCCCGATCTGCGCGCTCACCCCCGGTTGCGCGACATGGAGACGGGCGGCGGCCCGGGTGAAATTGGCCTCCTCGACCACGGTCACGAAGTACCGCAACTGGCGAAGTTCCATAACCAGTGATTCTAGGAGCGAGATCATCCATGTCTTGGACTTATGGATGCATCGCGACCAGGCTGAAGTCATGGGAAGCACAGACATCAGGGGCGGCATCAGGGACAGGATCAGGGACGACATCGCCTCCGAACGCCGCGAGCTGGCCGCCCTCCTCGACACCCTCACCGACGCGCAGTGGGACGCGCCCAGTCTCTGCGCGGGCTGGCGGGTACGGGAGGTGGCCGCCCACATGACCATGGCCATGCGCCACTCCCTCCCTCGGATCGCGGCCGAACTCGTCAGGTCCCGCGGCAGCCTCGACCGCATGGCCGACCGTCTCGCCCGCCACGACACCTCGGCCCTGACGGCCGAGGAGCTGGCCGCCGCTCTGCGCGACAACGCCGACCACCCCTGGAAGCCCCCGGTCGGCGGTCACGCGATGGCGCTCGCCCACGACGTGATCCATGGCCTCGACATCACCGTCGCCCTCGGCCTGGAGCGACGCGTACCGGAGGACCGCCTGCGGACCGTCCTGGCGCGCGTCACTCCACGGGGCGCCCGCTACTTCGGCGCCGACCTCGACGGGATCGCCCTGCGCGCCGACGACCTCGACTGGTCTTTCGGCAGCGGTACGCCCATCACCGGCTCCGCACAGGACCTGACGCTCCTCGCCTTCGGGCGCCGTCCGCCGGGCGGCCGCCTGAGTGGTGCGCAGGCGGACCGCTTCGTCAGGGACCGGACGCGGTGAGGGGGGCGTTGGGTCACAATCCGGCCGCCTGGCTCCGCAGCCACCCGAGCAGGGCGGCGATCCGGCCGTCCTGCTCGGGCGGCCGCGGGCTGAGGAGGTGATAGCCCGTGCCGTCCTCGACCAGCCCGAACGGCGCCACCAACTGTTCGCGCATCAGGTCGTCGTGGACGAGTGCGTACGGACCGATGGCGACCCCGACGCCGGCGACGGCCGCCTGCAGCGCCAGGTAGAAGTGCTCGAATGTCTGCTCCGCGGCGGGCTCGACCCGCCGACGGGTGAGACGCTGCCAGTCGCGCCAGGCTCGCGGCCGGGTGCTCGTGTGCAGAATCGTGACACCGACGACGCCACCCTTGCCCATCACCCGCTCCGCCATGTCCGGACTGCAGACCGGGCCGATCCGTTCCGTGAAGAGCGGCGAGCGGCTCACGTTCTCCGGGACGGGAAAGTCGTCGCGGCGCAGCGCGACGTCGATGGTGTCCCGGTCGAAGGAGACGGGCCCGCCGGCCGCCGAAAGGTGCACATCGAGACCGGGCACCTGGACGGCGAGGTCCGGCAGGCGGGGGATGAGCCAGCGCATCAGCAGAGTGGGCTCGCAGGAGAGCGCGAGCGGGCCGCCGCGTTCCCGGCGCGTGACCTCTCTGGCGGCCGAGTCGACCTGATCGAGCGCGTCGCGGACGGCGGCCGCCAGACGGCGTGCCTGCGGCGTGGGGCGCAGCGACCGGGTCCCGCGCTCGAAGAGCGTGATCCCCAGGGATTTCTCCAGGTTCTGGATCTGGCGACTGACCGCGCCGTGGGTCACATGGAGTTCCTGGGCGGCCCGCGTCATGCTCGCGTGCCGCACGGTCGCCTCGAAGGGCAGCAGCGAATTCAGCGGAGGAAGGTCGGGCCAGCGCATATGTGAAATCTACTCACAGGTGCGGTGAGAAGGAATCGCTTGTCCAGCGGCTTTCCGGGCACCAGTGTTGATGTCGTCACCGGTCGATGATCCGAGGAGGACGACGTATGAGGGTGGGACCCCAGGCCGATCCCGTTTCGAGCATCGCGGTCCTCGCGGACGACCTCACCAGCGCGGGCGACGGCGCGGCACCGTTTCGCAGAGCCGGACACCGGGCGACGGTCCTGCTGTCGCCCGGCTCGGGGACCGGGTTCGAGGCGGCCGCGCCCGCGCCCGAGGGTGTCGTCGCCGTCGATCTCGGCAGCCGCCTGCTGGACGAGCCGACGGCCGTGACCAGGACCGCGCGGGCCGCCCGCGCGGTCGCGGCGGCAGAGCTGCTGGTCAAGACGGTCGACTCGACGCTGCGGGGCCATGTGGCGGCCGAGATCCGCGCCGCCCATACCGCTTCGGGCCGACGGACCGTCGTCGTCGCGCCCGCGTTCCCGGCCGAGGGCAGGACCACGGTCCGCGGGGTCCAGCACGTACAGGGCGTACCGGTGCACGCGACGGAGTTCGCCCGCGACCCGGCCCACCCGGTGCGCTGCTCGGACCTCGGGCAGCTGCTGCCGGAGGCCGAGCACCTGGAACCGGATCAGTTCGGGAAGCTGCCCGAACTGATCGAACAGGGAGGGACGTTCGTCTGCTCGGCGGTCACGGACGCCGATCTCGACCGCCTCGTCTCCTCGGTGCCCCGGGCGGGCGATGTGCTCTGGGTCGGCTCCCCGGGGCTCGCCGCGGCGCTGGCCCGCCACCACACGCGCAAGCCGGCCTCCGCGCTCCCCGAACTTCCCGGTGCCCGACGCCCGTTGGTGGTCGTCGGCAGCGCGAACCCGGCCACCCGGCGCCAGTTGGAACGGCTGCGGACCAGGGGGGACGTGGCCGCCGCTGTCGCCGACGACCCTGTCGCGGCCGTCAACGCCCTGCGGCGCGCCTCCGCGCCCGTCCTCGCCGTCCACACCCCCGACGAGCGCCGTACGCCCCCCGGCTCGCTCACCGCCGATCTGGCCCGCACGGTACGGGAGCTGGTGACGGACGGGCCGGTCGACGGACTCGTGCTCACCGGCGGAGAGACCGCCGTGGCGGTACTCGAAGCTCTCCGGTCCGAGGGCATCGACCTGTACGACGAGCCCGAGCCCGGGGTCGCGCGCGGGGTGCTGCTCGGCCCGCCCCGCATCCCCGTCCTGATCAAAGCCGGCGGCTTCGGCGACGAGGGAACCCTCGACCGGCTGTGCCGCCTCCTCGCGAAGGGCGGGCCGGCCTGATGACGCCATCGAACCCCACGCCATCGAACCCCAAGCCGTCGACTGGTGCGCCATCGACCGCCACGCCGCCCATCGCCGTCACCATGGGCGACCCGAACGGCATCGGGCCCGAGATCACCGTCAAGGCGTACGCCGACCCGCGCCGCCGCCCTCCGGTCGTCGTCATCGGTGACCCGGACACCCTCGCCCGGGCCTGCCGCATCACAGGCACCGAGCTGGCCGTGCGGCCCGTCGCCTCCGTCGCGGAGGCGACCCACAGCCCCGGAGTCATGGACGTCCTGGCCGAGGGCGCGCTGCCCGCGGACCTGCCGCCGGGCACGGTGGACGCCCGCGCCGGTGCGGCTTCCTTCCAGTACGTACGCCGCGGCATCGAGCTCGCCCTCCGCGGCGAGATCCGGGCCCTCACCACGGCACCGATCAACAAGGAGGCGCTGAGACGGGCGGGTCTGCCCTACCCGGGCCACACCGAGATCCTCGCCGAGCTCTCGGGCACGAGCGACTACGCCATGATGATGGCCAATGACGAGCTACGGGTCGTCCTGGTCACCGTCCACCAGTCCCTGCGTACGGCGCTCGACTCGCTCACCACCGCCCGCGAGCTGGAGATCATCCGGCTGACGCACCGCACGCTCCGGGCCGGCGGCCGGACCGGCCTCAGTCCCCGTATCGCCGTCGCCGCCCTCAACCCGCACGCGGGGGAGAACGGGCTCTTCGGGCGTGAGGACCTGGACATCATCGAACCGGCCGTCCGGGCCGCCCAGCGGGAAGGCATCGACGCCAGCGGCCCCTGGCCCGCCGACACCGTCTTCATGCGCGCCCGGGCGGGAGAGTTCGACGCCGTCGTCGCGCAGTACCACGACCAGGGGCTCATACCCGTCAAGTACCTGGGTCTGGAGCACGGCGTCAACATCACCATCGGCCTCCCCTTCGTACGCACCAGCGTCGACCACGGCACGGCCTTCGATCTCGCGGGCCAGGGCACCGCCGACCACACCAGCCTGCTCACCGCCCTGCACCAGGCCGACGAACTCGCGGGCGCGGGAACCGGCGCCCCGACAGGGGACCCGTCCGGCACCGCTGCCGCCGCTGTCCCGGTGCCGACCGACACCTGACAGGCCGCGCGCCCGGGCGCGCACGCCGCCATCTCGCCCCCATCGGCTCCGCCTACACCGGCCCCGCCCGCCCACGGGCATCCCGCCCACGCCGCCATCTCGCCCCATCGGCCCTGCCTGCACCGCCCCGCCCCCGACCCTGAGGACGTTCGACGTGGACTTCATCTTCATGCTCACCCGTGACGACCGGACCGTCACCGACTGCCTCGACGTCCTCGACTCCGTCCGGGACCTCGGCATCGGCCACATCGGCTTCAAGGACGTCGGCGTCCCGCCCGCCACGCTCGCCCGCCTCCACCGGCGGATCAAGGACATGGGCGCCACCAGCTACCTCGAGGTGGTCAGCACCACGCGTGAGCAGGCCCTCGCCTCGGTGACGTCCGCCATGGACCTGGGCGTCGACCGGCTCATGGGCGGCACCTGGATCGAGGAGACGCTGGCCCTCCTCGCCGGCACCGACATCGAGTACCTCCCTTTCGTGGGCGAGCCCCTCGGTCATCCCACGCGCCTGGCCGGCGATCCCGCTCGCATCGCCGAGGACTGCCGCCGGGCCGAGGCGGCGGGCTGTGCGGGCGTGGACCTCCTGGCCCACCGGGCCACGGACGCCGACCCGCTCTCCCTCGTCCGCGCCGCCCGGGCCGCGACCACAGGCCGGCTGGTGGTGGCCGGCAGCATCACCACCGCCGCCCAGATACGGGCCCTCGCGGACGCCGGAGCCGACGCCTTCACCATCGGCTCCGCCGCCTTCAGCGGCTCGCTCCGCCCCGACGCGGGAACGCTCGCCGCCCAGCTCGCCGCAGCCGTCGAGACCACCGCCGCGGTGCCGGGCTGAGGGCAGGCGGCGGCTCGGGGCAGGGCAATGCCCGGCACCGCATACCCTTGTTCCATGACCAGCAGCGACCGGAGCCAGACCGTGGACGTCCAGCGAACCTACGAAGTGCGCACCTACGGGTGCCAGATGAACGTCCACGACTCCGAGCGGCTCTCCGGTCTGCTGGAAGACGCCGGCTACGTCCGGGCCCCCGAGGGCTCCGACGGTGACGCCGACGTCGTCGTCTTCAACACCTGCGCGGTCCGTGAGAACGCCGACAACAAGCTGTACGGCAACCTCGGCCGGCTCGCCCCGAAGAAGACCACGCGCCCGGGTATGCAGATCGCCGTCGGCGGCTGTCTCGCCCAGAAGGACCGCGACACCATCGTCAAGAAGGCCCCCTGGGTCGACGTCGTCTTCGGCACGCACAACATCGGCAAGCTGCCGGTCCTCCTGGAGCGCGCCCGCGTCCAGGAAGAGGCCCAGATCGAGATCGCCGAGTCGCTGGAGGCCTTCCCCTCCACGCTGCCGACCCGCCGCGAGTCCGCGTACGCCGCCTGGGTCTCGATCTCCGTCGGCTGCAACAACACCTGTACGTTCTGCATCGTCCCGGCGCTCCGCGGCAAGGAGGAGGACCGCCGTCCCGGCGACATCCTCGCCGAGATCGAGGCGCTGGTCGCCGAGGGTGTCTCCGAGATCACTCTGCTCGGCCAGAACGTCAACGCGTACGGCTCCGACCTGGGCGACCGCGAGGCCTTCTCCAAGCTGCTGCGCGCCTGCGGCGAGATCGAGGGCCTGGAGCGGGTCCGGTTCACCTCGCCGCACCCCCGCGACTTCACCGACGACGTCATCGCGGCGATGGCCGAGACGCCGAACGTGATGCCGCAGCTCCACATGCCGCTGCAGTCCGGCTCGGACACCATCCTGAGGGCGATGCGCCGCTCGTACCGGCAGGAGCGTTTCCTCGGCATCATCGAGAAGGTGCGCGCGGCCATCCCGCACGCCGCCATCTCCACCGACATCATCGTGGGCTTCCCCGGCGAGACCGAGGAGGACTTCGAGCAGACGATGCACACGGTCCGTGAGGCCCGCTTCGCCAACGCCTTCACCTTCCAGTACTCCAAGCGGCCCGGGACCCCCGCGGCCGAGATGGACGGGCAGATCCCCAAGGAGGTCGTGCAGGCGCGCTACGAGCGTCTCGTCGCCCTCCAGGAGGAGATCTCCTGGGAGGAGAACAAGAAGCAGGTGGGCCGGACGCTGGAGGTCATGGTCGCCGAGGGCGAGGGCCGCAAGGACGGCAGCACGCACCGCCTCTCCGGCCGCGCCCCCGACAACCGGCTCGTCCACTTCACCAAGCCGGAGCAGGAGGTCCGCCCCGGCGACGTGGTGACCGTCGAGATCACCTACGCCGCCCCGCACCACCTGCTCGCCGAGGGCCCGACGACGTCGGTACGCCGTACCCGCGCCGGCGACGCCTGGGAGAAGCGCACCGCCGCGGCCGCCGCCAAGCCGGCGGGCGTCCTGCTCGGGCTGCCGAAGATCGGAGTGCCGGAGCCGCTGCCGACGGCCGACGCCCCGGCCTGCGGCAGCCACTGACACGCCTGCGGAAGCCACTGACACGTCGGACACTGTTCCGGACACGGGGGGACGAATGGGGAAGTGGATCGTCGTCGCGCAGTACGTCGGCACGGGTGACGCGTACCGCACCGAGGTGCTGCGTCAGGTCGACGGCACCCGTGAGGACGCGCTGGACGCTTTGGTCGCCGTCGCGCGCACCTATCGCGAGCCCATGCGCGAGAAGCGTCGCCAGGTGTTCCGGCTGCCTGGCGGCGCCAGCTTTCTGGTGATCGTCAAGGGCCTGGCGTCGGAGACGAAGATCATGATCAGCGTCGCCGAGATGGTCTGGGACTCGAAGGACCCCGAGATCGCGAAGGCGGTCGACGGCGAGGACGCGGCGCGGTTCGCGCCACCGTCCTCGGCGCCGACACCGGAGGACGCCGCTCCGTCGCAGTAGGCTGCGGATCATGCTTGTCGCCGCAGCTGTGTGCCCCTGTCCTCCCCTGCTCGTGCCCGAGGTGGCGGCCGGGGCCGCCGGTGAGCTCGACGCAGCCCGCACGGCCTGTTCCGACGCCGTCGGGCTGCTCGCCGCCTCCCGGCCCGACCGCCTCTATGTCGTCGGTCCCGCCGACGAGAACGCACGCGGACCGTTTCCCGCCGGTTCGGCCGGCGGCTTCGCCGGTTTCGGTGTCGACCGTTCCGTACGGCTCGGCGACGGGCCGGCCGGAGAGCGGCCGCTGCCCCCCTCCCTCGCCGTAGCCACCTGGCTCCTGGAGCGCACCCGATGGGCCGACGCGCCGGTCGAGGGGCTCGGCGTCGGACAGCCGCTGGAGACCGAGCGGTGCGTCGCCACCGGCCGGGAGCTGGCCGCCGCGGCCGACCGTGTCGCGCTGCTGGTGATGGGGGACGGCAGCGCATGCCGGACCCTCAAGGCCCCGGGCTACCTCGACGAGCGTGCCGCCGCCTTCGACGCGGAGGCCGCGCGTGCGCTGGGCGCCGCCGACGTGGACGCTCTCCTCGCGCTGGACCCGGACCTCGCGTACGAGCTGAAGGTGGCCGGCCGGGCGCCCTGGCAGGTTCTCGCGGGTGCCGCCCAGGATGCGGCCCTCGAAGGCAGGCTGCTGTACGAGGACGCGCCGTACGGCGTCGGCTACTTCGTGGCCGCCTGGTCGTAGGCAGCTTCCCGGAGCACGAACGGCGGACGGCCGCGGAGCACGCGCTCCGCGGCCGTCCGCCGTGCGGAGGGACTGTGTGAGGTGACGCAGGGCGTCAGGCGGCCGGCGGCGGCGTCGGGCCTTCGCCCTTCGTACCGTCCTTGTGGGCGATCCGGTCAACGGCGTGCTTGGCCTTGCCGGTGCCCGATTCGATCTTGTCGCTGTACTTGCCCTTGGTCTTCTCGTCGACCAGCTTCGCGGCTTTGTCCAGACCGTGGTCGATCTTCGGCCCGGCTTGGTGCGCGAGGTCGGAGACCTTGTCCTTGGCGGGGGCGAGCTTGGCCTTCAGTGAATCCAGGAGACCCATGGGTCACCTTCCCTCCGGTGAGTCCGTATGCCGTGCCCTGTCTCCAGGACTACTTACGGGCGCCTTCGCCGGCCTCGTTGTCGGCAGCCGCCTCGGCCGACTGCTGCTTCGGGATCTCCACCGCCTCGACCACGGCCTCGATCACGTCTCCGTCGGCCGCCTCCGCGGTCTCGTGGTCCCCGGTGCCTTCCGTCACCTCGGGCTCCGCGTCCCCGGCGTCGGCGGAAACGGCCTCGGTCTCCTCCGGCGTTTCCGTCAGAGCGACGGCCCGGGCCTCCTCCGTTGACGCCTCGGCAGCTTCCTTGCTCTTGCGGCGGAACATAGCAAAAACGCCCATTACCACTCCATAGCGTACTCGTGTGGGAGAAGCCCCGCGGCGCCCGGGGCGCCCCATTGCGCCACCCGGCGCAGCCGGAAACCGGCGGTCGGAACCTCGCAACTGGCAACGAACCCGGTTGCGGGCCGTCACGTCGCTCATTCGGGGACCCGCCGGAAGGTTTGCGAGACTGGGGCGGTGAGAAGTGCAGCTCCCGCCCCGCGGGTCATCGCCGTCGTCGGTCCCACAGCGGCCGGAAAGTCCGATCTGGGTGTATTCCTGGCCCAGCAGCTCGGCGGCGAGGTCGTCAACGCCGACTCGATGCAGCTCTACCGAGGGATGGACATCGGTACCGCCAAGCTGACGCTCGAGGAACGTGAGGGCGTCCCGCACCACCTCCTGGACATCTGGGACGTGACGGAGGCCGCCAGCGTCGCCGAGTACCAGCGCCTCGCGCGCGCCGAGATCGACCGGCTGCTCGCCGAGGGCCGTACCCCCGTCCTGGTCGGCGGTTCCGGCCTGTACGTGCGCGGCGCCATCGACGCCCTGGAGTTCCCGGGCACCGACCCGGCCGTGCGGGCCCGCCTGGAGGCGGAGCTGGAGGAGCGGGGCTCAGGCGCCCTGCACGCCCGCCTCGCCGCGGCCGACCCCGAGGCGGCACGCGCGATCCTGCCCAGCAACGGCCGCCGCATCGTCCGGGCCCTCGAGGTCATCGAGATCACCGGCAAGCCCTTCACGGCCAACCTGCCCGGCCCGGACTCCGTCTACGACACCGTGCAGATCGGCGTGGACGTGGAGCGCCCCGAGCTCGACGAGCGGATCACCGCGCGCGTGGACCGGATGTGGGACGCCGGACTCGTGGCGGAGGTGCGCACGCTGGAGGCGCAGGGACTGCGCGAGGGGCGCACGGCCGCCCGCGCGCTCGGCTACCAGCAGGTGCTCGCGGCGCTCGCGGGGGAGTGCACCGAGGACGAGGCGCGCGCCGAGACCGTACGCGCCACCAAGCGCTTCGCGCGCCGCCAGGACTCGTGGTTCCGGCGCGACCCGCGCGTCCACTGGCTGAGCGGTGCCGCGGAACACCGCGGGGAACTCCCCGGAGAGGCGCTGGCGTTGGTCGAACGAGCGGTTACAGCCTGATCACGTGATGGCATCGGGACGCCATGCCCGTCATTCCAACGGTGTTTGGCGTGCCATCATCGAGCATCGATCGACGCAGTGGAGTCCGAGTGGGAGGGCGCGTGGCGATGGAGGCCGGCCCTCGCGACAGAGAACAGCACGACGCGATCCGGGGCGAAGCCCCCGGTGACGCGCCCGGTTTGAGCCCGGACGGGCCGGACGACGCCGAGGGCACGTCCGTCGAGGTCGACACCGACGAGGTCGAGGTCGAGCTGCGGCCGCAGCCCCGACTCCGGATCTGGCAGCTCGCGCCCATCGTGGGTCTCGCCGCCCTCGGCTCGCTGATGTTCGCCTTCCCCCTCGCCTTCGGTTCCGGCGAGGGCGGCGCCGTCGTCGCCATGCTCGGCCTGCTGATCAGCTCCTGCGCGGCCGGCTGGGGCATGATGGCCGCCCGCAAGGTGGGCCACACCTGGCCCGGCCTCCCGGCCCGCGGCTCCGGTGAGCGGCCGAACTGGCGAGTGATCGCCCTGTACGTGTTCTTCAGCGCACTCCTCGTCGTCCTGGCCGTCTGGCGCGTGGCCCGCCTCCGCTGACCTCGGCGCCCCCGGGGCGCCCGACGCGCCGCCCGCTCCGTGGACCGTCGAGGACGCTGTCGGACCCGACCCGTACAGTTGATCCCGTGACCACCACGCAGACCTCGCCGCTCGCTTTCCTCAAGGGCCACGGGACCGAGAACGACTTCGTGATCGTCCCCGACGCCGACAACGCCGTCGAGCTGTCCGCCGCGGCCGTCGCGCGGCTGTGCGACCGGCGGGCCGGCATCGGCGGCGACGGGCTGCTGCACGTGGTCCGCAGCGCCGCCCACCCCGAGGCCCGGGCCATGGCCGACGAGGCCGAGTGGTTCATGGACTACCGCAACGCGGACGGTTCGGTCGCCGAGATGTGCGGCAACGGAGTCCGGGTCTTCGCCCGCTACCTGGAGCACGCCGGGCATGTCACGGCCGGCGAGGTCGCCGTCGCCACCCGCGGCGGGGTCAAGCGGGTCCACCTCGACAAGGACGGCTCCGTCACCGTCTCCATGGGCCGCGCCCGGCTCCCCGAGGACGGCGTCACCGTCACCGTCGAGGGTCGCAGCTGGCCCGCCCGCAACGTGAACATGGGCAACCCGCACGCCGTCGCCTTCGTCGACAGCCTCGACCACGCCGGCAACCTGTTCACCGAGCCGCCGTACGCCCCCGCCGAGGTCTACCCGGACGGTGTGAACATCGAGTTCGTCGCCGACCGCGGCCCCCGCCACGTCGCCATGCGCGTCCATGAGCGCGGTGCCGCCGAGACCCGTTCCTGCGGAACGGGCGCGTGCGCCGTCGCCGTGGCCACCGCCCGCCGGGACGGCGCCGACCCCGCCGTGAGCGGGACGCCCGTCACGTACACCGTGGACGTCCTCGGTGGCACGCTGATCATCACCGAGCACCCCGACGGCGAGATCGAGATGACCGGCCCGGCCGTGATCGTCGCCGAGGGCACGATCGACCCGACCTGGCTCGCAGGCTGAGGATTCGAAACAGTCAACGACTGATCCGTCGCTCGAATGGGTGATCCGGTTCACGCTGGGCGAGAGCGGGACTGCGCCGCGTGGTGGGGTCGGTAGCATCAAGCACCGGCCCGGCAGGCACGCCTTGCCCGCCCACCGCCGGTCGATGCCGCCGGAGGTGCCCCATGAGTGCAGAGGCCACCAATCCCGTGAGCGCAGCGGAGGCCACCGGCCCCGACGCTCCCAGCCGCAGGCGCGCCCGTCCGAGGATCGACCTCCGCAGGCTGGGCCGCGCCGCTCTCCTCGGTCCCGCCACCAGGGACCGGCTGCCCGACGCCATCGGGCATGTCGCCGAGGCGCACCGCGCCCACCACCCCGACGCCGACCTCGCCGTGCTGCGCCGGGCGTACGTCCTCGCCGAGTTCTCGCACCGCGGACAGTCCCGCAAGAGCGGCGAGCCGTACATCACCCATCCGCTCGCTGTCACCCTGATCCTCGCCGAACTCGGCGCGGAGACCACGACCTTGACCGCCGCACTCCTCCACGACACCGTCGAGGACACGGAGGTGACGCTCGATCAGGTCCGTGAGCAGTTCGGCGACGAGGTCGCCTATCTCGTCGACGGCGTGACCAAGCTGGAGAAGGTCGACTACGGCGCCGCCGCCGAGCCCGAGACCTTCCGGAAGATGCTCGTCGCCACCGGCAACGACGTCCGTGTCATGTCGATCAAACTCGCCGACCGGCTCCACAACATGCGCACCCTCGGCGTGATGCGACCCGAGAAACAGGTCCGGATCGCCAAGGTCACCCGCGACGTCCTCATCCCCCTCGCCGAACGGCTCGGCGTCCAGGCGCTCAAGACCGAGCTGGAGGACCTCGTCTTCGCGATCCTCCACCCCGAGGAGTACGAGGACACCCGCGCCCTCATCGCCGAGAACACCGGCGCGGGCGATGCGCTCGCCGCCATCGCCGACGGCGTGTCCGCCGTTCTGCGTGAGGCGGACATCACCGCCGAAGTCCTGGTCCGGCCACGGCACTTCGTCTCCGTCCACCGCGTCCGCCTCAAGCGCGGCGACCTGCGGGGCAGCGACTTCGGGCGGCTCCTCGTCCTCGTGGGCGAGGACGCCGACTGTTACGCCGTCCTCGGCGAACTTCACACCTGTTTCACCCCGGTGATCTCCGAGTTCAAGGACTTCATCGCGGCACCCAAGTTCAACCTGTACCAGTCGCTGCACACCGCCGTCGCCGCCCCCGACGGAGCCGTCGCCGAAGTGCTCATCCGTACGCACCAGATGCACAAGGTCGCCGAGGCCGGCGTCGTCGCGCTCGGCAACCCGTACACCCCTCCGACGGGCAGCGACGGCGCCGAGCCGGCCGAGGACGGGGAGCGCGCCGACCCCACCCGCCCCGGCTGGCTCTCCAGGCTCCTCGACTGGCAGCAGGCCACCCCCGACCCCGACACCTTCTGGACCTCGCTGCGCGCGGACCTCGCGGAGGACCAGGAGATCACCGTGTTCCGCGCCGACGGCGGCACGCTCGGCCTGCCGGCCGGAGCGAGCTGCGTCGACGCCGCATACGCGCAGCACGGGGACGCCGCGCACGGCTGCCTCGGCGCCCGCGTCAACGGACGCCTGGCGACCCTCAGCACGGTGCTGAACGACGGTGACACCGTGCAGCTGCTGCTCGCCCAGGACGCCGCCTCCGGGCCGTCCCCCGAGTGGCTGAAACACGCCCGTACCCCCGCCGCGCGCATCGCGATCACCGCCTGGCTCCAGGCGCACCCGGAAGCCACGAAGGCACCGGAGGCGGACCCGCGGCCACCGGTCTCCTTCACCGCCGACCGGCGGTCGGGCGCCAAACTCCACGCCGACCTGCCGGACGCCATGGCCGCCGGCGCCGCCGTACGGCCGGCCGGCTGCTGCACCCCCGTACCCCCCGACGAGATCACCGGTTTCCAGGTACGCGGCGGATCCGTCACCGTCCACCGCACCGGCTGCGCCGCCGTCGACACGATGAGACGGCTCGGGCGCGCACCGGTCACCGTCCACTGGGGCGACACCGCCGAGTGCCGCGTCACGCTCGTCGCCGAGTCCTTCGGCCGCCCCCGCCTCCTCGCGGACCTCACCGAGGCCATCGCCACCGCGGGCGTCGCCGTCGTCTCGGCGACGGTCGAACCGCCCAGCGAGCAGCGGGTCCGGCACACGTACACCCTGCAACTTCCCGACGCGGCCGGACTGCCCGCCCTGATGCGCGCCATGCGGGACGTACCCGGGGTGTACGACGTGAGCCGCGCCCGGCACCCCGCCTCGCACGAGGAGTGACGACAGCGCGCGTGCGGACATCCGTAAGCGGGCGGTGATGCCGCAGGCGCGCGGTGACGTCAGCACCGGGGTGACCCCTTCGGGTGGCGGGCGCGCGCGCCGCCCGGGGCAGGGGCGCGGGCACTGGTAGCCGTAGCCCATGCCGCTCACACCCCGTAATCCCTCCCCACGCGCGCGTTGGCTGCGTTCCGCCGTCCTGGTCGCCGCCTCGGCCGGGCTCGTCGCCGCCTCCCTGCCCGCGCCGGCGCCGCTCGGCATCGGAGACCCGCTCTTCCCCCACCTCGGCAACCCCGGCTACGACGTCCTCTCGTACGACATCGATCTCACCTATCAGGGCGAGAACACCGAGCCGCTCGCGGCGGTGACCCGCATCGACGCGCTCGCCACCGCCGACCTGGAGCGGATCAACCTGGACTTCACGCACGGCAAGGTCGCCTCGGTCACCGTCGACGGCGAACCGGCCGAGTTCGTGACCAGCGGTGAGGACCTGGTGATCACACCGGCCCGGCCTGCCGAGAACGGCGACCCCCTGACCATCGCCGTCACCCACACCAGCGATCCCAGTGGCCCCGCCGACACCGGCGGCTGGGTCCGCACCGGCGACGGGCTCGCCATGGCCAACCAGGCCGACGCCGCCCACCGGGTCTTCCCCTCCAACGACCACCCCGCCGACAAGGCGTACTTCACCTTCCGGATCACCGCCCCCAGCTCCCTGACCGCCGTCGCCAACGGCCTCCCGGCGGACCGGACCACCGACGGGGCCACCACCACCTGGACCTACCGCACCACCCACCCCATGGCCACGGAGCTCGCCCAGGTCTCCATCGGCCGCACCACCGTCGTCCATCGGACCGGACCGCACGGGCTTCCTGTGCGGGACGTGGTACGCACCGCCGACCGTGACCTCATGGAGCCCTGGCTGAAGCGCACCCCCGGCCACCTTGAGTGGATGGAGCGCCAGGTCGGCCGCTATCCCTTCGAGACGTACGGACTCCTGGTGGCCGACGCCGACACCGGATTCGAGCTGGAGACCCAGACCCTCTCTCTCTTCGAGAGAAGACTGTTCACCGATCCCGCGTTCCCGGAGTGGTACGTCGACTCGATCATGGTCCACGAGCTGGCCCACCACTGGTTCGGCAACAGCGTCTCGCCCCGCACCTGGTCCGACCTGTGGCTCAACGAGGGACACGCGAGCTGGTACGAGGCGCTGTACGCCGACGAGACCGCGAAGCAGTCGCTGGAGCGGCGCATGAAGGCCGCCTACGGGGCCTCGGACGGCTGGCGGGCGGCGGGTGGCCCGCCGGCGGCCCCCGAGCCGCCCTCGCCCGGCAAGAAGATCAGCCTCTTCCGGCCCGTCGTGTACGACGGCAGCGCCCTGGTCCTCTACGCACTGCGCCAGGAGATCGGCAAGGACGCCTTCCAGCGCCTGGAGCGCCGCTGGGTGAGCGAGCACGCCGACTCCACCGCGACCACCGCCGACTTCACGGCGCTCGCCTCCGAGGTCGCGGGGCGTGACCTCACGTCGTTCTTCGCGGGCTGGCTGTACGCGGAGAAGACCCCGCCGATGCCCGGACACCCGGACTGGCGCTCCCGCCCGGCCGGCGAGGCCCGCAGCGCCGCGAAACCGGGGTGACGGGCCAGGGCGGGCCGTGTCACCATCGTCAGGTCGACGACGCGGCCGGCCCGGGAATCTTTCCGTGCCGTCACACGTTGTGATCGACGCAACGACTTTCCATCGACGTAAGGATCAAATGACCTCCTCTTCATCCCCTTCCCAGGACGAGCAGAGCTTCGCCGAGACGAGCCGCACCGAGAGCCTTCGGGCCGATGCCCTGATGGAAGAGGACGTCGCCTGGAGCCACGAGATCGACGGAGAGCGGGACGGCGATCAGTTCGACCGCTCCGAGCGCGCGGCCCTGCGGCGCGTTGCGGGCCTCTCCACCGAGCTCGAGGACGTCACCGAGGTCGAGTACCGACAGCTGCGCCTGGAGCGCGTCGTGCTGGTCGGCGTATGGACCTCGGGGACAGTCCAGGACGCGGAGAACTCCCTGGCGGAGCTCGCGGCCCTCGCCGAGACGGCGGGTGCCCTGGTGCTCGACGGCGTGATCCAGCGCCGTGACAAGCCGGACCCGGCCACCTTCATCGGTTCCGGCAAGGCCCGTGAGCTGCGTGACATCGTGCTCGAAACCGGCGCTGACACGGTCGTCTGCGACGGCGAGCTCAGCCCCGGCCAGCTCATCGCCCTCGAAGACGTCGTCAAGGTGAAGGTGGTCGACCGGACCGCCCTCATCCTCGACATCTTCGCCCAGCACGCCAAGTCCCGAGAGGGCAAGGCGCAGGTCGCGCTCGCGCAGATGCAGTACATGCTGCCGCGACTGCGAGGCTGGGGTCAGTCGCTCTCCCGTCAGATGGGTGGCGGCGGCGGTGGCGGCATGGCCACCCGTGGTCCCGGTGAGACCAAGATCGAGACCGACCGGCGTCGGATCCGCGAGAAGATGGCGAAGATGCGCCGGGAGATCGCGGAGATGAAGACCGGCCGGGACATCAAGCGGCAGGAGCGGCGCCGTCACAAGGTGCCGTCGGTCGCCATCGCCGGCTACACCAACGCCGGCAAGTCCTCGCTGCTCAACCGGCTGACCGGCGCGGGTGTGCTGGTGGAGAACGCGCTGTTCGCCACCCTCGACCCGACCGTGCGCCGGGCCGAGACGCCCAGCGGCCGGGTGTACACCCTGGCCGACACCGTCGGGTTCGTACGGCATCTGCCGCACCACCTGGTCGAGGCGTTCCGCTCCACCATGGAGGAGGTCGGAGACTCCGATCTGATCCTGCACGTGGTGGACGGCTCGCACCCGGCTCCGGAGGAGCAGCTGGCCGCCGTGCGCGAGGTGTTCCGGGACGTCGGCGCGGTGAACGTGCCGGAGGTCGTGGTCGTCAACAAGGCGGACGCGGCCGACCCGCTGGTGCTGCAGCGGCTGATGCGGGCCGAGCGTCATGCGATCGCGGTCTCCGCCCGTACGGGCGAGGGCATCGAGGAGCTGCTCGCGCTCATCGACGCCGAACTGCCGCGGCCGCAGGTCGAGATCGAGGCGCTCGTGCCGTACACCGAGGGCGGTCTGGTGTCCCGGGTGCACGCCGAGGGCGAGCTGCTCTCCGAGGAGCACACCCCGGAGGGCACGCTGCTCAAGGCGCGTGTGCACGAGGAGCTGGCGGCGTTCCTGACGCCGTTCGTACCGGCCGCTCACTGACCGGTTCGCTCTCATGCGGAAGGCCCCGCCCCCTCAGGGGGGCGGGGCCTTCCGCATGTCGTATCAGGAGCGCCGGGTCAGCGGGCGAACTTCTTGCTCACCATGTCGTGCGCGTCCTTCGCGCCCCGGCCGAGCAGCGGTCCCGCCAGCCAGCCGTTCCCGCCGGCCGGGCCGATCGAGGTGTTCGACACCAGGACGGTCGTTCCGTTCGGCAGCGCGCGGAACCAGCCGCCGCCGGACGAGCCACCGGTCATGGTGCAGCCGATCCGGTACATGGTCGGCGTGGCCGGCGCCGTAGTGAGACGGGTCGCCCGGTCCAGGCACTTGTGCATGATCAGACCGTTGTACGGCGGCGCCGCCGGGTAACCCCAGGCACCGATCGTGCCTGCCTGCGCGGCCGTCGGAGCCGAGAAGTCGACCGGCAGCGCGGCGCCGACGGTCTCCTCCAGGGACTTCTTCCCACGGGCCGGCTGCACGTGCAGCACGGCGTAGTCGTACGGCCAGGCCGCCTGCGAACCGCCGCGCTGGATCCACTCGCCCGAGGTCACGGCCCAGTCGGCCCAGTACTGACCGTACGGCGCTTCCTCGTGCGGCTTGGCGTTGCGCAGCGCGGACGGCGACTTGCCGAGGTCGTTGTAGGCCGGGACGAAGGTGATGTTGCGGTACCAGCCACCCCGCTGACCGGCGTGGACGCAGTGGCCCGCGGTCCACACCATGTTGGACTTCCCGGGCCGGCGCGGGTCCTTCACGATCGTGCCGGAGCAGACCATGTGACCCTGGGGCGAGTCGAAGAAGATCTTGCCGACCGGCGCCGCGTTGCGGTGGTACGGAGTCTTCTCCCGCTGGGCCTGGACGGGCCGCGGCGTGGGGTCGCTGCCCCCGGAGCCGGCCGTCGTGGCCATCGTCTGGTCCGGGCTCTTCGCGGACTGCATCCGCTGGGAGTCCCAGAGCCCCTCGATCACCGGGTTGACGAAGTCCTCGGCCTCACGGAGCCAGGTGTCCGTGTTCCAGTTCTTCCACTCGCCGTTCTTCCACTTGTCCGGGTCGACGCCGTGCTTCTTCAGCTTGTCGGCGAGGTCCTTGGGAAGTGCGGCGTCGCCACCTCCGGTGGCGGAGGCGGAGGCACTGGCCCCCGCCGCGGGCTTGTCGGCCGCCGGTGTCTCGGTGGGGCCGCAGGCCGTGGCGGTCAGCGCGAGCGCCGAGGCCAGCGCGGCGAAGGCCGGTATGAGTCGTGTGGAGCGCATAGGTGGAGATCCCCCAGATGATGATTCCCGCGTCCGGGCCTCGCCACGGACCGAATGCCACGGTCGGGTTGCCATGGACGCGTCACTTGCGGTGCACAGTATGCCCGTGGGCAAAGGGCGGGACCCCGTGGGGTCCCGCCCGGTCGAACCAAGCCGAAGTCGAAAGTCGAAGTCGAAGTCCAGGCCGAGGCCGAAACGCTTAGCGGCCGGCGAACTTCTTGCTGACCTCGTCGTAGATGCCCTTCGCCTCGGTGCCCAGGCGCGGACCGGCCAGCCAGCCGGCCGTCACCGGGCCGATCGAGGTGTTCGACACCAGCGCCGGCTTGCCGTCCTGACCCGCGGCCACCCAGCCGCCGCCGGACGAACCACCGGTCATGGTGCAGCCGATGCGGTACATCGTCGGCTGATCCGCCTTCACCGACAGACGGCCCGGCTTGTCCTGGCACTGGAACATCTTCTGGCCGTCGAACGGCGGGCCCGCCGGGTAGCCGGTCGCCGTCATGTTCGCGATCTTCGACACCGTGGGAGCGTTGAACTCCACCGGAAGCGCCGAACCGACCGTCTCCTCCAGAGACTTGCCCGTGCTGCCCTTCTCCGGCGTCACATGGATCACCGCGAAGTCGTACGGAGCGCCCTGACCACCGGTCGCCGCACCCTGGGAGATCCACTGCTCGGACGTCTGCGCCCAGTCGCCCCACCACACGCCGTACGGAGCGACCTGCTCACGCGTCGCGTTCTCCAACTGCGCGGTCGGCAGCGCGCGGTCGTTGTACGAGGGGACGAAGGCGATGTTGCGGTACCAGCCGCCCTTCTTGCCGGCGTGCACACAGTGACCCGCGGTCCACACCATGTTGGACTTGCCCGGGTTGGCCGGGTCCTTCACGACCGTGGCCGAGCAGACCATCGAACCCTCGGGCCCGTCGAAGAACACCTTGCCCGCCTCAGGGGCGTTGGAGTGGTACGGCGCCTGCACGCCCTTCGCCTTGACCGGCGCGGGAGTCGGGTCGGTGACACCCTTGTCGCCCGAGATGTCCTCCTCCTCGACCGGCTTGTCGGGCCGCTGGGCGTCCCGCATCCGGTCCGGGTCCCAGAGGTCCTCGATGATCGGGTTGACGTAATCCTTCGCCTCACGCAGCCACTTGTCGCGGTCCCAGTTCTTCCACTCGCCGTTCCTCCACTTGTCCAGGTCGATCCCGTGCTCCTTGAGCCGGTCCTTGAGATCGTCCGGAATCGTGATCTTGTCGCCGGTGGACGGGCTCGCGGGCGCGCTGGGCTTGTCTCCCGCGTTCTCCTCGGTCGGGCCGCAGGCCGTCGCCGTCAGCGTCAAGGCCGCGACGGCGGCTGCCGCGGCCAGCAGCGGACGAATCGATCGCATCTCGTGATCCCCCTGGGACTACGTCAACTTGTGCATGAGTGAACTGTGGTGGCGCCGTGACCGGCCCCGATGTGCGGCCCCCACTATGCCGGTGCCGAAGGGGACGGTGCGCGGCAGGTCCGCGGTTCCGGCCCCGCACGGCCGTTGCCGGGCTGTGATCCCCGCCGCTCCAAGGTTCTTGGGATTTCCCCGTGATCCTTGGCAGCCCTCGTCGTTGGTACGTACGGGGGACACAGAGGAATCGATCAGCGCCGCCGTTTCGCGCGGCGGAGCAACGTACCGATGTGCAACGCAACTGTTACAGCGGGAGGACACCGAGTCGTGGCCGTGACCGAACCAGCTCCGGCCGTACCGTCGGCCGCGCACGCGCACCCGGGGGAGCGGAGGGCGGGCGAGGGAGGCGCCCTCGAGGGGATTCTGCGCCGCCAGTCGCTGCGCGAATCGGCGGCACGCACCTATGCGCGCTCTCTGCCGATCGTTCCCGTACGGGCCAGGGGACTGACCATCGAGGGCGCGGACGGCCGGCGTTACCTGGACTGCCTGTCCGGGGCCGGGACACTGGCACTCGGGCACAATCACCCGGTTGTCCTCGAGGCGATCAAGAAGGTCCTCGACTCAGGAGCCCCGCTGCACGTCCTCGACCTTGCCACCCCGGTCAAGGACGCCTTCACCACGGAGCTGTTCGCCACCCTGCCCGCCGGACTCGCCCGTGACGCGCGCATCCAGTTCTGCGGACCGGCGGGCACGGACGCGGTCGAGGCGGCCCTCAAACTCGTGCGCACGGCCACCGGCCGACGCGGCCTGCTCAGCTTCACCGGCGCCTACCACGGCATGACGGCCGGGGCCCTCGACGCCTCGGGGGGTGCGACGGACGTGCGGGTCACCCGCCTGCCCTACCCGCAGAACTACCGCTGCCCCTTCGGTGTCGGCGGCGAGCGCGGAGCCGAACTGGCCGCGCGCTGGACGGAGAACCTCCTCGACGACCCCAAGAGCGGGGTCGCCACCCCCGCCGCCATGATCCTCGAACCGGTACAGGGCGAGGGCGGCGTCATCCCCGCCCCCGACGCCTGGCTGCGCCGGATGCGGGAGATCACCGCGGCCCGCTCCATCCCGCTCATCGCCGACGAGGTCCAGACGGGCGTCGGGCGCACCGGCGCCTTCTGGGCCGTGGAGCACAGCGGCATCGTCCCCGACGTCATGGTCCTCTCCAAAGCCATCGGCGGCTCCCTCCCGCTCGCCGTCATCGTCTACAAGTCGGATCTCGACGCCTGGGAACCCGGCGCCCACGCGGGCACCTTCCGCGGCAACCAGCTCGCCATGGCGGCCGGAGCCGCCACCCTCGCGTACGTACGGGAGAACCGGCTCGCCGACCGCGCGGCCACCCTCGGCGCCCGGATGCTCGGACGGCTCGAGGGCCTGGCCGCCGCCCACCCCTGCATCGGCGACGTCCGAGGCCGGGGGCTGATGATCGGCGTGGAGCTGGTGGACCCGGACTCCGAGGACCCGGGCGCCACCGGTGCCCCCGTCCCGCCGGCCGACCCCGTCCTCGCGGCGGCCGTCCAGCGTGAGTGCCTCGACCGCGGTCTCATCGTCGAACTCGGCGGCCGCCACTCGGGCGTCGTACGTCTCCTTCCCCCGCTCACCCTCACCGACGAGCAGGCCGAGGCCGTCCTCGACCGCTTCGCCGACGCCCTGGCAGCCGCCGAACGCGCCCACCGCCCGGGTCCGCCCGCACGCGACACGCGTCTGCGGAACGACACCGGACCGACCGGACCGTCCCACTGATCCCGGACCGAACCCGGACACCCTCACAAGGAAGCCCCCAGTGAACGCCAGCCCCGCCTCCGAAGCGTCCGACACCGGCAGCGCCGCCAGCGGACCGCTCACCGTCGAGCAGGCCACCGTCCCCCGCCAGCACTCCGGCCCGTACGACCCGCAGCCCACCCCCACACCGCCGGCGCCCGCTGCCTCGGGAGCCGCAGCGACCGGGGAGGACCACCTCGACGACCCGGACGCGCAGCGCGCCGCCGACGCCGCGACCATCGAGAACCTGCTGCGCTGCTGGGTACGCGAGAAGAACCTTCCCTCCCCCGCGACCGCGACCCTGCGCATCCCCCTGGACGCCAGCGGCACCGCCCTCCTCGTCCCTGTCCACTACTGGTCACCGACGGGATGGCACCGCTTCGGCGCTCCCGCCCTCGAAGGGCTGCACCCCACCGCCCCCACGGTCGACGCCGTGACCGTCGCCGCCCTCCTCAGCCGCGAGACCGGCCGCCCCGAAGGCACCGAACTCGTCGGCCGCGTCGCCGACTCGACCCGCCGCACTGCCGAGTTCATCACCGACCGCCGCCGCCGACCCACCCCCGGTCCCGAAGCCGACCTCTTCCTCACCGCCGAGCAGTCCCTGCTGCTCGGCCACCCGCTCCACCCCACCCCCAAGAGCCGCGAGGGACTCTCCGAGGCCGAGGCCCAGCTCTACTCACCCGAGCTCTACGGCTCCTTCCCGCTGCACTGGATGGCCGTCGACCCCACGATCCTCGCCTCCGACTCCGCCTGGACCGAACAGGGCCGTCCGGTCACCGCCACCCAGCTCGCCGCCGGCCTCGCCGAGGGACTCGAACTGCCCGCCGGCACCGTGCCGTTGCCCCTGCACCCCTGGCAGGCGCGTGAGCTGCCGCACCGTCCCGCCGTCGCCGCCCTCCTCGACGCCGGCCTTCTCCATGACCTCGGCCCCCATGGCGCCGCATGGCACCCCACCTCTTCCGTCCGCACCGTGCACCGGCCCGGCGCCCGCGCGATGCTCAAGCTCTCCCTCGGCGTACGCATCACCAACTCCCGCCGCGAGAACCTCCGCAAGGAGCTCCACCGCGGCGTCGAGGTCCACCGGCTGCTCCGAACCGGGCTCGTCGACCAGTGGCAGGCCGCCCACCCCGGTTTCGACATCGTCCGCGACCCCGCCTGGCTCGCCGTCGACACCCCGGCCGGCGAACCCGTGCCCGGACTCGACGTCATGGTCCGCCACAACCCCTTCGCCGCCGGGGACGACGCCGTCTGCATCGCGGCCCTCACCGCGCCGCGCCCCTGGCCCGGCAGCACGCGGATGCGGTCCCGCCTCGCCGAGATCGTCACCCGCCTCGCCGCCCGCACCGGCCGCCCCGCCACGGCCGTCGCCGCCGAGTGGTTCCTGCGCTACCTCGACCAGGTCGTCCGCCCCGTGCTCTGGCTCGACGGCGTCGCGGGCGTCGCCCTCGAGGCCCACCAGCAGAACACCCTGGTGCTCCTCGACCCCGACGGCTGGCCCATCGGCGGCCGCTACCGCGACAACCAGGGCTACTACTTCCGCGAGTCCCGCCGCGACGAGCTGGAGAGCCGCCTCCCCGGCATCGGCGGCGCCAGCGACACCTTCGTCTCCGACCAGGTCACCGACGAGCGCTTCGCCTACTACCTCGGCATCAACAACGTCCTCGGCCTCATCGGAGCCTTCGGCGCCCAGCACCTCGCCGACGAACGCGTCCTGCTCGCCGGCTTCCGCCAGTTCCTCACCTCCGCCACCGGTCTCGGCTCCCCGCTGCCGCACCGACTCCTGGAGGCCGCGACCCTGCGCTGCAAGGCCAACCTCCTCACCCGCCTGCACGGTCTCGACGAACTCGTCGGACCCGTCGACACCCAGTCCGTCTACGTCACCATCACCAACCCCCTTCGTCCCTGAGGACGCACCCGACCACACCCCGACCGCCCGGCCGAAAGACCACGATCCGACCGTCCGCCGAGAGGAGCGCCACCATGTCTCCCACCGATGCGAGCACCGACACCGACTCAGGTGCGGGACCTCGATCGCCGTCCGACACGGGCGGCGAGGACACCCTGGACCTGCACTTCTCGGACGAACTCGTCGCCCTGTTCGCAACCGGCGACGGCGCCGCGACCTCGGACGGCGACCTCCTCGACGCGGTCGCCACCTGGGGCCCGGCCACCACCCCGGCCGGTTCGTTCCGCCTCCTACCCGTGCGGATCGAACGTGACCTGACGCTCGTCACCCGCTGGATGAACGACCCGGCCGTGGCCGCCTTCTGGGAACTCGCCGGACCGGAGACGGTGACCGAATCCCACATCCGCGCCCAACTCGACGGCGACGGCCGCAGCGTGCCCTGCCTCGGAGTCCTCGACTCCACCCCGATGAGCTACTTCGAGATCTACCGCGCCGACCTCGACCCGCTCGCCCGGCACTATCCGGCCCGGCCGCATGACACCGGCATCCACCTGCTCCTCGGCAGCGTCGCCGACCGCGGCCGCGGAGTCGGCACCACGCTCCTGAGAGCCGTCGCCGATCTCGTACTCGAGCACCGGCCTCGCTGCACCCGCGTCGTCGCCGAACCCGACCTTCGCAACACCCCTTCCGTCTCGGCCTTCTTGAGCGCCGGATTCCGCTTCTCCGCGGAAGTCGACCTTCCGGACAAGCGAGCCGCCCTCATGGTCCGTGACCGCGCCCTGCGTCACGTCCTGTGAACGCCTCCCTGTCTTACATACACCGCTCGACCCACAGCGGTTCCCACCCCGAGGAGTCCCCGTGCCGTCGTCCCCTGCCACCCATGACTCCGCACTGCTCACACCCCCTGAGCTGACTCCCGCGGCCTGGACCAGGGCCGCCGCCCGCCTGCTTGCCAAGACAATCGGCGAGTTCGCGTACGAGGAGATCGTCGAACCCGTCCCCGCCGATTCCGCGGCCGACGACCCAGGCGACCCGGACCGCTACCTCCTGCGTCTCGACGACGGTTCGTCACTGACCTTCACGGCCCGCCGAGGCGCGTACGGCAGCTGGCGGGTCGCACCCGACTCCCTCGCCCTCGACGGGGAGCCGATGACCGACCCCCTCGACTTCCTCGTCCGGGCCCGCCGGCTCCTCGGCCTCGACGGCGCCACCCTCGGCCATCTCATCCGCGAACTCACCACCACGCTCGCCGCCGACGCTCACCTCGACCGGACGGCACTGACGGCAGACCGGTTGGCCGACCTCGGATACGCCGAACTCGAAGGTCACCAGACCGGCCACCCGTGGCTCGTCCTCAACAAAGGCCGGATCGGTTTCTCCGCGACCGACGCGGCCCGGTGGGCCCCCGAGGCGCGCCGCGCCACCCGCCTCCCCTGGATCGCCGTGAGCACCGACCTCGCCGCCTACCGCGGAGTCCCCGGCCTCGACACCCCGGACCGGCTCTACGCGGGCGAGCTCGACGCCGACATCCGCGAGACCTTCCACAGCGCGCTGCGGGCCCGTGGCCTCGACCCCGAGGCGTATCTCCTCCTGCCGGTCCATCCCTGGCAGTGGGACGAGATCGTCCTCCCGCTCTACGCCCCCGCCGTCGCCGCCGGAGCCATCGTGCCGCTGCCGGCCGACGGGGATCTGCGGTTGCCGCAGCAGTCCATCCGTACGTTCCTCAACACCAGCCGCCCCGACCGGCACACCGTCAAGCTTCCGCTGTCGGTCCTCAACACCCTGGTCTGGCGGGGCCTCCCCACCGAACGCACCCTCGCAGCCCCGGCCGTCACCTCCTGGGTCCATGGGCTGCGCGACGCCGATTCGTTCCTGCGCGACGAGTGCGGGGTGATCCTCCTCGGCGAGGTCGCATCCGTCACGGTCGAGCACCCCCTCTACGACCGGCTGCCCGAGGTCCCCTACCAGTACAAGGAACTCCTCGGGGCGATCTGGCGCGAGCCGCTCAGGCTCCCGCCCGGCGAGCGCGCCCGCACCCTCGCGTCCCTCCTCCACACCGATCCGAACGGCCGGGCGTTCGTCGCCGAACTGGTCGAGCGCTCGGGGCTCACCCCCGCCGTCTGGCTCCAGCGCCTCTTCGCGGCCCTGCTCCCGCCGCTGCTGCACTTCCTTTACCAGTACGGCACCGTGTTCTCTCCGCATGGCGAGAACGCCATCGTCGTCTACGACGACCAGGACGTCCCCGTACGCCTGGCGATCAAGGACTTCGTCGACGACGTGAACATCAGCGCCAGGCCGCTGCCCGAGCATGACGCGATGCCGGACGACGTCCGGTCCGTCCTGCTCACCGAGGAGCCCGGCTTTCTCACCCAGTTCATCCATTCAGGGCTCTTCGTCGGGGTCTTCCGCTATCTGGCGCCGCTGTGCGAGGAACAACTCGCCGTACCGGAAGGAGACTTCTGGGCGCTGGTGCGGGCCGAGATCCTGCGCCACCAGGCACGCTTCCCCGAGCTGAAGGAACGGTTCGAGCTGTTCGATCTCCTCACGCCCCGGATCGAGCGGCTCTGCCTCAATCGCAACCGTCTGCACCTGGACGGCTACCGCGACCGCCCCGAGCGGCCGCATGCCGCCGTCCACGGGACGGTCCCGAATCCGCTCGCGTGACCCGACTGTCAGCGCCGCGCCGTAGGGTGGACGGGCTATGACGAAGCCATCCCTCCCCGACCTCCTCCACGCAGCCGTCTCCGCCGTCGGCGGTGTGGAGCGCCCCGGCCAGGTCACCATGGCCGAAGCGGTGGCCGAGGCCATCGACGACAGCTCCCACCTCCTCGTCCAGGCCGGCACCGGCACCGGAAAGTCCCTCGGCTATCTGGTGCCGGCGCTGGCGCACGGTGAGCGCGTGGTGGTGGCCACGGCCACCCTGGCGCTCCAGCGTCAGCTGGTCGAGCGTGATCTTCCGCGTACGGTCGAGGCTCTGCACCCGCAGCTGCGCCGGCGTCCGGAGTTCGCCATGCTCAAGGGGCGGTCGAACTATCTCTGCCTGCACCGCCTCCACGAGGGCGTGCCCCAGGACGAGGAGGAGGGGCTCTTCGACCCCTTCGAGGCCGCCGCGCCCACGAGCAAGCTGGGCCAGGACCTGCTCCGGCTCCGCGACTGGTCCGACGAGACGGAGACTGGCGACCGGGACGACCTGACCCCGGGCGTCTCCGACCGTGCCTGGGCGCAGGTCTCGGTCTCCTCCCGGGAGTGCCTGGGGGCGAGCAAGTGTGCGTACGGCGCGGAGTGCTTCGCCGAAGCGGCCCGCGAGCGCGCCAAGCTCGCCGACGTCGTCGTCACCAATCACGCCCTGCTGGCCATCGACGCGATCGAGGGCGCCCCCGTGCTGCCCCAGCACGAGGTGCTGATCGTCGACGAGGCTCATGAGCTGGTCTCCCGCGTCACCGGCGTCGCCACCGGCGAGCTCACCCCCGGCCAGGTGAACCGCGCGGTCCGCCGCGCCGCGAAGCTGGTCGACGAGAAGGTCGCCGATCAGCTCCAGACCGCGGCCGAGGGCTTCGAGCGGCTGATGGAGCTGGCCCTGCCGGGCCGTCTGGAGGAGATTCCCGAAGACCTGGCCTATGCGCTGATGTCGCTGCGCGACGCCTCCCGCGCCGTCATCACGGCGCTCGGCTCCACCCGCGACAAGTCCGTCCAGGACGAGGACGCCGTCCGTAAGCAGGCGATGGCCTCCGTGGAGACCGTCCATGGCGTCGCCGAGCGGATCACGCAGGGTTCCGAGTACGACGTGGTCTGGTACGAGCGCCACGACCGCTTCGGAGCCTCGCTGCGGGTGGCGCCGCTCTCCGTCTCCGGGCTGCTGCGCGAGAAGCTCTTCGCGGACCGGTCCGTGGTGCTCACCTCGGCCACGCTCAAGCTCGGCGGTGACTTCAACGGGGTCGGAGCCTCCCTCGGCCTGGCCCCGGAGGGCACGCAGGGCGAGGACATTCCGGTGTGGAAGGGCATCGACGTCGGTTCGCCGTTCGACTACCCCAAGCAGGGCATCCTCTACGTCGCCAAGCATCTGGCCCGCCCGGCGCGTGACGGCGACCGGGCCGACATGCTGGACGAACTGACCGAGCTGATGCAGGCGGCCGGCGGCCGCACGCTCGGTCTCTTCTCCTCGATGCGGGCGGCCCAGCTCGCGGCCGAGGAACTGCGCTCCCGCATTCCCGAGTTCCCGATCCTGCTCCAGGGCGAGGACACGCTCGGCGAGTTGATCAAGAACTTCTCCGCCGAGCCACAGACCTGTCTCTTCGGCACGCTCTCGCTCTGGCAGGGAGTGGATGTCCCGGGCGCCAGCTGTCAGCTGGTCGTGATGGACAAGATCCCCTTCCCGCGTCCGGACGACCCGCTGATGAGCGCCCGCCAGAAGGCAGTGGAGGACGCGGGCGGCAACGGCTTCATGGCCGTCGCGGCCACGCACGCGGCGCTGCTGATGGCCCAGGGCGCCGGACGGCTCGTGCGGGCCACCGGGGACCGTGGCGTCGTCGCCGTACTGGATCCGCGGCTCGCCACGGCCCGGTACGGCAGTTATCTGAAGGCTTCGCTGCCCGACTTCTGGTACACCACGGACCGTAATCAGGTGCGCAAGTCGCTGGCGGCGATCGACGCCGCTTCGAAGACGGCAGGGGTCTGAGAGAGCCGGAGGGGCCCTGCCGCTTCGGCAGGGCCCCTGGGGGCACAGCAGGGCCCCGGGACCGGCGCAGTGGGTCCCGGGGCCCGGTCAGAGCCGGCGTGGTGGTGTCACACCCGCCGCAGTACCGCGACGACCTTGCCGAGGATGGTGGCCTCGTCGCCGGGGATCGGCTGGTACGCCGCGTTGTGCGGCAGCAGCCAGACATGGCCGTCCTCGCGCTTGAAGCGCTTGACCGTGGCCTCGCCATCGAGCATGGCCGCCACGATGTCGCCGTTCTCCGCGACCGGCTGACGGCGCACGGTGACCCAGTCGCCGTCGCAGATCGCGGCCTCGATCATCGAGTCTCCGACGACCTTCAGGACGAACAGCTCACCGTCGCCGACCAGCTGCCGGGGGAGCGGGAAGACGTCCTCGACGGACTCCTCGGCGAGGATCGGGCCACCGGCGGCGATCCGGCCGACGAGGGGCACGTACGAGGCGGCGGGCTTGCCGGTGGTGTCCGTGGGCTGCGTGCTGGGCTGGTCGGAGCCGCGTACTTCGTACGCCCGGGGCCGGTGCGGGTCGCGGCGCAGGAAACCCTTACGCTCCAGGGCCATCAGCTGGTGTGCCACGGAGGAGGTGCTGGAGAGGCCCACCGCCTGACCGATCTCGCGCATCGACGGCGGGTAGCCGCGCCGTTGGACCGAGTCCCGGATGACCTCGATCACCCTCCGCTGGCGGTCCGTGAGGCCGGAGCTGTCCGCCCTGATGCCTGGAGGTCGCCCGGGCAACGAGCGCGCAGGTCGGCCTGGCTCCCCGTCTCCGTTCATGGCTGCGTCATTCATGGCATGCACCGGCTCGAGTCGGCCCTGGGAGCGGTCCTGGGCAGTGATGGTGGCACTGTCTGCGGTGGTGGTCACGTCGGCGGCCCCTCTCGAATGGTCTCCCTGGCTGGCACAACGGTAGTGGCTTTCGAAAGGTTGCGCCAAACACACGTTCGAGTGAAAAATCGCAGATTGCCTTACGGGTATGCGCAGGTGGGTGTATACGCACGCCCCGCGTGCGGTGGCAATTCGGTCATTACGGTAGCGTTCGTCGCCGGGCCGCACGGGGTCGGGGGTGCCTTCCCATAGTGACACCCGGGGGGCCGGAATCGGCGGAGCCGCGCGCTTCCCGTACCCTCGTGGCCGGTCGCGGGCGTGCCGCCCGCGCGACACGCGCGAAGTGCCCGAAACGCCACCCAACCCCAGATCTAGTGGTTGGATTGCAACAGCCACCTACAAGTTGTGGTCCCCGGTCCGCCGGGAGTACCCGCATCGCCTATGCTGGTGGTCGCTTCGAGGGGCCTTGACGGGCTCGGCGAGGCTATTCAGTCGTGCCGTGAGGGAGGGTCGGAACCATGCATTGCCCCTTCTGCAGGCACCCCGACAGCCGTGTCGTCGACAGTCGCACCACCGACGACGGGACGTCGATCCGACGCCGCCGCCAGTGCCCCGACTGCTCCCGTCGTTTCACGACGGTGGAGACAGCATCGCTGATGGTGATCAAGCGGTCCGGCGTGACCGAACCCTTCAGTCGTACCAAGGTCATCTCCGGCGTGCGCAAGGCATGCCAGGGACGGCCCGTGACCGAGGACGCCCTCGCCAAGCTCGGCCAGCGGGTCGAGGAGGCGGTGCGCGCCACCGGGAGCGCCGAGCTGACCACCCACGACGTGGGCCTGGCCATCCTCGGCCCGTTGCAGGAGCTCGACCTCGTCGCGTACCTGCGCTTCGCATCCGTTTACAAGGCTTTCGACAGCCTCGACGACTTCGAGGCCGCCATCGCGGAACTTCGCGAGCGGCGGCCTCCCGCGGAGGACTGCGGGACCGGAGTGACCCCCGAGGTCCCCGTTCCCGCCACCGCCGCCGACTGACCGGCGGGCCGGACCGGGGGTCCGGCCGAGGCCGGCCGCGAGCGGCCGAAAAGACGTGTCGAGGGCGCCCCGAACGGTGCTCGCGACAGCAGACAAAGAAGACGGTGCCCTGGGACTATCTGGGCACTACAGGGTGTTTTGCCCGTATATGGGAGGCGGCATGACAGAGACGGCGAGCGGTCCGGCACGAGGTTCCCGCGCCAAGGGAGCCAAGGCGAGCAAGGGCCTGCGTATCGAGCGCATCCACACCACCCCCGGCGTGCATCCGTACGACGAGGTGGTCTGGGAACGCCGTGACGTCGTCATGACCAACTGGCGCGACGGCTCGGTCAACTTCGAGCAGCGTGGCGTCGAGTTCCCCGACTTCTGGTCGGTGAACGCGGTCAACATCGTCACCAGCAAGTACTTCCGCGGGGCCGTCGGCACCCCGCAGCGCGAGACCGGTCTCAAGCAGCTCATCGACCGGATCGTGAAGACCTACACGAAGGCCGGCGAGGAGCACGGCTACTTCGCCTCGCCCGCCGACGCCGAGATCTTCGAGCACGAGCTGGCCTACGCCCTCCTGCACCAGATCTTCAGCTTCAACTCCCCGGTGTGGTTCAACGTCGGTACGCCGCAGCCCCAGCAGGTCTCCGCCTGCTTCATCCTGTCCGTCGACGACTCCATGGAGTCGATCCTCGACTGGTACAAGGAAGAGGGCATGATCTTCAAGGGCGGCTCCGGCGCCGGCCTGAACCTCTCCCGTATCCGCTCCTCCAAGGAGCTGCTCTCCTCCGGCGGCAACGCCTCCGGCCCGGTCTCCTTCATGCGTGGTGCCGACGCCTCCGCAGGAACGATCAAGTCGGGCGGCGCCACCCGTCGCGCGGCCAAGATGGTCATCCTCGACGTCGACCACCCCGACATCGAGGACTTCATCGAGACCAAGGTCAAGGAGGAGGAGAAGATCCGCGCCCTGCGTGACGCGGGCTTCGACATGGACCTGGGCGGCGACGACATCACGTCCGTCCAGTACCAGAACGCCAACAACTCGGTCCGTGTGAACGACACGTTCATGAAGGCGGTCGAGCAGGGTGGCAAGTTCGGCCTGACCTCCCGTATGACGGGCGAGGTCATCGAGGAGGTCGACGCCAAGGCGCTGTTCCGCAAGATGGCCGAGGCCGCCTGGGCCTGCGCCGACCCGGGCATCCAGTACGACGACACGATCAACCACTGGCACACCTGCCCCGAGTCCGGCCGCATCAACGGCTCGAACCCGTGCAGCGAGTACATGCACCTGGACAACACGTCCTGCAACCTCGCCTCGCTGAACCTGATGAAGTTCCTCAAGGACGACGGCAAGGGCAACCAGTCGTTCGATTCCGAGCGCTTCGCCAAGGTCGTCGAGCTGGTCATCACGGCGATGGACATCTCGATCTGCTTCGCCGACTTCCCCACCCAGAAGATCGGCGAGAACACCCGCGCCTTCCGCCAGCTGGGCATCGGTTACGCCAACCTGGGCGCCCTGCTCATGGCCACCGGCCACGCGTACGACTCCGACGGCGGCCGTGCCCTGGCGGGTGCCATCACCTCGCTGATGACCGGCACCTCGTACAAGCGCTCCGCCGAGCTCGCTGCGGTCGTCGGCCCGTACGACGGCTACGCCCGCAACGCCGAGCCGCACCAGCGCGTCATGAAGCAGCACGCCGACGCCAACACCGCGGCCGTCCGCATGGACGACCTCGACTCGCCGATCTGGGCCGCCGCCACGGAGGCCTGGCAGGACGTGATCCGCCTCGGCGCCAAGAACGGCTTCCGCAACGCCCAGGCCTCGGTCATCGCCCCGACCGGCACCATCGGTCTCGCGATGTCCTGCGACACCACCGGCCTCGAGCCCGACCTCGCCCTGGTCAAGTTCAAGAAGCTGGTCGGCGGCGGCTCGATGCAGATCGTCAACGGCACCGTCCCGCAGGCCCTGCGCCGCCTGGGTTACCAGGAGGAGCAGATCGAGGCGATCGTCGCCCACATCGCCGAGCACGGCAACGTGATCGACGCCCCGGGCCTGAAGACCGAGCACTACGAGGTCTTCGACTGCGCCATGGGCGAGCGCTCCATCTCCGCGATGGGCCACGTCCGCATGATGGCCGCCATCCAGCCGTGGATCTCCGGCGCTCTCTCCAAGACCGTGAACCTGCCGGAGACGGCCACGGTCGAGGACGTCGAGGAGGTCTACTTCGAGGCCTGGAAGATGGGCGTCAAGGCGCTCGCCATCTACCGCGACAACTGCAAGGTCGGCCAGCCCCTCTCCGCCAAGAAGAAGGAGGAGGAGAAGGTCGAGGTCACCGCGAAGACCGAGGCGACGATCCGCGAGGCCGTCGAGAAGGTCGTCGAGTACCGCCCGGTGCGCAAGCGCCTCCCCAAGGGCCGCCCGGGGATCACCACCTCCTTCACGGTCGGTGGCGCCGAGGGTTACATGACCGCCAACTCCTACCCGGACGACGGTCTCGGCGAGGTCTTCCTGAAGATGTCCAAGCAGGGTTCGACGCTCGCGGGCATGATGGACGCCTTCTCCATCGCCGTCTCCGTCGGTCTGCAGTACGGCGTCCCGCTGGAGACGTACGTCTCGAAGTTCACCAACATGCGCTTCGAGCCGGCCGGCATGACGGACGACCCGGACGTGCGGATGGCGCAGTCGATCGTCGACTACATCTTCCGCCGCCTGGCGCTGGACTTCCTGCCCTTCGAGACGCGCTCCGCGCTCGGCATCCACTCGGCCGAGGAGCGTCAGCGTCACCTGGAGACGGGCTCCTACGAGCCCACCGACGACGAGGTGGACGTCGAGGGCCTGGCCCAGTCCGCCCCGCGCCAGACCGAGACCCTGAAGGCCGTCGCTCCGCCCGCCAAGGCGGAGATCCCGGCGCCCAAGCAGGCGCACACCTCGGCGGAGCTCGTCGAGATGCAGCTGGGCATCAGCGCGGACGCCCCGCTGTGCTTCTCCTGCGGTACGAAGATGCAGCGGGCGGGCTCCTGCTACATCTGCGAGGGCTGCGGCTCGACCAGCGGCTGCAGCTGAACCGCTGAGCAGTGACTGACGAAGGGGACCGGCCCGTGGCCGGTCCCCTTCGCCGTAGCCGCCGGGAGGCGCGGGACGCTCAGGCGTGCCGGGCACCCATCAGCGTCGCGAAGGTCTGCGGGTCCGCGTCGAACCCACGACGCATCGACCGGTAGGACCATCCCTCCGCGCCGTCCCGGGTGAACTCCACGACCGTCGCGGCCGTGGCCTCGGCGACGTCCCCGAAGTCGTGCGCTGCGAGGTCCGTGTAGCCCTCTCGGACCCGTACGCCGGTGTTCGCGACGTCGCCGAAGGTCAGTCGGCCGCCGCCCTGTTGTATGGCCACGCCCACCACCACGCGCGCGTACCGAGGCGCGAGCCGGTTCAGTTCAAGGATCATGGCCTCGTCGTATCCGAAGCCCTGTCCCGTACGGCTGTCCCGGCTGAGGGTGATCGTGCCGTCGGGGGAGCGGCTGTCGAAGTGCACCAGATAGGCGGGGGATCCATAGGGATCGTCCGTCGTGTACACCCCGGCGATGATGTCCAGGTCGTGCGCCGCGGCGCCGATCGGACTGGGGTCCCACTTGAGCGTCACCTCGACCTTGCCGACCCCCTTGTTGAGTCCGCTCACCGTGAATCCCCTCTCTGTGCGCGACTCGCACCGCTGGACCGGTCAACTGCCCTTGGTCTCGGACAGGTTGTTCATGGTGTCACGTGCGTTCGGTGTTCTGGCGATCATTGTGGTGCTCTCCTCCGTAGTCTCACGGGGGCCCTGTCCTGCGCCGTACGATGGCGCGGTGCTGGTCAAGTGGATTCGCTGCACCGTCGTGGACCGTCGCGGGTTCGAGCGGGGACAGCGGAAATGGGCGGGGTTGCTCGGGGAGCCGGGATTCCGGGGACAGGGCGGTGGATGGAGCCGGGCGCGGCCGGACGTCGCCCATGTCTTCGCCTTCTGGGAGAGCCGTGCGTTCTACGACTCGTTCATGGCGCGCTCGCACGACCGGCTCGCGGCCGCGCAGACGGGCACGTACAAGGACATCCAGGTGAAGCTGTTCGATCACCGCTTCGACGTGAAGACGGGGTTCGAGCCGAAGTTCGCGGATGCCGACGTGGCCCGGGTCGCGCACTGCCGTGTCCACGAGGACCGGGTCGAGCACTTCGCGCTGATGCAGGAGAAGGTGTGGAATCCGGCGATGGCCGGTTCGCCCGGGATGTTGCGCGGCGTGTTCGGCGAGGCGCCCGGGAACGAGTTCGTGGTGCTGTCGATGTGGCGGTCCGCCGCCGAGCACGGCAAATATCGGGTCGAGCGCGTCGAGCGGCTCGGGCTGCGGGCCCAGACGGAGGCCGACGTGGCGGCGCTGACGGGTGACGTGGTGCAGCTCGAGCCGTCCTGGACGGTCTGATCACTCCTCGGCGGCCGGGTCCTGGCCGGTTTCCGGTCGCCGCACGAACGCCCCCGCGGTGACCGCGGCCAGTGTCGCCCCCGCCGCCTGGTCCGCCGTCGCCGTGTCGAGCGGCTCGCGGGTGACGAACAGACGCAGGAACAGCGGCGCGGAGACGGCACGGACGACCGCTCCGGCGTCCGTGCCCGCGGGCACCTCTCCGCGGGCCGATGCCCGCTCGACGACCGCCTCGCAGCGGGTGAAGCGCTCGGTGTAGAAGGCCCGCAGCGCTTCGGCGGCCCGCTCGGACTGGAACGCCGCGCCGACGAAGGCGGTGGGGGCCGCCGCGGCGGCCGGGTCCGCGAAGGCATCGACCACTTCACGCGCGAGCGCCCGCAGGTCGCCGTCCAGGCTTCCGGTGTCGGGTGGCGTCCAGCTGTCGTCGCCCGCGAGGTCGAGGGCGTCCGCGACGAGTCCCTCCAGGCTGCCCCAGCGCCGGTAGAGCGTCGTCTTGTGCACGCCGGAGTGTTCCGCCACGTATTCGACGGTCAGGGCCGGATAGCCGTGCTCGGCCAGGCCCGTCAGGACCGCGTCGCGTACGGCGGCCCGGGTGCGTGCGGTGCGGCCGCCGGGGCGCCGACTGCCGGGCGCGGGCGCCTGCTCACCTTCGATCGATGCATTCAATTGCTACTCCCGTTGCGTTAGTGGATCGAGTGTGCCACACTCTCCGTAACGCCACTCCGGTTGCATTTACTGGTCGGGGTGCGTGCTGCTCTGTGCAGTCCTGATCCGTTCATTCCCGCTCATCACCGGAGGCGCCCTTGCCCACACAGATCTCTCTGCGCGACGTGACCGTGTCCCGCGGCGAACGGCTGCTGCTCGACCGGATCTCGCTCACGGTGCGTCCCGGTGAGCGGATCGGGATCGTGGGGGAGAACGGGGCGGGCAAGACCACCCTGCTCCGCCTGCTCGCCGGGCTCGAAACGCCCGATGAGGGCGAGGTCGTCACCCTGGTCGACGGCGGCACGGGTCTGCTCGCACAGACACCGCGGCTGTCGGGCGACCACACCGTCGCCGACGCCATCGACGACTCCCTTGCGGAGCTCCGGGCCATGGAACGGCGGCTCAGGGAACTCGAAGCGGAGCTCGGCACCGCCGACGGCCGTGCGCTCGACGCCTACGGAGAACTGCTGACCGCCTATGAACTGCGTGGCGGTTACGAAGCGGACGCGCGGGTCGACAAGGCCATGCACGGCCTCGGACTCGCCGCCATCGGCAGGGAGCGCCGGCTGGGCAGCCTGTCGGGCGGCGAGCAGGCCCGGCTGGGCATCGCCTGCGCGGTCGCCGCCGCGCCCGAGGTCCTCCTGCTGGACGAGCCGACCAACCACCTCGACGAACAGGCGCTCGGCTGGCTGGAAGAGGCGCTGCTGGCCCACCGGGGCACCGTCGTGGCCGTCTCCCACGATCGCGTCTTCCTGGAGCGAGTCGCCACCGCGGTGCTGGAAGTCGACGCCGACCGCCGCACGGTCGTCCGGTACGGCGACGGCTACGCCGGATTCCGGGCCGAGCGGGCGGCCGCGCGGCAGCGCTGGGAGCAGGCGTACGAGGAGTGGCGCGAGGAGACGGCGCGGCTCGAGGCGTACGCCATGACCACCGCGCACGGAGTGGCCGCCGGCCGCTCGATCAAGGACAACAACAAGATGGCCTACGACAGGGCCGGCGGCCGGGTCCAGGCATCCGTCTCAGGGCGCGTGCGCAACGCCCAGGAGCGCCTGCGCCGCCTCCGGGCCGAGCCGGTGGCCAGGCCTCCGCGCCCGCTCGCCTTCGCCGCGCGGCCGGTCGCCGGCGACGCCCAGGGGGACCTGGTCGCCCTGACCGGGGTGCGCGTCGCGGACCGGCTGACCGTCGACCATCTGACCGTCCGGGCGGGGGAGAAGCTCCTGGTCCACGGCGGCAACGGCGCGGGCAAGTCCACCCTGCTCCGGGTCATGGCGGGCCTGGTCGAGCCGGAGGCGGGGGAGGTGCGCCGAGGTGGACGCATCGGGTTCCTGGCCCAGGAGATACCGGCCCATCGGCCGACCGAGCGGGTCCTCGCCGCCTTCGGCCGCGGGCTCGCGCTCACCGAGGACGAGCAGGCCGAACTGCTCCTGTCGTACGGACTGTTCCGCCCTGCGGACCTCCTGGTGCCGGTCGGCAGCCTTTCCGCGGGGCAGCGACGCAGGCTCGCCCTCGCCCGCCTGCTGGCCCGGCCGGCGGACCTGCTGCTCCTCGACGAGCCGGCCAACCATCTCGCCCTCGGCCTCGTCGAAGAGCTGGAGGAGGCGCTGGAGCAGTGGGCCGGGGCTCTGGTCGTGGTCTCCCACGACCGGCAGCTGCGCCGCCGCTTCACCGGCCGCATACGCCGGATGGACTCCGGACGCCTCCTCGGCTGAGCCCGTCCGGGGCAAGCGATCTAGGGTCATGGCATGGCACGACCGCGGCGCATCGTTCTCGTACGGCACGGAGAGTCCGTGGGCAATGCCGACGACACGGTGTACGAACGTGAACCGGACCATGCGCTCAGGCTCACCGAGACCGGTCTGCGGCAGGCGGAGGAGACGGGGGGGCGGCTTCGGGAACTGTTCGGCACGGAGCGGGTCAGCGTCTATGTGTCGCCGTACCGCCGCACCCACGAGACGTTCCGGGCCTTCCGGCTCGATCCCGGCCAGGTCCGTGTGCGCGAGGAGCCGCGGCTGCGGGAGCAGGACTGGGGAAACTGGCAGGACAGGGAGGACGTACGGCTGCAGAAGGCGTACCGCGACGCGTACGGGCACTTCTTCTACCGCTTCGCCCAGGGCGAGTCGGGGGCCGACGTCTACGACCGCGTCGGGGCATTCCTGGAGAGTCTGTACCGCAGCTTCGAGGCGCCCGACCACCCGCCGAACGTACTGCTGGTGACCCACGGACTGACCATGCGACTGTTCTGCATGCGCTGGTTCCACTGGACGGTCGCCGAGTTCGAGTCGCTGTCCAATCCGGGCAACGCCGAGACGCGGACCCTTCTGCTGGGCGAGGACGGCCGATACCGCCTGGACCGGCCGTTCGAACGCTGGCGTACCCCCGAACCGTACGGCCACACCGGATAGAGTGGCAGAGCGATGACCGCTGACTCTTCTCTCGACCGGCGCTTCGACCGCGCCCTGGCCAGCCTTCGGGGGCTGGCCGTGGGAGACGCCCTGGGCTCCCAGTACTTCGTCCCCGCCAACTATCCGCTGCTCAAACGACGTGAAGTCCCGTCGGGATCGTGGCAGTGGACCGACGACACCGAGATGGCCTGCTCCGTTCTGGCCGTGCTCGCGCAGCACAACCGGATCGACCAGGACGCGCTCGCGCAGGCGTTCGCCGAGCACCACGACTTCGACCGGGGCTACGGCCCCGCGGTCAACCGGATGCTCCGGCTCATCAGGGAGGGCGGCGACTGGCGGGAGCTGGCTTCCGCGCTCTTCAACGGCCAGGGTTCGTGGGGGAAC
This sequence comes from Streptomyces sp. NPDC046712, assembly GCF_040645695.1. Taxonomy (NCBI): domain Bacteria; kingdom Bacillati; phylum Actinomycetota; class Actinomycetes; order Kitasatosporales; family Streptomycetaceae; genus Streptomyces; species Streptomyces sp. NPDC046712. The sequence goes on along the minus strand of NZ_JBEYYW010000023.1, from coordinate 79,499 downwards.
GGGGCCGCGATGAGGATCGCCCCGCTCGGCGCCTGGTACGCGGACGACCCCGAGCAGGCGACCCATCAGGCCGAGATCTCCGCCTACACGACGCACCAGCACCGCGAGGCCGTGGTCGGCGCGATGGCCGTGGCCGCCGCGGCGGCGCTCGCCGCCGACCCGGCCGGTCCGCCCACACCCACGGACCTCCTGGACGGCGTGATCGCGCTCGTGCCGCGCAGTGCGGTCGGCGCGGGTCTGCGCCGGGCCCGGGACATGCTCGACTACGGCGACCCGGCGACGGTGGCCGCGGTCCTGGGCAGCGGGCGTCGTACCAGCGCGCACGACACCGTTCCGTACGCGCTCTGGTCGGCGGCCCGCGGTTTGGGCGACTTCGAGCAGGTCTTCTGGACGACCGCACAGGTGGGCGGCGACGTCGACACCACCTGTGCGATCGCGGGCGGTGTGGTGGCCTCCGCCACGACCGGAGCGCCTCCCACCGCCTGGCTGGACCAGACGGAGGAGCTGCCGGACTGGCTCCCGGCCGCCGTGAGCCCCTGACGCCGACGCGCCGGAGGGCGGGGCGACTGTCACGGTCCTGCCACAGCGCCGACCGGTCGGGACCGAATGCCCGGGGGCACGGTTAGAGTCGGCCACTCCCGAGCGCTGATCATGAAGAGAAGGCGCCGACGAGACACCCGGACGCAGCCCTCCGCCGTCATGGCCCCGTGTGCGGACCGGGTCGGGAGGGGGTCCCGTGTCCGACACACCGTCCGCACCACCACCGAAGGACAGCACGCCGTCCCAGCCGGAGCCCGCCGCGCCGGCGACGCCGCCCGGTGCCGTTCCACCCGTGCCGCCACAGCACCGGGCCATGGCGTCCACCGGGTGGCCGGGAGGGCAGAGACCCCACCATCCCTGGGGGCCACCGACGCCTCCGAGCGACAGCTGGCTCACCCGACTGCGCCCCGCCGCACCCGCCCGGGCCACCACTGCGACCCTCATCGCCATCGCGGCCACCGCGTTCCTCAGCGCGCTGCTGCTCGGTGACGGCATCGGCCTCAATCTGATGCTCGTGGCCGCCCCCGCGGTGCTCGCCGCGTCCTTCGCCGCGCGGACGGCGGGCCGCCGCCTTCGCCCCTGGACACTGGTCTGGGCGATCGGGGGACTCGCCCTCCTCGGTGTACCCGCCCTACGGGATGCCGGCTGGCCGACGTTCCTGGCGATCGTCTCCGCCCTGGTACTGACCGCCTTCGCCCTGCACGGCGGCAGGGGCTGGCCGAGCATGCTGTTCGGACCCCTCGGCCTGATCGACTCACTGGGCCCTGGCACCACCTGGGCCTGGCGAGGACTGCGCGACCGGGCCGACGGTTCTCGCGGCCGATGGGGCCCGATCGTGCGTACGGTCGGGGTGGCCGTCGCCCTGCTCGTCGTCTTCGGCGCTCTGTTCGCGGGCGCCGACGCGGCCTTCGCCGATCTCCTCGGCTCGCTCATCCCCGACTTCTCGCCGGCCCAGGTGCCGGTGCGGCTCTCGTTCTTCCTGCTCGGTCTGTTCGGCGCGATCTCCCTCGCCCGTACGGCTGCCGCACCGCTGCGCTGGGACCGCATGGTCATCCGTCCGGGCCGAGCGCGGGCACGGCTGGAGTGGGCCGCTCCGCTCATCGTCCTGAACCTTCTCTTCGCGGCCTTCAACGCGGTCCAACTCACGGTTCTCTTCGGCGGATACGACAAGGTGCTCGAAGAGACCGGCCTGACCTACTCCGCGTACGCTCGCCAGGGCTTCTGGCAGCTTCTGACGGCCACCCTGCTCACCCTCGTGGTGATTGGGCTCGCCCTGCGGTGGGCACCGCGCGCGGAGCCACGCGACCGGACGCTCGTGCGCGCCGTGCTCGGCACCCTGTGTGTCCTCACGCTGGTCGTGGTCGCCTCGGCGCTGCGCAGGATGGACCTGTACGTGGACGCGTACGGGCTCACCCGGCTGCGTATCTCGGTGGCCGCGATGGAGATCTGGCTGGGCCTGGTCATCCTGTTGATCATGGCCGCTGGGGTCTTCGGCGCGCGCCTGCTGCCCCGAGCGGTGGCCGCGAGCGCCGCAGCGGCCGTGCTGGCCTTCGGTCTGGCCTCGCCCGACGCGATCGTCGCCGAGCGCAACGTCGAGCGGTACGACCGCCTCGGAAAGATCGATGTGCCCTACCTCGAAGGGCTCTCGGCCGATGCCGTGCCCGCGCTCGACCGGCTGCCCGAGCCGCAACGTTCCTGCGCGCTGATGGACATCGAGCGGCGGCTGCGTCTCGACGACGGAGGGTGGTTCGCCACCAGCTGGTCGGAGGCGAGGGCGCGCTCGATCCTGGCGGAGCGCGGGATCGAGCGGTCCCGCGTGGGCTGCGGCGGGCCGAGCAGGGAAGAGGAGTACGACCCGGACGCGGACGGCGATCCGTACGCCCCCTGAGTACGTCCGCACGCCCCCTGAGTCCGATCGTCGCCTTCACTCTGGAACCCTCGCGCCCCTGCCCTTCCTCCGCTCGCCGGGGGAAGGGCAGGGAGGTCCGGCGAACCTCTAGGCGGCCGGGCCCGCGGCCTCGGCCTTGCCGCTGAGCGACTCCAGATCGCTCTTGCGCACCCGGATCACCGCCACCGCAGTGATCAGCGCGAGGGCCACCATGCCGACGGCCGCCGTGAAGGCGGTCGAGATTCCGGAGGTCAGTACTTCGTGACCCCACGGAGCCGGCAGCTCCTTCGTTGTCGCGAATGCCGCCTTCTGCTCCGCCGTCGCGGTGGCGAGGAAGGACGGCACCTGCTTCTCGGCCTCGCTGCGACCGGCCGTGCCGAACACCGTGACCAGGATGGACAGCCCCAGCGAACCGCCCACCTGCTGCGTCGCGTTGAGCAGCCCGGAGGCCGCACCCGCCTCGTGCTGCGCCACGCCGGAGACGGCGGTCAGCGTGAGCGTCACGAAGTTCAGGCCCATGCCGAAGCCGAACAGCACCATCGGGCCGAGGACACCACTGACGTACGAACTGTCGGGCGTGATGAACGTCTGCCAGAACAGTCCGACACCGGTGAGCGCGGAGCCCGCCACCATGAAGGGCTTCGGACCGAGGACCGGCAGCAGGCGCTGGGAAAGCCCCGCACCCGTCACGATCGCGACCGTCACCGGGAGGAACGCGAGCCCGGACCGGATCGGGCTGTAGCCCAGGACGTTCTGCACGAAGAGGACGATGAAGAAGAACATCCCGAACATGGCGGCGGCCAGGCTGAGCATGATGACGTACGTGCCCGATCGGTTGCGGTCGGCGAACATCCGCAGCGGAGTGATCGGTTCCCGCGCCCTCGACTCGACCACCGCGAAGGCGGCGAGCAGGATCACCGCCGCGACGAAGGAGCCGATCGTGAGCGGGTCACGCCAGCCCTCCTCGGACGCCCGGATGAAGCCGTACACCAGCGAGGCCATGCCCAGCGTCGAGGTCAGGGCGCCCGCGATGTCGAACCGGCCGGGGTGCCGCTCGGACTCCTTGATGTAGCGCGGCGTCAGGAAGGCGATGAGCAGGCCGATGGGTACGTTCACGAACAGGACCCAGCGCCAGTCGAGCCACTCGGTGAGCATGCCGCCGGCCAGCAGGCCGATCGCGCCGCCACCCGCGGACACGGCGGCAAAGACGCCGAACGCCCGGTTCCGCTCCGGGCCTTCGGGGAACGTCGTGGTGATCAGCGCGAGCGAGGTCGGCGAGGCGATCGCGCCGCCGACACCCTGGAGCGCGCGTGCGGCGAGGAGGTGCCAGGGCTCCTGGGCGAATCCGCCGAGCAGCGAGGCGAAGGTGAAGAGCAGGATGCCGGACAGGAAGACGCGGCGGCGGCCCAGGATGTCGCCGGCCCTGCCGCCGAGCAGGAGAAGGCCGCCGAAGGTCAGCGTGTAGGCACTGAGCACCCATGAGAGGTCGGTGGTGGAGAAGGAGAGCGCGTCCTGGATGTGCGGCAGCGCGATGTTCACGATCGTGGCGTCGAGGACGACCATCAGCTGGCAGGCGGCGATGACGGTGAGGGCGATTCCGGGTCGCCCCTGTCGGGCCGAGCCCGGCGTGGTCCGCGTGTCCACTGGAGATGTTGTCACTATGGATCCCCCCACGGAAGAATTAGTGAACGCACCCGTTCACTGTCTTCAACGGTAGTGAGTCCCCCTCAGTGAACGCAACCGTTCACTGGGTACTGCCGAGATGTCCGCTCCGTCTCAAGGAAGAGTCCCTGATGGTTACTTCGCGCTCCGCGGCCGCCGCTCGGCCGCAGGGGGTGTCGCTGCGACGCCGTGGTCCGGTACTGGAACGAGCGATTCTGGAGGCCGCGCTCGATCAGCTGAGTACGGTCGGCTGGAGCGGTCTGACCATGGAGGGTGTCGCGGTCGGGGCGCAGACGGGCAAGGCCGCGGTCTACCGGCGCTGGCCGTCGAAGGAGGATCTGGTCGCCGACGCGCTCCAGGCCGGACTGCCGACGCTCGACGAGGCACCCGACCACGGGAGCGTCCGCGAAGATCTCTATCAATTGTGCCGGCGCATCCGGGAGGCGATGTACTCGAAGCCCGGGTTCGCTCTGCGATCGGTGATTCACGAATGCGACAGCGAGACGGCGGAACGCTTCCACGGACTGATCGTGACCGGAGTGATCGAACCCTCCACCCGGCTCTTCCGCGAGGTGGTGCAGCGCGGGATCCGGCGTGGTGACGTGCGTGCCGACGCCACGGGTGACCTGCTCTTCGACGTCATCCCGGCGATGATGATGTACCGCTCGAAGATGTGCGCCAGCGAATGGACGGACGCCGAGATCGCCGCGATGATCGATCAGATCATGGTGCCTCTGCTCCGCTCCCCGAGGCCGTGAACCGCCTCCCCGTCGGCGGCTTCGGACATCCGATGGGAATCCGGGTATCGCGGGCGGCGCCCATCGGCGTAACCTGTCTGGCGCCATGCCGTACGAACCACCCACCCACAGCGTCGAGCGATCGCTCCGAGCCACCACCGGTGTCAAGATCGTTGCCGGGGTCGACGAGGTCGGACGCGGGGCATGGGCCGGTCCGGTCACGGTCTGCGCGGCCATCACGGGCCTGCGACGACCCCCCGAGGGGCTCACCGACTCCAAGCTGATCACCCCCAAGCGCCGCACCGCCCTGGCCGCGGAACTGGAGAAGTGGGTCACCGCCTACGCGCTCGGGCACTCCTCTCCCCAGGAGATCGACGAGCTCGGCATGACCGCGGCGCTCCGGCTGGCAGCCGTGCGCGCTCTGGAAGCCCTGCCCGTACGCCCGGAGGCCGTGATACTCGACGGCAAGCACGACTACCTCGGCAGCCCCTGGAAGGTCCGTACGGTGATCAAGGGCGACCAGTCCTGCATCGCCGTGGCGGCGGCCTCGGTCATCGCCAAGGTGCGGCGCGACGCGATGATGGCCGAGCTGGAGAGCGCGGCCCAGGAGTGCTCGGCCTACGGCTTCGGCGCCAACGCGGGCTACCCTTCGCCGGTCCACAAGGCGGCTCTGGCGGAGCGGGGGCCCACCCCGTACCACCGGCTCTCCTGGTCCTATCTCGACGCGCTGCCCCAGTGGCGGCATCTCAAGAAGGTCCGCATCTCCGCCGAGGCGGTCGCACTGGAAAGCGGGGGCCAGCTCGGCTTCGACTTCTGAACTCCCCGGCAGAGCCCACTCGGCAGCCGGGTCGCACGATTGTGCCCACCCGCCGGAGCCTCGCGCACCGGCGTTTGATAGACATCCACCCATGCCTCTCATCCCCGAGGAGCCTCAGATTCACGAGAGTGCCCAGGGTCCCCGCGCCACGGCCGCCGGCCACCCCGCGCCGACCCCTCGTCCCGTACCCGGTCCACGCTCCGCGACCTCGCCGCGTCCAGGGCGTCCCGGCCCCGCACCGGCCAGGCCCGCCCCGCCGGCGCAGCGCCCGCACCCCGGTGCCGGGCAGTCCGCGTCGCCCCGTCCGGAGAATCGTTCCGGACAGCGGTCCGGCCCGCAGATCCAGCTGATCCCCGCCCCGGTCGACGGCGCGCTCGACGCCGCCGAAGAGGCCGTCGATCTGCTCCTGGAGACCGGCCGCCCGCCCGGCGACATCCTCGTCCTCACCACCGGTGAGCAGCACCCGTGGGCGGCGCACGAGCTGTCCTTCGGCGATGCCGCCTACTGGGCCCAGCAGGACGCCCGCGACGACGTGTTCTTCGCGGACGCCTCCGCCGTGGAGCGGGCCGCCACGCGGCCCGTGGTCGTCGTGGCGGTCAACGGCGGAGCCGATGACGCCGCCGCACGGGCCCTGCCCCTGGCGATGGGACGTGCGACCGCGCTGCTCATCGTCTGCGGTGACCCGCAGCGCATCAACGCCGTGCTCGGCGCGGGAGTCTGAGGCGGCGTAACGTCTCGCGGTCCTGACCCGGCTGCCCCGTGGGGGCGGCCGGGCCGTGGTCCCGCGGGCCCCGCGCACCGGCGTGCCCGCGTCAGCGTGCCGCCGTCCGACGCAGCGGCTCGGCGGCGCCGCCCGCCGTACGCGGAGTCAGGACGCCCAGTTCGGAGGCGACGTCACCGAGGGCTGTCGGGCGCGAATCGGAGCTGGGATGCCGACCGCCCCGGCCCTCGCCGAGCACCTGCCAACCGCCGCGGGTCAGCGTGATGTACGCGCCGCAGCGCAGCCCGTGGAGCGTGCAGGCATCTCGCAGCCCCCACATCCAGGCACCGTCCTCCTCCGTCCATCGCTCGTCGCCCTCACGGCAGTAGAGCAGGACGGCCGTTCGCACGGGGGCCCTGCGCCGCAGGTCGTGCGGGATGACACGGCGCAGATGCGCCAGGAGCGCGTTGCGGAACTCCCAGCCGTCCGCGGGGACGGAGCGCCGCGTGAACGACGCGCTGGCGGCGAGCCGTTCCTCGTGGTCGAGCACGGCGACGACGGCGGTCGCCGGCGTCGGCCGATGGCGGGTGTGCAGACCGCTGACGACCTCACGAGGGTTGCGGAGCAACGGAATTCCGGCCGCGGCCCACTCGGAAGGTTCCAGCATCCGGGCGAGGCGGCTGGCGGACTCGGACGGCGAGTTGATCGAGGTGGCTGCGGACGGAGCGAATCCGAAGGTCACGGTCCTCCCTTCGGATACGCGCCCGCTGAGCGGGCAGGGTCGAGTGAGGGCGCACCACGGCACAGTCCTTCCGGACCGCGTACAGGGCCGTGCGGGGCGGGTTCCCAATTCTTGCGGGCCTGTGCGCGGGCGGCAACGAGCAATTGAGGCCGCTGACTGGAATGAGCCGGTATGACACTCATATCCCTGCCCAGCCACCTACTGTTCACTCCCCGTTTCACCCCTGGACGGCAAGCACCAGCGGAAACACCCCCTCCGCTCCCGCCCGGCGCAGCAGCCGCGCCGACACGGCCAGGGTCCAGCCACTGTCCGACAGGTCGTCCACCAGCAGCACCGGACCGCCGGCCGAGGCCAGCCGCTCGGCCAGCGCGGGGGGAACCGTCAGCGCCTGATGGAGCCCCACCACCCGCTGCGCGCTGTTCGTCCGGGAGATCCGCAGCTCCTCCGCCTCCGGCACGTACTCGACGGACCCCAGCAGCGGCATCCGGCCGATCTCCGCGATCCGCCGGCCGAGCGAGCCCACAAGCTGCGGCCTGTTGCGCGAGGCGACCGTCACCACACCGGCGGGCCGGGCAGCAGCGTCCGGCGCGCCGGACGCCCAACCCCCGGGCCCCTTGGCCCAGTCGGCGAGCACGCGCACCACCGCCTGCACCACATCGTCCGGAACCGGACCGTCAGGCGCCCGCTCCGACAGCATCGGACGCAGCCGATTGCCCCAGCCGATGTCCGACAGCCGCCCCAGCGCCCGGCCGCCGAAGGACTGCTCGCCCGCCGGGATACGACCCTTCAGATCGACACCGACCGCAGTGAGTCCGGTCGGCCACATCTTGCGCGGCTCCACCTCCACGCCCGGCCGTCCCAGCTCACCCTTGGCGGCGTCGAGCGCCGCATCGCTCACCTTCGGGTCGAACCGGGACCCCGAGCAGTTGTCGCAGCGACCGCACGGAGTGGCCTCCTCGTCGTCCAACTGCCGTCGCAGGAACTCCATCCGACAGCCCGTCGCCGCCGCGTACTCACGCATCGCCTGCTGCTCTGCCGCCCGCTGCCGTGCCACCCAGGCATACCGCTCGGAGTCGTACACCCACGGCTGTCCCGTGCTGGTCCAGCCGCCCTTCACCCGGTGCACGGCTCCGTCCACGTCCAGCACCTTGAGCATCGTCTCCAGCCGCGTCCGCCGCAGCTCGACCAGCGGCTCCAGAGCGGGCAGGGAGAGCGGGCGGTCCGCATGCGCCAGCACGTCCAGGGTGCGGCGCACCTGCTCCTCGGGCGGGAAGGCGACCGACGCGAAGTACTGCCAGATCGCCTCGTCCTCCTTGCCCGGCAGCAGCAGCACCTCCGCGTGCTCCACCCCACGCCCGGCGCGGCCCACCTGCTGGTAGTAAGCGATAGGGGAGGACGGCGAACCGAGGTGCACCACGAAGCCCAGGTCCGGCTTGTCGAACCCCATGCCCAGGGCCGATGTCGCCACCAGCGCCTTGACCCGGTTCGCCAGCAGGTCCTCCTCCGCCTGCTGCCGGTCCGCGTTCTCCGTGCGGCCCGTGTACGAGGAGACGGTGTGCCCACACTGGCGGAGGTAGGCGGTGACCTCTTCGGCTGCCGCGACCGTGAGCGTGTAGATGATCCCGGACCCGGGAAGCTCGCCGAGATGGTCGGCCAGCCAGGCCAGCCGGTGCGCGGCGTCGGGCAGTTGGACGACACCGAGGCTCAAACTCTCCCGGTCGAGCGGGCCACGCAGCACCAGCGCGTCCGTCCCCGCGCCCGTACCGAGCTGCTCGGCGACGTCCGCCGTCACCCGGGCGTTGGCCGTCGCCGTCGTGGCGAGCACCGGGACGCCGGCGGGCAGCTCCGCCAGCATCGTGCGCAGACGGCGGTAGTCGGGCCGGAAGTCGTGGCCCCAGTCGGAGATGCAGTGCGCCTCGTCGACCACGAGCAGACCGGTGGCGGCCGCGAGCCGGGGAAGGACCTCGTCGCGGAAGTCGGGGTTGTTGAGCCGCTCGGGACTGACCAGCAGCACATCCACCTCGCCCGCGGCCACCTCCTGCTGGACTGTCTCCCACTCCTCCGTGTTCGACGAGTTGATCGTGCGGGCACGGATACCGGCACGGGCCGCCGCCTCCACCTGGTTGCGCATCAGCGCGAGCAGGGGGGAGACGATCACCGTGGGACCGCTGCCGGCCTCGCGCAGGAGTGACGTGGCCACGAAATACACCGCGGACTTGCCCCACCCGGTCCGCTGGACCACCAGCGCCCGTCGCTTGTCCGCGACGAGCGCCTCGATGGCCCGCCACTGGTCCTCCCGCAGTCTCGCCGTGCCGGTCGGGTCCCCCACGAGGCGGGCGAGTACGGCATCGGCGGTGGCTCGGAGGTCCGCGCGGTCGGCGAGTCGGTCTGCGTTGGTCATGCCCCCATGCAACCCGATGGGTCGGACATTGCGCGAACGAGCCGCGAAACCTGTGGACAACCCGCGGGCGAGGCTCCGGCCGAGTTATCCACAGGGGTTTCGGTGCCGGGGCCGGGCGCGAGACCGTCGTGACCATGAACACGAACCCGCACGAATCCCGTGGACCGGCCGAATCGCAGCAGATCACCCTGCGCGGCCCCGCCGAACTGGCCGACGCACTCCCCTTCATGCTGGGCTTCCATCCCACCGATTCCGTCGTCCTCGTTGCCCTCCACGGCGAGCACGGCCGCTTCGGGGGCCGGGTCAGGCTCGGCATCCCGCGCTCGGCGAAGGAGTGGCCCGCCACCGCGGAGCACCTCGCCGAGTGCCTCGTCGAAGGCTGCGCCCGGCGCGGCACCCACCCGGACGGCATCGTCGTCTTCCTCTGCCAGGACCCCGAGCCCGGCGAGACCGGCCGCCGGGTGATGGAGCGGCTGCGCCCCTTCGCCCAGCGGCTGCGCACGGCCTGCGGCGAGCTCGACATCCCCGTCTACGAAGTCATCTGCATCTCCGACGGTCTCTACTTCTCGTACGTCTGTCCCGACACCCGCTGCTGCCCGCCCGACGGCACCCCGCTCGCCCTGAGCGGTACGTCGGTGATGGCGGCGTCGGCCGCCTACGCCGGAATCCAGGTACGGGGATCCCTGCGCGACATGCAGGCGCGTCTCAAGCCACGCGCATCCTGCGACGGGTCCGACGAGTCGCAGCGCAAGGCCCTGAACGAGGCCGCCGCGGTGATCGTCCCCAAGATCCTCGAAGACCCGCCGGGCGTGGGCCGGGAGGGCGTCAGGGAGAAGACGCTGAAGCTCGCCCGCGAGGTGCTGAGGCGGTTCGACGGTCCGTCCACCGTGCCGGAAACACCAGTACGGACGTCCGCGGCGGAACGGGTACGAGGCCTGGGAACGGCGGAGCGGGACGCGGCCGACGACGCGCTGATCGATGCCGACGAGGCCGCGGCCCTGATCCTCGGGCTCCAGGACCGTGACACCCGGGACCGGGCGGCCGAATGGATGGAAGGGCCCGAGGGCGCGGCGGCCCTGCGGCTGTGGCGGGTACTGGCCCGGCGCTGCGTCGCACCCTTCGACGAGCACGCGGCGGCGCCGCTCACCCTCGCCGGCTGGGTGGCCTGGTCCACCGGGGACGAACCGGCCGCCCGGGTCGCCCTGGGCCTCGCGCTGGACGCCGACCCGGACTACGTCTTCGCCCGACTGCTGCACCAGGCCTGCAACGAGGGGCTCGACCCCGAATCGCTGCGCAGCTGCCTTCGGCACGAACGAGGATCGAGGACGGCCGCGGCCATCGAGACCCGCGCCGGGACACGTCGGGCCGCGCCCCGGGGAGCCCACCCGCGGACGGGCAGGAAGGGCGGCCCGACCGCCGGCACCCGCCCCGGCAAGGCCGCGCCGAAGCCATCGCGCGGCGCCCCGGCCCGGCGACCCGGACAGCGGGGGACGAGGAGCGGGCGATGACGCCCGTGACCAGGCCGCCCGTGTCGGCGTTCAGCTCTGTGGCGGAGCCCCACGACCCGTCCCGCCGACCACTCACCGGCAGTCCGGATCGCACAGAGAGCGCCGCACACCACCCATGGCCACCAGTTCCGCCCCGGCCCCCGGACGCCCGGCCGGGCCCGCGACCCTCGCCGGTCTCACGCTCCCGGGCGGCCCACGGCCGGGCGACCTGCCTTCGGTGCACAACGCGCTCATCTGCGTCGCCCTGCCCGCCCTCGCCATCTGCGCCGACCATGGCCAGCTCACCGGCCGCGGCCTCGAAGGGGTCTACCTGTCCGGACGGAGACTGCTCGCCCGCTGCGTGCTGCGGGTGGCGGGACGCGAGCCCCTCGCACTCCAGGGGAGGCTCGCCGCCGCCGACCGGGCCGTGTTCCTCGGCGCCGTACGTACTCCGGGAGACAACGGACCCGACCCAGGGGTCACCGTCGAGCGCTCGCGCGCTGCCGACGGAACCGAGCGGATCACCCTGCGCAGCTCGGCCGGCCGGCCGTTGCGACTCCCGGTGGAGATCGCTCTGGGGACGGATCTCGCGGATCTGGGGGCGGTCGCGTCCGGGCAACCCGGGCCCGAGATCTTCCCCAGCGTCCACGGCACCGGAATGCGCTGGACGGCGGACGACGGCCGGTACGCGGCCGTCACCGCGGACCCGCCGCCGATGGACGCGCTGGCCGCCGCCGGGCTCCTGCGGTGGGAGGTCGAGTTGGCCCCCGGCGCCGCCGGCACCATCGAACTCAGGGTGCGCGGGGACCGGACGCCCCGGCCTGTCCCACCCTCGGCGGGCACCGGGCGGCCCGGCGGGGCCGTCCTCGCCGAAGCCCGTGCCGAGGGCGACGACCCGCGGATCGGGGAGCTCCTGCGCACGGCCGTCGACGATCTGCGGGCCCTCCTCCAGCGCGACCCCGCGCACCCGGCGGACGTCCATCTCGCCGCCGGAGTCCCCTGGCGCTGCGGACCCGTCACCGCCGAGGCGCTCTGGGCCGCCCGTATGGCCCTGCCACTCGGCACACGGCTCGCCGTCAGCACGCTCCGAACCCTGGCCCGTACTCAGATCAGCGGTCCCGGCCCGGCGGCCGGGCGCATCTCCGGCACGCTCAGGGACGCCGGGCCCTACCTGCCGCCCCGCTGCACCGGGATCGAGGCCACCCTGGCCTTCCCCGCGGTCCTGGCCGAGGCCAGACGCTGGGGGCTGCCCGAACAGGACATCGAGGAACTGCTTCCCGCTGCGGAACGGTGTCTGCGGTGGCTGCGCGCCGCCGCCGACCCGCACGGGTTCGTACCGGACCCGGGACCCGCCGGTCCCTGGCGCGCCGAGACTCAGGCCCATGCCCACCGCGCTGCCGTGCTCGGCGCCGACCTCCTCGACGCCTGCGGCCGGCCGGGCGGGGACGACTGGCGGGAGTGGGCAGGCACCCTCCGCGCCCGCTTCCGCACGGAGTTCTGGCTCGACGACCGGTCCGGCGGCAGACCCGCCGCCGCGCGCGTGCCGGGCGGTCGGCCGTGGACCCAGCTCGGAGGGTGGGCGGCACACCTCCTCGACACCGGCCTCCTGGGCGGCGGCCGGTACGCACCCGGCCTGCTGGACAGGGCCGAGACCGAACAGCTGGCCCGGTTGCTCGGCACCCCGGCACTGGACTCAGGCTGGGGGCTGCGCAGTCTCGGCGCCAAGGAACCGGGCCACAACCCCTTCGGTCACCGGGCCGGAGCGGTGCGGGTCCACGAAACGGCGGTCGCCGTGGGTGGGCTCGCGGCGGCGGGATACGAGCGGGAGGCCGCCTCCCTGCTCCGTGGCGTCCTCGACGCGGCGGAGGCGTTCGGTCATCGCCTGCCGGAGATGTACGCGGGAGACCAGCGCACCGCCGGTGGAGTTCCGGTTCCGCACCCGGCGGCCTGCCGACCGGCCGCCGTGGCCGCGGCCGCCGGAGTCCACCTCCTGGCGACCCTCGCCGGGATCCGGCCCGACGCACCGGGCCGGACCGTGGCCCTGCACCCCGTCCGATCGGCCCCGCTCGGTGCGGTGCGGCTGTCGGGGTTGCGGGTCGCCGCGGAGCCGTTCGCCGTGCGGGTCAGCCGGCTCGGACTCGGCATGGTCGAGGAGGCCGCCGACGGCCTCCAGCTGGGGGGCTGAATCATGCGGGTCGGCAGCGCGAGGGAAGCGGCGCGGGAGGAAGAACAAGTCGTCGTCGATGCAGTGGAGGGGAGTGTTTATCGTCAGGAAGACGACTATGATCGCGGCATGCCTCCCTACGACCCGTCGGCCTTCCCGCCCTTTGCCGTCACCGTCGACCTGGTCGTGCTCACCGTGCGGCAGCACGCGCTGTGCGCCCTGGTCGTGAGACGGGGAGAAGCTCCGTTCCAGGGCCGATGGGCGCTGCCCGGCGGATTCGTCCGAGCCGACGAGGACCTCGGCGCCGCTGCGGCGCGCGAGTTGGTGGAGGAGACCGGACTCTGCGTCCACGACCCGGGCGCCCTGTCGCCCATGCCGAGCAACGGCGCCCACCTCGAGCAGCTGGCGACCTACGGGGACCCGCAGCGCGACCCTCGGATGAGGGTGGTCAGCGTCGCCCACCTCGCGCTCGCCCCGGACCTGCCGGCGCCGCGCGCGGGCGGTGACGCCAACAGCGCCCGCTGGGCCCCGGTCGAGGAGTTGCTCGGCAAGGACGGCTCCGTCGAGCGCGAGGAGGGGCAGGGGGAGCCGCTCGCGTTCGATCACGCCCAGATCCTCGCCGACGGGGTGGAGCGGGCCCGTTCCAAGATCGAGTACTCCTCGCTGGCCACCGCCTTCTGTCCGCCGGAGTTCACGGTCGGCGAGCTCAGAAGGGTGTACGAAGCCGTGTGGGGTGTCGCGCTCGACCCGCGCAACTTCCACCGGAAGGTGACCGGTACCCCTGGTTTCCTGGTCCCCGCCGGCGGCACCACCACGCGCCAGGGCGGGCGTCCCGCACAGCTCTTCCGAGCAGGTGGGGCGACGCTGCTCAACCCGCCCATGCTGCGCCCCGAGGTCTGACCGGCGCGCTCCGGGGCGACCCGGGGCCCCAACCCTGCGCCAAAAGTCCGAAATGTAGCGTTATCTTGCTTCGACAGCCGCCCTGCCGCGGAGCGGTGTCACCTACCGCGAGAGAAGCGATGCTCCAGGCCATCGGACTCACCAGCAGCCCCCGCCGCGACCTCCCGCCCGCCGTGGACGATCTCACCTTCGAGGCCCGGCCGGGTCAGGTCACCGCCCTTCTGGGCCCCACCGGTTCCGGCAAGACCACCGCCGTGCGGCTGATGCTCGAACTCGAGCCCGGCCGCGGCGTCACGTACTTCCGCGGCCGTCCCCTCCACCGCATCGCGCAGCCCGCCGGCGAGGTCGGGGTGCTTCTGGGCGACGTCCCGGGACATCCCTCGCGCACCATGCGCAGCCAGTTGCGGATGCTCTGCGCGGCGACCGGGGTTCCCGCATCCAGGGCCGACGAGATGATCCGGGCCGTAGGACTCACCGGCCTCCACGACCAGCGCATCGGCACCCTGCCCCGTGCGATGGACCGCCGACTCGGCCTCGCCTCGGCCCTGTTGGCCGATCCGCACACGCTTCTGCTCGACGAGCCGGGGGCCGGCCTCTCGGCACGCGAGAACGCCTGGCTGCATGAACTCCTGCGTGCCCATGCCGTGGAGGGCGGCACCGTCCTCTACACCACCGACGACCCCAAGGACGCGGCCCGCAACGCCGACCGCGTCGTCACCGTCGCCGACGGCCGGCTCGTCGCCGAGCAGGAGGTCGCCGACTTCGCCCGTACTCGACTGCGTCCCCGGGTCGTCGTACGCACGCCCCATGCCGCGCGGCTCGCCGCAGCCGTCACGCAGGAGGCGCGCGCCGCACGCCGTCACGTCGAGGTGATCACCGAGAGGGGCAATCGGCTGTCCGTCTACGGCAGCGACTGCGCCGCGATCGGCGAGACGGCGTACCGGCACGGGGTGCTCATCCACCAACTGTCCGACGAGGTGGGCGACGCGGGCCCGCGCGCATCCTCCGAAGCCGCCGGGTCCACGCCTGTGGACGGCCGCGCCCCCGCCTCCGAAGGCACTGATGCCGTTCACAAGCCCGAGCCCGAGCCTGGGCGCGAGCCGCCGTCGGAGCGACGGCCTGCCCGTTCGCCGCTCCGCCCGCTCCGGTACGAGATCCGCAGGCTGCTCGGCGTTCCGGCCACCCCGCTCGTCGCGGCAGCGGTCCTGGTCGCCTCCGTCGTGATCTCGGTGGTGCTGGCGCGCAGTGGCCGGACGCCCCTGCCCACGGTCCTCGCGGGCTGGCCCGGCCTCTCGCCGCTGCCGCCCGCCGCCATCGGGGCAGGGCTGCTCGGCGCCTTCTCGTTCGCGGACGAGTACCGCTACCCGGCGCTGACAACCGGCCGTGGCGCCGTGCCGCGCCGCCTCGGGCTGCTCCTCGCCAAGCTCACGATCGCGGCCGCAGTGGCCCTGGTCCTGGCGGTGCTCGTCGTGGCCGCCGACCTGCAGACTCTTCGCCTCGTCTACGGCGGCGAGTTGATCGCCGTACCGGAAAACTGGCCGACCCTCTGTGCGAGTTGGCTCGGGCTGATCGTCGGCTGCGCGTGGGCCGGGGTGCTCGGGGCCGGGGTCTTCCGGGTCGCCGCGGCGGGCTTGGCGGCGGTCCTCGCGGTGCCGGTGGCCCTCGCGCCCCTGCTGCAGCTGGCCACATCCGGACCCGCGGGCCGCCAGATCGCCGGGCTCCCCGCCCGGCTGCGGGAACTCCTCAGCATGGAGTGGCCGGTGGCGGCCGACCGCTGGCTGATGGGGGCGCTGCGGGTGGTCGTCCAGCCCGTGGGGGTGGCGCTGGCGCTGTCGTTGACCGCCCTGCTCTGCGCCTATCTGTTCACCGGTCTTCGCCGCAAAGCGCGTTGGTGATCATTTCCTGATCGAGAGCTTCCGTTTCCCCGGTAACTCCCTTGAAAATCGCCAGTTATGTCCGATTAATCGTCAATTGTGTAGCGGGTGCCGATCACCCTTTCGTGTGCTTTTCACCAAAGACCTCAAGGGTCACGGAGGGCACGCCGACAAAGGATGCGTGAGTACCCTTGCGCACACCATGATGACCGCCGCCCGCTCCGTCGACTCCGGCCTCGGCGCCCCGGGCGATCTCGATCGCTACCCGTACGCGGAGGCGCCCGTCGCCGATCGCGTGGGCCCGCCCTCCTGGGAAGGGGTGGAGACGGACCTCGGCCGGGTCGGTCGCCGCACGGCCGGCAGCCGCGGTCGTGGTCTGCACGGCCAGCTGGTCCAGCAGCTGGGGCAGATGATCGTTTCCGGCGACCTCGGCGCCGACCGCCCGCTCGTCCCGGAGGAGATCGGGCAGCGCTTCGAGGTCTCCCGCACCGTCGTGCGCGAGTCGCTGCGCGTGCTGGAGGCCAAGGGCCTCGTCAGTGCCCGCCCCAACGTCGGCACCCGCGTCAGGCCGGTCAGTGACTGGAACCTGCTGGACCCCGACATCATCGAGTGGCGCGCCTTCGGCCCGCAGCGCGACGACCAGCGCCGTGAGCTGAACGAGCTGCGCTGGACGATCGAGCCGCTGGCCGCCAGGCTCGCCGCCGGTCACGGCCGCGAGGACGTCCAGCAGCGTCTCGCCGACATGGTCGAGATCATGGGCCACGCCTATGCCCAGGGTGACGGCATCACCTTCTCCCGGGCCGACGCCGAGTTCCACTCCCTGCTGATCCAGCTCGCCGGGAACCGGATGCTGGAGCACCTCTCCGGCATCGTCGCCGCCGCGCTCCAGGTCTCCGGCGGCCCGGTCACCGGCTGTGACCGCCCAGGTGAGTCCTGCCTGGCCCACCACGCGCGCATCGTCGACTGCCTCGCGGCCGGGGACGCGCAGGGTGCCGAAACGGCCATGCGCCAGCTGCTGACCGCCCACCCGGACGTGGAGCGCGTCGTGCCCGCTCCGCGCGAGCACTGACCCGCGGGCCACGGCCGGGGGTGCGGAGCCGTACACATCGCGTGTCGCCCGAGCCGCGCGGAACCCGGGGATGATGAGGTGTCCCCAGGGTCCGCGGGGGCTCGGGCGGCGCGAATGTGCGACGAACGCCCGTTCTGGACGATTTGTCGCGGATGAGGTGTGACTCGGGCCACGCGGATTGGGCGTAACACTCCTCGAAGCCGTGCGATGACCTAAGAGGTGACAGCCGAGGAAGGAATACAGCAGCCGCGTGAGGCGCTGTGCAGTTCCCCGGTCCAGCCCGCGCCGTCGGCACATTCCCAGCCGATGGTCGTCGGCTCCGGCCCGATCCTGGGCGGGGCCGGAAGCCGTTTTCCATCGTTCCGAGAGGTTGTTCGTGTCGGCCAGCACATCCCGTACGCTCCCGCCGGAGATCGCCGAGTCCGAGTCTGTGATGGCGCTCATCGAGCGGGGAAAGGCTGATGGGCAGATCGCCGGCGATGACGTGCGTCGGGCCTTCGAGGCTGACCAGATTCCGCCAACCCAGTGGAAGAATGTTCTGCGCAGCCTCAACCAGATCCTCGAGGAAGAGGGTGTGACGCTGATGGTCAGTGCAGCGGAGTCGCCGAAGCGCGCCCGCAAGAGCGTCGCAGCGAAGAGCCCGGCCAAGCGCACCGCCACCAAGACCGTCACCGCCAAGACGACCGTGACGAAGACCGTCTCGGCCGCCACGGCGGCCCCGGCGGCAGAGAGCACGGACCCGGCCGACGAGGCCGGAGCGCCGGCCAAGAAGGCGGCCGCGAAGAAGACCGTGGCCAAGAAGACGGTGGCGAAGAAGGCCACCGCCAAGAAGACGACGGCCAAGAAGACCGCCGCCAAGAAGGACGCCGACGAGGTCATCGAGGGCGAGGAGCTCCTCGAGGACGTCGCACCCGGCAAGGGCGAGGACGAAGAGGCCGAGGGCGAGAACAAGGGCTTCGTCCTGTCCGACGAGGACGAGGACGACGCTCCGGCGCAGCAGGTCGCCGTCGCCGGTGCCACGGCCGACCCGGTCAAGGACTACCTGAAGCAGATCGGTAAGGTCCCGCTGCTCAACGCGGAGCAGGAGGTCGAGCTCGCCAAGCGCATCGAGGCCGGTCTGTTCGCCGAGGACAAGCTGGCCAACTCCGACAAGCTGGCGCCCAAGCTCAAGCGCGAGCTGGAGATCATCGCCGAGGACGGCCGCCGCGCCAAGAACCACCTCCTGGAGGCCAACCTCCGTCTGGTGGTCTCGCTGGCGAAGCGCTACACCGGCCGCGGAATGCTCTTCCTGGACCTGATCCAGGAGGGCAACCTCGGTCTGATCCGCGCCGTCGAGAAGTTCGACTACACCAAGGGCTACAAGTTCTCCACGTACGCCACCTGGTGGATCCGTCAGGCGATCACCCGCGCCATGGCCGACCAGGCCCGCACCATCCGTATCCCGGTGCACATGGTCGAGGTCATCAACAAGCTCGCGCGCGTCCAGCGCCAGATGCTCCAGGACCTGGGCCGTGAGCCCACCCCGGAGGAGCTGGCCAAGGAGCTCGACATGACCCCGGAGAAGGTCATCGAGGTCCAGAAGTACGGCCGTGAGCCGATCTCCCTCCACACCCCGCTGGGTGAGGACGGAGACAGCGAGTTCGGTGACCTCATCGAGGACTCCGAGGCGGTCGTCCCGGCCGACGCGGTCAGCTTCACGCTCCTCCAGGAGCAGCTGCACTCCGTCCTCGACACGCTCTCCGAGCGTGAGGCCGGCGTGGTCTCCATGCGCTTCGGCCTCACCGACGGCCAGCCGAAGACGCTGGACGAGATCGGCAAGGTCTACGGCGTCACGCGTGAGCGGATCCGCCAGATCGAGTCCAAGACGATGTCGAAGCTGCGTCACCCGTCGCGTTCGCAGGTCCTGCGCGACTACCTCGACTAGTCCGCGGTCGTACACGCCGAAGGGCCCGGTTCCCCGAGAAGGGGAGCCGGGCCCTTCGGCGTGCGCGGGTGCACGGCGGCGGCACCTGGACGACGCTGGGTGAAACGACATCACCGGAGAGTCAGGAGGCTCTATGCGTCGCCCCATCGCCCGAGCAGTGACCGCGGCCCTGAGCCTGCTCTCGGCGGCGGCGGGCCCCTTCGCCGCCGCCGCTCCCGTGGCCGCCGACAGTGTCGTGGTCGGGGGGCGGCCCGCGAAGATCGCGGACGCGCCGTGGGCCGTGGCTCTCTCCAGCCGTGACCGGTTCGGAGGTACGCGTGCCGGGCAGTTCTGCGGGGGCGTGGTGGTCTCGCCCACCCAGGTGCTCACCGCGGCCCACTGCCTCGGCAGGGAGGTCCTGGGCGGCGAGCCCTGGCAGCTTCCCGATTTCAAGGTCATCGCGGGCCGGAGCGCCCTGCGCGGTCAGGGCGGACAGGAGATCCGGATCTCCGGCACCTGGATCAGTCCGACCTACAACCCGTCGACCAACGCCAACGATCTGGCCGTGCTGACACTGGCGACCGCGCTGCCGCAGTCCACCGTGATCCGAGTGGCCGCCCCCGGCGACGGCGCGGAGACCCCCGGGACGGCGGCGGACGTGTACGGATGGGGGGACACCACCGGCAGGGGCACCTATGCCTCGGCGCTGCGCTCGGCGCGCGTGCGGGTGCTGCCCGACACGGCGTGCGAGCGGGCCTATCCGGGCGGCTTCGGAGCCGCGTACCGGGCCGACACGATGCTGTGCGCGGGCGCTCCGGAAGGGGGCAGGGACGCCTGCCAAGGGGACAGCGGAGGGCCGCTGGTGGCCGCGGGGCGGCTCATCGGCCTGGTGTCCTGGGGCAGCGGTTGCGGGCAGGCGGACAGCCCGGGCGTCTACACCCGTGTGTCGGAGGTCCTGTCGGCGCACCCTTGAGTCGCACGTACGCGAAGCCCCGGTGTGACTCGGGCCACAGGTGTGAGAACGGGCGGCCACCCCCCTTGTACGCGGGGGTGGCCGCCCGTCGTCCGGTCAGCGACCGGCCCATGGCTCGTCGTGGATGCGAGGCGTCAGCGGTCCTCGTCTACTGCCTTGGCCGGCACGTCGGTGAGCCGGTCCGTCTCATCCTGTATTTCCGCGGCGATCTTCTTGAGTTCCGGCTCGAACTTGCGCCCGTGGTGGGCACAGAAGAGCAAGTCACCGCCGCTGGTCAGGACGACGCGCAGGTACGCCTGGGCGCCGCAGCGGTCGCAGCGGTCAGCGGCCGTCAGGGGGCTCGC
Source organism: Streptomyces sp. NPDC046712 (assembly GCF_040645695.1). Classification (NCBI taxonomy): domain Bacteria; kingdom Bacillati; phylum Actinomycetota; class Actinomycetes; order Kitasatosporales; family Streptomycetaceae; genus Streptomyces; species Streptomyces sp. NPDC046712. The sequence goes on along the minus strand of NZ_JBEYYW010000023.1, from coordinate 59,298 downwards.
GGGGGTCAGAACAGTAGTCACGTCGCCTCTTCTCTAGCTCGACGAGCTGTCGTACCAGGGTCAACATCCAACCAGGCCGAAAACGTTCCCGCTCGTGGCTTTTCCTCGAAACTTCTTCCCGAGGTGGCTGTCTGCTGCCGGTTGGCGGCGAATGAGCCGTATTGCGTCGCTCTACGGATTTCGCATGGCTTGTCTCGGTTTCGTCCTCCCGGCTGGGTTGCCGGTTGTTCATGAGGACGTGCCCGGAGCCTAAATGGTTCATGCCTGGAAGGGAACGTGATGTTCACGTCACCCCATCGAGGGATCGAACACCCATGCGACTCTGCACTAGCATGAGGAATCAGGAGGGTGGCGTGACAACGGCTCTACCAGGCATCGGTACCCTCAGACCGGTGACCGACGCCGGGCCTTACCCCACCGGGCCAGTTTTCAAATTCAGCGAGGAGCGAACCGCGTGACCGCCGAGACGTCCGTGCCGTCCAGTGCGCTGCTGACCGCAGACCGTGACGGTTCCAACTACACCGCGCGGCACCTGCTCGTACTCGAAGGGCTCGAAGCGGTCCGCAAGCGCCCTGGCATGTACATCGGGTCCACCGACAGCCGCGGCCTGATGCACTGCCTCTGGGAGATCATCGACAACTCGGTCGACGAGGCTCTCGGGGGCTACTGCGACCACATCGACGTGATCCTCCACGACGACGGCTCCGTCGAGGTGTGCGACAACGGTCGCGGCATCCCGGTCGACGTCGAGCCCAAGACCGGACTCTCCGGCGTCGAGGTCGTCATGACCAAGCTGCACGCGGGCGGAAAGTTCGGCGGCGGCTCCTACGCGGCCTCCGGCGGTCTGCACGGCGTGGGCGCCTCCGTGGTGAACGCCCTCTCGGCCCGGCTCGACGTCGAGGTCGATCGGAACAGCGCCACGCACTCGATCAGCTTCCGCCGCGGCGTCCCCGGCATCTTCACCGAGCAGGGCCCCGACAGCCCCTTCGACCCGGCCAACGGCCTGCTGAAGGGCAAGCGCGTCCCCAAGACCCGCACCGGCACCCGCGTGCGGTACTGGGCGGACCGCCAGATCTTCCTCAAGGACGCCAAGCTCTCCCTGGAGCACCTGCACCAGCGCGCCCGCCAGACCGCCTTCCTGGTGCCCGGCCTCACCATCGTCGTCCGCGACGAGCGGGACCTGGAGGGCGTGGGCAAGAGCGAGGAGACCTTCCGCTTCGACGGCGGCATCAGCGAGTTCTGCGAGTTCCTCGCGCAGGACAAGGCCGTCTGCGACGTGCTGCGCCTCACCGGCCAGGGCACGTTCAAGGAGACCGTCCCGGTCCTGGACGACCGCGGACACATGACGCCCACCGAGGTCACCCGCGAGCTGGGCGTCGACGTCGCCCTGCGCTGGGGCACCGGCTACGACGCCACGGTCAAGTCCTTCGTCAACATCATCGCCACCCCCAAGGGCGGCACCCACGTCTCCGGCTTCGAGCAGGCCATCACCAAGACGGTGAACGAGGTCCTGCGCTCCGCGAAGATGCTGCGCGTCGCCGAGGACGACATCGTCAAGGACGACGCCCTCGAAGGACTCACGGCCGTCGTGACGGTCCGGCTCGCCGAGCCGCAGTTCGAGGGCCAGACCAAGGAGGTGCTCGGCACCTCGGCGGCCCGCCGGATCGTGGCCACCGTGGTCGCCAGGGAGCTGAAGGCCTTCCTGACGTCCACCAAGCGCGATGCCAAGGCGCAGGCCCGGGCCGTCCTGGAGAAGGCCGTCGCGGCCGCCAGGACCCGTATCGCCGCCCGCCAGCACAAGGAGGCGCAGCGCAGGAAGACGGCGCTGGAGTCCTCCTCGCTGCCCGCCAAGCTCGCCGACTGCCGCAGCGACGACGTGGAGCGCAGCGAGCTCTTCATCGTCGAGGGAGACTCCGCGCTCGGCACGGCCAAGCTCGCCCGCAACAGCGAGTTCCAGGCCCTGCTGCCGATCCGCGGCAAGATCCTCAACGTCCAGAAGTCCTCCGTCTCGGACATGCTCAAGAACGCCGAGTGCGGAGCGATCATCCAGGTCATAGGAGCCGGCTCGGGCCGTACCTTCGACATCGACGCGGCCCGGTACGGCAAGGTCATCATGATGACCGACGCCGACGTCGACGGATCCCACATCCGTACGCTGCTGCTGACGCTCTTCCAGCGCTACATGCGGCCCATGGTCGAGCAGGGGCGTGTGTTCGCCGCCGTGCCGCCCCTGCACCGCATCGAGCTCGTCCAGCCCAAGAAGGGCCAGGACAAGTACGTCTACACGTACTCGGACAACGAGCTGCGCCAGACCCTGCTCGAGTTCCAGCGCAAGGGCGTCCGCTACAAGGACGCCATCCAGCGCTACAAGGGTCTCGGAGAGATGGACGCCGATCAGCTGGCGGAGACCACGATGGACCCGCGGCACCGGACCCTGCGCCGGATCAACATCGGCGACCTGGAGTCGGCCGAGCAGGTCTTCGACCTGCTCATGGGCAACGACGTGGCTCCCCGCAAGGAGTTCATCACCAGCTCCGCGGCCACACTCGACCGCTCGCGGATCGACGCCTAGCCGACTCTCCACCCAGGGGTGGAGCCACCGAGTTCCACCCCTGAGGCGATCACAGAAGCGGCTCCCCTCCGTAGCATCGAAGCGACGGAGGGGGACGGAGATGAACAGCAGCGGGTCGACCAAACGCCTGCTCATGTGGCCCGCGCCCGAGGCGCTGACCCGGGTCGGTGTGCCGCGCGGCCGCCTCGTGATCGACGGGCTTCTGCTCGCCGCGATCTGCGTGTGGATCCTGGTGAGCGCGTACGTCTCGGAAGCCTTCCCCGGCTGGTACGGGGTCCTGCCCCCGCTCGGGCTCGCCCTCTGCGTGGCCGCGATCGCCGCCTATCACGCGACGACCCTCGCCCATCGGCTCGCTCGGTCGCTCGGTCTGCTCGCCCTCGTCGCCGTCCTCGGGCTCGGCGCGCACGCCGCCGGCGCCCATGTGTCCGCGACGCTGCTCTGGATCGTCGTCTCGGTCACGGCGATGGAACGCCTGCCGCTGCTTGTCGCCCTGGCCACCGTGCTGGTCCTCGCCGGAGGCTTCGTCGACGCGGACGACACCGGGGTCATGGGGGCCGGGGTGACCACCGCCGCCGTGCTGCTCACCGGGTACTCCCTCCGCCTGGACGCCGAGGCCCGCAGCGCCGGGTTCCGGCTGTTGGCTCAGGAGCGGGCGGCCCGCGAGGCCGAGGCGGCCTCCGCGGCGCTGACCGAGCGGGCCAGGATCGCCCGGGAGATCCACGACGTCCTGGCGCACAGCCTCTCCGCGCAGATGGTGCACCTGGAGGCCGCGCGGCTGCAGATAGAGGCCGGCGCACGCCAAGAGGAGGTCCTGGAGCGGGTGGCCGCCGCCCGGTCCATGGCCCGTGAGGGGCTCGCCGAGACCCGGCACGCCCTCTCCGCGCTTCGCGGCGACATGGTGCCGGTCGAGGACTATCTGCGGGATCTGGCGCGCGAGGACCGGGCCGAGGTCGAGGTGATCGGCGTCCGCAGGCCCCTCCCGGCGGAGGCCTCACAGGCGGTACGGAGGGTGGCCCAGGAGGCCCTCACCAACGTACGCAAGCACGCGCCGGGGGCCAGGACCCGCCTCCGGCTCGCCTACGAGACGGGGGAGGTCGCCCTGGAGATACGGGACTCGGGTGCGGCCGGTGGCGCCGAGGGCATCGGACTGAGCGCCTCGGGCTCCGGTTACGGACTCCTCGGGATGCGGGAGCGCGCCGAGCTCCTGGGCGGCACGCTGGACGCCGGCCCCGAGGGCGAGGGCTTCGCGGTGCGGCTGAGGGTGCCGGCATGAGCGGCCCCGGGAACCCGTACGGCAGCGGCCGGGTCGCGCGCGTGATCGTGGCCGACGATCAGTCCATGGTGCGCGAGGGCATCGTGCTCGTGCTGGGGCTGCTGCCCGGCATCGAGGTCGTCGGGGCCGCCAGGGACGGCGACGAAGCCATCGCGCTGACCGCGGAACTCGCCCCCGATGTGGTGCTGATGGACCTCCGGATGCCGCGGTGCGACGGTGTGGAGGCGACCCGGCGCATCCGCTCCGAGCACCCGGACACCGAAGTCGTCGTGCTCACCACCTTCGACGACGACGATTCGCTCTTCCCGGCGCTCCGCGCGGGTGCCAGGGGCTATCTCACCAAGGACGCGGGCGGGGAGGAGATCGTACGGGCCGTCCACGACGTGCTCGACGGGCGGGCCGGGCTCGCCCCCGCCGTCCAACGGAGGCTCCTGGAAAAGCTGATGACTCAACCTCAGGGGCCTTCCCGAGCCGACGGCCGACCCTCCGAAGCGGTGCAGGAGGGGTGGCGAGGACCGCAGTCCGGGGAGCAGCAGCCCGACGGCCTCACCGAGCGCGAGACCGAAGTGCTCACCCTGGTCGCGGACGGACTCTCCAACCAGGAGATCGCCGACCGACTGGGCATCTCCACGGCGACCGTCAAGACACACATCAACAATCTCTTCGCCAAGACCGGTGTACGCGACCGGGTGCAGGCCGTCCGGTACGCATATCAGCACGGACTCGTCGCACCACCTGGCGAAACCATCACCTGATGGGGTGAAGAGCGAGAGGAGAAGAGTCCTGGATCTTCCCGCTCTGTCCATCCTTGGGCACGCGGCCGAAACGGTTCGCTGACAAGGAGAGTTCACCGGTGGAGAAGCGCGAAGAGCCGGACGCCCCGGCGGTGCGGATGGACGACCCCTGGTACGACGCCCTGGCCGCCGGCTGGGGTGAGGCCGCCGATACCGAGACGCCGACCGGTCTCCCGGCGCACACCGCGCCGATGCCCGGAGCCGTACCGCGACAACAGTCGGCCCACAGCGCTGCCGACATCTATCTCGCCGTCCAGCGCAGCCCCGCCTTCCAGGAAGTACGCAGCCGCTACCGACGGTTCGTGATCCCCGCGGCCCTCGGCTTCCTCCTCTGGTACCTCGCCTATGTCGTGGCGGCGACCGTGGCGCCCGGACTGATGGCCCGGCCCGTCGCCGGCGCGGTGAACGTGGCGATGGTCGCCGGACTCGGCCAGTTCCTCTCCACCTTCCTGCTGACGTGGGCCTATGCCCGGCACGCCCGGCTGCGCCGGGACCGGGCGGCGCTGGAACTGCGCTGGACCGTCTACGACGAAACGCGAACCCAGGAGATGACGCGAGGGGGCCGACGGTGATCGACGACCATCAGACACTCGCGCTGCTGCTGTTCACCGCGTTCATCGCGGTGACGCTGGCGATCACTACCTGGGTCAGCCGCAACAGGCACGGTTCCGCGGAGGAGTTCTACGCGGGCGGCAGACTGTTCTCGCCCATGGAGAACGGTTTCGCCATCGCGGGCGACTACATGTCCGCCGCCTCCTTCCTCGGCATTTCGGGCCTCATCGCACTCTTCGGCTACGACGGCATGCTGTACTCCGTCGGCTTCCTCGTGGCCTGGCTGGTCGTGCTCCTCCTGGTCGCCGAACTGGTGCGCAACTGCGGCCGGTTCACGCTCGCCGACGTCGTCGCCGCCCGGATGGCGGAGCGCCCTGTCCGGATCGCCGCCGGGACGTCCTCCGTCACCGTCTCCGTGCTCTATCTGGTGGCTCAGATGGTGGGAGCCGGCAGCCTGGTCGCCCTCCTCCTCGGCGGCACGAGCGAGGCTGCCCGCTCCTGGACCGTGATCGGCGTCGGCGCCCTGATGGTGATCTATGTGTCGCTGGGCGGGATGCGGGCGACCACCTGGATCCAGATCGTCAAGGCGGTGCTCCTCATGGCCGGCACGATCGCCCTCACCGTACTCGTCCTGCTCCGCTTCCACGGCGACTTCAACCAACTGCTCACCACCGCCGCCGAGCGCAGCGGGCACGGACGGGACTTCCTGGCACCGGGGCTGCGCTACGGCGGGGAGTGGACCGCGCGCCTCGACTTCATCAGCCTCGGGCTAGCGCTGGTCCTGGGCACCGCAGGCCTGCCGCACATCCTGTCCCGCTTCTACACCGTGCCCACCGCGCGGGCCGCCCGCCGTTCGGTCGTCTGGTCCATCGGGCTCATCGGCGGCTTCTATCTGATGACGATCGTCCTCGGCTTCGGCGCGGCCGCGATCATCGGTCCCGACGCCGTCCGCGCCTCCAACGCCGCCGGGAACACCGCCGTACCGCTGCTCGCCCTCGACCTCGGCGGGGGAGCGGGCTCGACCGGCGGCACCGTGCTCTTCGCGATCGTCGCCGCCATCGCCTTCGCGACGATCCTGGCCGTCGTCGCCGGCATCACCCTCGCTTCCTCCGCCTCCGTGGCCCACGATCTGTACGCCTCGCTGCGCCGCCGCAACGCGCATGCGAAGCAGTACAGCGAGGTGACCGTGGCACGCATGGCCGCCGCCGGGATCGGGGTCGCCGCGATCGGGCTCGGACTGCTCGCCCGGGACCTCAACGTGGCGTTCCTGGTCGGACTCGCCTTCGCGGTCGCCGCCTCCGCCAACCTGCCGGTGCTGCTCTACTCGCTCTTCTGGCGGAACTTCACCACGCGGGGCGCGGTGTGGTCGGTGTACGGGGGGCTCGTCCCGGCCGTGCTGCTGGTGGTTCTCTCACCGGTCGTCTCCGGCAGCCCCGACGCGCTCTTCCCGGGCGTCGACTTCCATGTCTTCCCGCTGCAGAACCCGGGGGTGGTCTCCATCCCGCTCGGCTTCCTGGCCGGCTGGATCGGCACGGTCACCTCGTCCGAGCCGCCGGACGCGGCCAAGCACGCGGAGACCGAGGTCAGGGCGCTGACCGGCGCCGGGGCGGTGTGAGCCCGGGGAAATTCAGCCCGCTGCCGAGGTCCAGACGTAACGGTGCTCGGGGCGGCCCGTCTCGCCGTACTTCAGCGAGAGGCGGACCCGCCCGGTGCGTTCGAGCAGCTTGAGATAGCGCTGCGCGGTCTGCCGGCTCACCCCCGCCCGTTCGGCGATCTCCTGGGCGGACAGGGCCCCGTCGGCGGCGAGCAGCACCTGCCGTACCAGCTCCGCGGTGGTGGGGGAGTGCCCCTTCGGCAGCTCGGGCTCGGCGGCACCCGCGGAGAGGGCGCCGAAGATCCGGTCCACCTCGGCCTGCTCGGCCTCGCCGCCGCCGTCGAGGGTGTGGCGGAGGGCGGCGTACGCCTCCAGCTTGGCGCGCAGCCCGGCGAAGGTGAACGGCTTGACCAGGTACTGCAGCGCGCCGTGGCGCATCGCCGCCTGGACGGTCGCCACGTCGCGCGCGGCGGTCACCATGATCACGTCGGTCTGGTGGCCCTGCCGGCGCAGTTCCCGCACGACCGCGAGGCCGTTCTCGTCCGGCAGGTAGTGGTCGAGCAGGATGAGGTCGACCGGGACCTCACCGAGGCGGGCGATCGCCTCCGCGGTCGAGTGGGCGGTGGCGACGACGCGGAATCCGGGAGTCTTCGTCACATAGGCCGCGTTGATCTGTGCGACGCGTACGTCGTCGTCCACGACCAGTACGTCGATCATCGTGGCTCCTCGATCGCCCGGACGATGGCGGGGTCCAGGTTCGGGTTCGGGTCCGGGTCCAGGTACGGATCCAGGTCCGTGTCCGGCTGCGGTTCCGGTTCTGGTTCGCTGAGCGCCTCAGGGAGTACGACGGTGAACTCGGCGCCCCCGTCCGGCCCGTCGGCGACCCGGGCGCTGCCGCCCTGGCGCTCGGCGAGCCGGCGCACCAGGGCGAGGCCCAGGCCCCGCTTGCCGTGCGACGGCAGCTCCTTCGTGGTCCAGCCCTCGGTGAAGATCAGCTCGCGCTGTTCGTCGGGGACGCCCGGGCCGCTGTCGGTGACCCGCAGGACGGCCGTGCGGGCCTCCGCGTGCAGGGCGATCTCGACGCGGGCGTCCGGGGTACCCGCCGCGGCGTCCAGGGCGTTGTCGACGAGGTTGCCGAGAACGGTGACCAGCTCGCGGGGGTCGACCAGACGGTCGGGGAGCAGTGAGTCGCGCGAGATCCGCAGGGAGACGCCCCGCTCGGCGGCGACCGTGGCCTTCCCGACGAGCAGCGCGGCGAGCAGCGGGTCGTGGACCTTCTCGGTGACCTGCTCGGCGGTGGCCCGGTGGACGCCGACGACCTCGGTGACGAACTCGACCGCCTCGTCGTGCATCTCCAGCTCCAGGAGGCCCAGGAGGGTGTGCATCCGGTTGGCGTGCTCGTGGTCCTGGGCACGCAGGGCGTCGATCAGGCCGCGGGTGGAGTCCAGCTCGCGGCCGAGCCGCTCCAGCTCGGTGCGGTCGCGCAGGGTCGCCACGGCGCCGCCGTCGTCGGTCGGCATCCGGTTGGCGATGAGGACGCGGTGGCCACGGACGGTCACCAGGTCCTCGCCGGTGACCCGCCCGGCCAGCACGTCGGCCGTCCGCCCGGAGCCGAGGGCCTCCTCCAGGGGGCGGCCGGTGGCCTCCGGGCCGATCCCGAGCAGGCGCTGGGCCTCGTCGTTCATCAGCCGGATGCGGCCCGTGCGGTCCAGGGCGACGACGCCCTCGCGAATGCCGTGGAGCATGGCCTCGCGCTCCGCGAGCAGCGCGGAGATGTCGGAGAACGCCAGGTCGTGGGTCCGCCGCTGAAGCCTGCGGGAGATCAGATACGCGGCGAGGGCGCCGGCCGCCAGCGCCCCGCCGGCGTACGCGAGGAGTCCGGGGATCGCCCCGAGCAGGCGGTCCTGGACGCTGTCGTACTCGATGCCGACCGACACGGCGCCGACGATGGTCCCGTTGGCGTTCCGCAACGGGGCCTTGCCGCGCGCGGAGCGGCCCAGGGTGCCGCTGTCGATCTCCATGACCTCACGGCCGGCGAGCGCCGCGCTGGGGTCCGTGGAGACGCGCCTGCCGATCTGGGCGGGGTCGGTGTGGGACCAGCGCACGCCGCGGGTGTCCATGACGACGACGTACTCGGCGCCGGTGGACTGCCGGATCCGCTCCGCCTCGGCCTGCACGGGCCCCTGGGCAGACGGCGGGGACGTCTTGAGCGCGGCGGCGACCTGCGGGGAGGCGGTTGTCTCGGCGATGGCGAGGGCGCGGCGCATGGCCTGATCGTCGAGCTGGGCGCTGAGGGGGGCGAGGAAGAGGCCGGTGGCGAGCACGGTGACGCCGGTCGCGATGGCCAGCTGCATGAGGAGGACCTGCGAGAAGACCCGCTGCGGCCAGCCGAACCGCCTGCGTCGCGCGGGGGGCGGCGTGGGGGTGGTCGGTGCGGGGGTCATGGCAGGAACGGTACGGGGCGGTGGGGGGTGACCGGAAATGTACGGGGGCGGTGGGCTTGGGCGGGGCGGGGCGGGGCGTTGTCGGCCGCGGGCCGGTGGGGGTGCGCCCGGCCTCCGGCCGGGCTGTGGTTCCCACCCGCACCACCCGTGCGGCTGAGAGAGCAGAGGTGCGGGTCGCCCCGTGGGCGGTTGCGCGCCATCGGCGGCTGCGGGGGCGACGGCTTCGCGTCGCGGGCGGGGAGGTGAAAGGCCTCCTCTGCGGGCCTGCTGCCCGGGGGCCGGGACGGACCCGCGTTGTTGGCGGTTGCGGGGGGACGGCTTCGCGTCGCGGGGAGGGAGGTGAAAGGCCTCCTCTGCGGGCCTGCTGCCCCGGGGCCGGGACGGACCCGCGTTGTTGGCGGTTGCGGGGGGACGGCTTCGTGTCGCGGGGAGGGACGTGAAAGGCCTCCTCTGCGGGCCTGCTGCCTGGGGCCGGGACAGGTCCCGCGCCGTCGGCGGCTGCGGGGCGGCGGCTTCGCGTCGCGGGTGGGGAGGTGACAGGCCTCACCCGACGGGGCCCGTGCCGTCGGCGGCTGCGCCGCCGCGGGTGGGGCGGGGGGTCTTGTCGGGGGGCTTGCCTATTCTGGGGGCTTTGGTGTGTCGAGTCGTCGGAGGGGTTTTCCTTGACCAGGCAGCAGATTCCCGTCGTCGTCCTCTCCGGGTTCCTCGGGGCGGGCAAGACGACGCTGCTCAACCATCTGCTGCGCAGTGCCCGGGGCACCCGGATCGGGGTCATGGTCAACGACTTCGGCGACATCGGGATCGACGCCATGACCGTCGCCGGACAGGTCGGGTCCACCGTCTCGCTCGGCAACGGATGCCTGTGCTGCGCCGTCGACGTGAGTGAGCTGGACGAGTACCTGGAGGTGCTCACCAGGCCCGAGCTGCGCCTCGATGTGATCGTGATCGAGGCGAGCGGGCTCGCGGAGCCCCAGGAGCTGGTGCGGATGGTGCTCGGCAGCGAGAACGACCGGGTCGTGTACGGCGGGCTCGTGCAGGTCGTCGACGCCGTCGAGTTCTCCGCCACGCGCGCGCGGCACCCGGAGACGGACCGCCACCTCGCCCTCGCCGACCTGGTCGTGATCAACAAGGCCGACCGGGTGGAGGAGCGGGAGCTGGAGGCCGTCCACGCCGCCGTCGGCGGGCTCGCGGGACCCGCCGCGGTGGTCCGCGCCGTGCACGGCCGGATCGACCCAGAGGTGCTCTTCGACAAGGTCGTGCCGGAAGGCGAGATCGAGGGGCAGATGTCGATCGAGGACCTGCTGTACGGGGACGAAGACGGGGCGGATCATCCGCACGCCCACTACGAGACCCTGTCGGTCTCCACCGGAACCGCCCTGCACCCCCGGCGCCTGATGACGTTCCTCGACTCCCGGCCGCAGGGCCTCTACCGCATCAAGGGCTTCGTCGACTTCGGCGATGCCGATCCCGCCAACCGGTACGCCGTCCACGCGGTCGGCCGGTTCCTGCGCTTCTACCCCGAGCCCTGGCCGGCCGGCGAGGAACGACTGACCCAGCTCGTCCTCATCGGCTCGGGCATCGACGGGCCGGCCCTGCGCAAGGAGCTCGAGGACTGCGAACGGAACGGCCCGCAGGACGCCCCCGACGAGCACAGCATGTGGGGCGTCCTGCGGTACGTACAGCAGAACGAGGAAGAGCCGGTCGACTAGCTCGCCGGGCCCGCCAGGACCGCGATCGGCTTCGGCAGCGGGGTGCCCGAGCCGTCACGGCGCGGGTCGGCCTCGGGCAGGTCCACCGGGGTGCCGTTCTTCTGCGCGGCGAGTGCCGGGGTCTCGCCCGCCCAGGCGAGGATCAGCACGTCCTCGCCCTTCAGGAAGCGCTGGCAGCGCACGCCGCCCGTCGCCCGACCCTTGCGGGGGTACTGGTCGAACGGCGTCAGCTTCGCCGACGTACCGGCCGAGTCGTCCAGCGTGCCCGTGGAACCCGCGACCGTGAACACCACCGCGTCCGCCGCCGGGTCCACCGCCGTGAACGAGATCACCTCGGCGCCCGCGGCCAGCTTGATGCCCGCCATGCCGCCCGCGGGGCGGCCCTGGGGCCGTACCTGCGACGCCTGGTAGCGCAGGAGCTGGGCGTCGGAGGTGATGAAGACCAGGTCCTCCTCGCCCGTGCGCAGCTCGGTCGCGCCGACGATCCGGTCACCCTCCTTGAGGGTGATGACCTCCAACTCCTCCTTGTTCGCCGGATAGTCCGGCACCACGCGCTTCACCACACCCTGGAGCGTGCCGAGCGCCAGACCCGGGGAGGACTCTTCGAGGGTGGTCAGACAGACCACCGTCTCGTCGTTCTCCAGCGTGAGGAACTCCGCCAGCGGCGCTCCGCCCGCCAGGTTCGGGGCGGCGGCGGTGTCCGGGAGCTGCGGCAGGTCGATGACCGCGATCCGCAGCAGTCGCCCGGCCGAGGTCACCACGCCGACGTCACCGCGCTGCGTCGCCGCGACCGCCGAGACGATCACGTCGTGCTTGGCGCGCCTGCCCTCCTGTCGGGCCGGGAGCTCCTCCGTCACCGTACGGGCGAGCAGACCCGTCGAGGACAGCAGCACCCGGCACGGGTCGTCCGCGACCTCCAGGGACGTGGCCGCGACCGGCGCGCCCGCCGACTCCAGCAGGACCGTACGCCGATCGGTGCCGAACTTCTTCGCCACCGCGGCCAGTTCGCCCGAGACCAGCTTGCGCAGCTCGCTGTCGGACTCCAGGATCCCGGTCAGCTCGTCGATCTCGCCGTTGAGCCGGTCGCGCTCGGTCTCCAGCTCGATCCGGTCGAACTTGGTGAGCCGGCGCAGCGGGGTGTCCAGGATGTACTGCGTCTGGACCTCGCTCAGCGAGAAGTGCTCGATCAGGCGCTCCTTGGCCTGCGCCGAGTTCTCGCTGGAGCGGATGAGGCGGATGACCTCGTCGATGTCGAGCAGCGCGACGAGCAGACCCTCGACCAGGTGCAGCCGGTCCCGCTTCTTGCCGCGGCGGAACTCGGAGCGGCGGCGCACCACGTCGAAGCGGTGGTCGAGGTAGACCTCCAGGAGCTCCTTGAGGCCCAGCGTGAGCGGCTGGCCGTCGACCAGCGCCACGTTGTTGATGCCGAAGGACTCCTCCATCGGCGTCAGCTTGTAGAGCTGCTCCAGGACGGCCTCCGGCACGAAGCCGTTCTTGACCTCGATGACCAGGCGCAGACCGTGGGCGCGGTCGGTGAGGTCCTTGACGTCCGCGATGCCCTGGAGCTTCTTGGAGCCGACCAGGTCCTTGATCTTGGCGATGACCTTCTCGGGACCGACCGTGAAGGGCAGCTCGGTGACGACGATGCCCTTGCGGCGGGCCGTCACGGTCTCCACCGTCGCCGTGGCGCGGATCTTGAACGTGCCGCGGCCGTTCTCGTACGCGTCCTTGATGCCGGACAGGCCGACGATCCGGCCGCCCGTGGGCAGGTCGGGGCCGGGCACGAAACGCATCAGCGCCTCGAGATCCGCGTTCGGGTGCCGGATCAGGTGCCGGGCGGCCGCGATCACCTCGCCCAGGTTGTGCGGCGGCATGTTCGTCGCCATGCCGACGGCGATGCCGGACGCGCCGTTGACCAGCAGGTTCGGGTACGCCGCGGGGAGCGCGACGGGCTCCTGCTCCTGGCCGTCGTAGTTCGGCGCGAAGTCGACGGTGTCCTCGTCGATCGACTCCGTCATCATCAGCGCCGCGGCGGCCATCTTCGACTCGGTGTACCGCATGGCGGCCGGCGGGTCGTCGTTGCCGAGCGAGCCGAAGTTGCCGTGGCCGTCGACCAGGGGGACCCGCATGGAGAAGGGCTGCGCCATGCGCACCATCGCGTCGTAGATCGACGCGTCGCCGTGCGGGTGCAGCTTGCCCATGACCTCGCCGACGACGCGGGCGCACTTCACATAGCCGCGGTCGGGGCGCAGGCCCATCTCGTTCATCTGGTAGACGATGCGGCGCTGCACCGGCTTCATGCCGTCGCGGGCATCAGGCAGCGCGCGGGAGTAGATCACCGAGTACGCGTACTCGAGGAAGGAGCCCTGCATCTCGTCGACGACGTCGATGTCGAGGATCCTCTCCTCGAACGCGTCGTCCGGCGGCGGTGTCTTCGTGCTGCGGCGGGCCATCGCGGCTGCGGCTCCTTCACCAACAAGGTTGATCTGACGCGGACCATTGTGGACCGTCCCACCGACAACGCCGACCGCGACCCGGGCATGGCCCCCCGCGGGCCCGTCGTCAGCCGTGGCTGACGCCGGTGGGACACGGAAGAGGGACGGCGCGAACCAGCGGGAACTTCGCCAGGTGTCAGTGCGCTTGCATAGGGTGGCAGGACTTTTCCATATCGCGATCGAAGGGACGTACATGCCCATGGGTCACACGGCCACGGCAGAGGCCGGCTCCGGCGGCCTGACAGCGACCGAGCACCGGCTGGCCAACGGCCTGCGGGTGGTGCTCTCCGAGGACCACCTGACCCCGGTCGCCGCGGTCTGCCTCTGGTACGACGTCGGCTCGCGCCACGAGGTCGCGGGCCGTACCGGCCTCGCCCATCTCTTCGAGCACCTGATGTTCCAGGGCTCGAAGCAGGTCCACGGCAACGGTCACTTCGAGCTGGTGCAGGGCGCGGGTGGCTCGCTCAACGGCACGACGAGCTTCGAGCGCACCAACTACTTCGAGACCATGCCCACCCACCAGCTGGAGCTGGCGCTCTGGCTGGAGGCGGACCGCATGGGCTCGCTGCTTTCCGCTCTGGACGACGAGTCCATGGAGAACCAGCGGGACGTCGTCAAGAACGAGCGCCGCCAGCGGTACGACAACGTGCCCTACGGCACGGCCTTCGAGAAGCTCACCGCCCTCGCCTACCCCGAGGGCCACCCGTACCACCACACGCCGATCGGCTCCATGGCGGACCTGGACGCGGCGACGCTCGAGGACGCGCGGGCTTTCTTCCGCACGTACTACGCGCCGAACAACGCGGTGCTCTCGGTCGTCGGCGACATCGACCCCGCGCAGACCCTGGCCTGGATCGAGAAGTACTTCGGCTCCATCCCGTCCCACGACGGCAAGCTGCCGCCGCGCGACGGCACGCTGCCGGAGACCATCGGGGAGCAGCTGCGCGAGGTCGTCGAGGAGGAGGTCCCGGCCCGCGCGCTGATGGCCGCCTACCGGCTCCCGCACGACGGCACGCGCGAGTGCGACGCCGCCGACCTGGCCCTGACCGTCCTCGGCGGTGGCGAGTCCTCGCGGCTCCACAACCGCCTGGTCCGCCGCGACCGCACGGCGGTGGCCGCCGGCTTCGGCCTGCTGCGACTGGCCGGCGCGCCCTCGCTGGGCTGGCTGGACGTCAAGACGTCCGGCGGGGTCGAGGTGCCCGAGATCGAGGCCGCCGTCGACGAGGAGCTGGCCCGGTTCGCCGCCGAGGGCCCGACGCCCGAGGAGATGGAGCGCGCCCAGGCCCAGTTGGAGCGCGAGTGGCTGGACCGGCTGGGTACGGTCGCGGGCCGCGCCGACGAACTGTGCCGCTTCGCGGTCCTGTTCGGCGACCCGCAGCTCGCCCTCACCGCCGTGCACCGGGTCCTGGACGTCACCGCGGCGGAGGTGCAGGCGGTCGCCAAGGCCCGACTGCGCCCGGACAACCGCGCGGTGCTCGTCTACGAGCCGATCGGCACCGAACAGAGCGACAGCGACGAGGAAGAGGGAGCGGACCAGTGACCGACGCTGCCGCGTCTTTGACGAGCATGGACTTCCACCCGCAGCCGAAGCCCGGCACAGCACGCCCCTGGGCCTTCCCGGCCCCGGACCGCGGAGCGCTGGACAACGGCCTGACCGTGCTGCGCTGCCACCGCCCCGGCCAGCAGGTGATCGCCGTCGAGATCATCCTCGACGCGCCGCTGGACGCCGAGCCCGAGGGCCTGGACGGCGTCGCCACGATCATGGCCCGCGCCCTCTCCGAGGGCACGGACAAGCACTCCGCCGAGGAGTTCGCGGCCGAGCTGGAGCGCTGCGGCGCCACGCTCGACGCGCACGCCGACCATCCGGGCGTACGGGTCTCCCTGGAGGTCCCCGCCTCCCGGCTGCCCAAGGCGCTCGGTCTGCTCTCCGAGGCGCTGATCGCGCCGGCCTTCCTCGACACCGAGGTCGAGCGGCTGGTGCGCAACCGGCTCGACGAGATCCCGCACGAGACGGCCAACCCGGCCCGCCGGGCCGCCAAGCAGCTCTCCAAGGAGCTGTTCCCGGCCACCTCCCGCATGTCGCGGCCGCGCCAGGGCACCGAGGAGACGGTGGAGGCGATCGACGCCGCGGCCGTCCGCGCCTTCTACGAGGGGTACGTCCGGCCCTCCACGGCCACCGCCGTGGTCGTCGGCGACCTGACCGACGTGAATCTGGACAAGATTCTCGCCGAGACGCTGGGCGAGTGGACGGGGAACACCGCGGAGCCGCGCCCCGTCCCGCCGATCACGGCCGACGACACCGGCCGGGTCGTCATCGTGGACCGGCCGGGCGCTGTGCAGACCCAGCTGCTCATCGGGCGCGTCGGCGCCGACCGGCACGACCGCGTCTGGCCGGCCCAGGTCCTCGGCACGTACTGCCTCGGCGGCACCCTCACCTCCCGCCTGGACCGCGTCCTGCGCGAGGAGAAGGGCTACACGTACGGCGTGCGGGCCTTCGGTCAGGTGCTGCGCTCCGACGGCCAGGGCCACGGCGCCTCGATGCTCGCCATCAGCGGCTCCGTCGACACCCCCAACACCGGCCCGGCACTTGACGACCTGTGGAAGGTGCTGCGCACCCTCGCCGCGGAGGGTCTGACGGACGCCGAGCGCGATGTGGCCGTGCAGAACCTGGTGGGCGTGGCCCCGCTGAAGTACGAGACGGCCGCCTCCGTCGCCGCGACGCTCGCCGACCAGGTCGAGCAGCATCTTCCGGACGACTTCCAGGCGCAGTTGTACGCGCGTCTGGCCGAGACCGGGACGGTGGAGGCGACGGCGGCCGTCGTCAACGCCTTCCCGGTGGACCGTCTGGTCACCGTGCTCGTCGGTGACGCGGCACAGATCGAGGAGCCGGTGCGCGCCCTCGGCATCGGCGAAGTGACCGTTGTCACGGGCTGATTGAGGCAACCGAGCGCCACTTCGAGGACCCCGACGTCAGGTTACGTCGGGGTCCTCCCCTTTGTCCGTATTACTGGAGAGGGTGGGCGTATGCCCTGTGGCATGTCTTACAAACAGGCGTGTCTGTTTGGTGATTGAAAGACGGTCCGCTTAGCGTCGGTCCGGCTGTTCGCCAGTTGCACCCGCCGCACCCGCGGCATCGGACAGTCATCGCCGAGTCCCCGTCAGGCGCGAGCCTGGGGAGCCGGGGACCCACACGAAGTCCCTGGGGTGAATCGGACGCCTTCGCATCCGTGCGGAGGGGTCCGTAGGAGACCTTCCTGCTCCGAACCCGTCAGCTAACCCGGTAGGCGAGAAGGAAGGAAAGGATCAGCCACTACATGGCGTTCACCCGTGCCACCGGGAAGCATCGTGGTCCGAGCCGTCTGGCGCGCCGCAGCGCGGGCATCGCCGGCGTCGCGACGCTCGCCACCACCGGCGTCATCGGAACCCTCGCCTCCCCGGCGCTCGCCGCCGACGCGGACTCCCCCTCCCTCGAGGACACCGGCCTGACCCAGGTCGTCGCCGCCGACTCCCTCGCGGACACGATCGACGCCCAGGCCGCCGCCCAGGAGCGCGAGGCCGCCGAGGCCCTGGAGCGGGCCAAGGCCGAGGCCCGTGCGAAGGCCGAGGCGAAGCGCAAGGCCGAGGCCCGCGCCAAGGAGATCCGCGAGGCCAAGGAGCGCGCCGCCCGCGAGGCCGAGCGCAAGCGCCTGAACTCCTTCCAGCTCCCCGTGGCCGGCTCGTACGTGACCACCAGCTACAAGGCCGGCGGCGCGCTCTGGTCCTCCGGCAGCCACTCCGGCGTCGACTTCCGCGCCGCCTCCGGCAGCCGGGTCGTCTCCGTCGGCTCCGGCACCGTCGTCGAGGCCGGCTGGGGCGGCGCGTACGGCAACAACATCGTCATCCGGATGAACGACGGCACGTACACCCAGTACGGTCACCTGTCGGCCATCAGTGTCTCGGTCGGCCAGTCCGTCACCCCGGGCCAGCAGATAGGCCTCTCCGGCTCGACCGGCAACTCGACCGGCCCGCACCTCCACTTCGAGGCGCGCACCACCGCCGAGTACGGCTCCGACATCAACCCGGTCGCGTACCTGCGCGCCCGCGGCGTGAACGTCTGAGACGCGTCCGAGGCGTGAGGGCCTGACAAGGCCCGCTCCGCAGCACGTCAGAAAAGCCCCGGCTCGTACAGAGCCGGGGCTTTTCGTTGGCCAAAAGATATCCATGTTCCCGGAGACCCATCCGAAATACCGCCCTGCTGCAATAGAGTCGCCGACGAACCGGTTTCGCGCGGATTAAGGCGGAGGTCGAACATGCGCATTCCCGCGCACTCGGTATGCACGGCGATTCGGGACGACATCGTCTCCGGGGTCTTCGCATGCGGCAGCCGGCTGACCGAGGAGCAGCTGGCCCGCCGCTACGGAGTCTCCCGCGTCCCGGTCCGCGAGGCCCTGCGCACCCTGGAGTCCGAGGGCTTCGTGATCACCCGCCGCCACGCGGGCGCCCATGTCGCCGAGCCCACCGAGCAGGAGGCGGCGGACCTGCTCGACGTACGGGCCCTGCTCGAGCCGCTCGGCGCCGCCCGCGCCGCCCAGCGCCGCACCGAGGCCCACCTCAAGGTGCTGCGCGGCCTGGTCAGGCTGGGGCAGGAACGGGCCAGGCGCGGCCAGGGCGAGGATCTGCGCTCGCTCGGCGGCTGGTTCCACGAGACGCTTGCGCAGGCCTCCGGCAGCCCGGCACTCACGGCGCTGCTCACCCAGCTGCGGCACAAGATCGCCTGGATGTACGCGGTCGAGCCAGCCGCCCAGCCCGTCGAGGCATGGGCCGAGCACGGGGCGATCGTGGACGCGGTGGCGCGCGGCGACGCCGAACGGGCCCGAGCCCTGACCGCGCTGCACGCGGAGCGCTCCCTGGCGCAGCACCGGCTGAAGCGGTCGGAGCGCGGACGTGTGAGGGCTTCGCAACACGTCGTAAACACCGCGAGCGTCCGCAATTAACATGCGGGCCGTATACAAAGAATGAGAATTCGGCGGGCCTCTTTTGCGCTGCCTGAATTCCCGAGAAATCGGCGGAGCGGTCCGCGAGGTAAAACAATGGAGCCGCACCCGCCGTCATTTCGGCGTGTGCGGCTCCCTCGGAAGTCCTGTCGGAATTCGGTCAGACGGTCTCGGGAAGCTCCTCGAGCCCCTCGGCAACCAGCTTCGCCAGACGGTCCAGAGCGGCCTCGGCGCCGTCGGCGTCCGAAGCGAGCACGATCTCCTCGCCGCCCTGCGCGCCCAGGCCGAGCACCGCGAGCATCGACGCGGCGTTCACCGGGTTGCCATCGGCCTTGGCGATCGTCACGGGGACGCCGGAGGCCGTGGCGGCACGGACGAAGATGGAGGCGGGGCGGGCGTGCAGGCCCTCGGCCCAGCCGACGTTGACGCGGCGCTCAGCCATGGTGTTGCCCTTCAAGTCTCAAGCGGGTTGTCTAGACCAGTCTCTCACGGGTGGCGGGGTGCTCGTAGCCGACCTCCGGCCCTGCGGCGGGGGCCGATCGGTGCTCCCTACCTTGCATGGCGCACAAGCGCCGCGCGACCGGTGCCACTGTCGTATCCCGGCCGTACGCTTGCCCCATGCAGAGCGCGTCGGAACAGCCGGAACACCCGGAACACGCCTACCCCGACCACTGGGAAGCGGATGTGGTCCTCCGTGACGGCGGTACCGCGCGCATCAGGCCCATCACCGTCGACGACGCCGACCGGCTCGTCAGCTTCTACGAGCAGGTCTCGGACGAGTCGAAGTACTACCGCTTCTTCGCGCCCTACCCGCGGCTCTCCGCCAAGGACGTGCACCGCTTCACCCACC
The DNA here is from genome assembly GCF_040645695.1 of Streptomyces sp. NPDC046712. Taxonomy (NCBI): domain Bacteria; kingdom Bacillati; phylum Actinomycetota; class Actinomycetes; order Kitasatosporales; family Streptomycetaceae; genus Streptomyces; species Streptomyces sp. NPDC046712. Next base: position 40,042 of record NZ_JBEYYW010000023.1, on the reverse strand, counting down.
ACGACTTCGTGGACAGGGTGGGACTCGCGGCGACCGTCGGCGGGGAGTTCATCGCCACCGTGCGGTACGACCGGATCAACGACCAGGGGCTGCCCGCGTCGGCGCCCGCCGACGAGGCCGAGGTCGCCTTCCTGGTCCAGGACGCGCACCAGGGAAGGGGCGTGGCCTCCGCGCTGCTCGAGCACATCGCGGCGGTGGCGCGGGAGCGGGACATCAGACGGTTCGCGGCGGAGGTGCTGCCGGCCAACACTAAGATGATCAAGGTCTTCACGGACGCGGGGTACACCCAGAAGCGCAGCTTCGAGGACGGCTCCGTGCGGCTGCACCTCGACCTGGAGCCCACCGACCGCTCGCTCGCCGTGCAGCGCGCCCGTGAGCAGCGGGCCGAGGCGCGCTCGGTGCAGCGCCTCCTCGCGCCAGGCGCGGTCGCCGTCATCGGGGCCGGACGTGCGCCGGGCGGGGTCGGCCGGACGGTCCTGCGTAACCTGCTGGGCTCCGGGTTCACCGGTCGTACGTACGCCGTGAACCGCGCGCTGGGGGAGGAAGCCGTCACGCTCGACGGGGTGGCAGCCTTCCGCTCCGTCGGGGACATCGGCGAACCGGTCGACCTGGCGATCGTGGCGGTGCCCGCCGAGCGGGTGCCGGAGGCGGTCGCCGACTGCGGCGAGCACGGGGTGCAGGGTCTCGTCGTGCTCTCGGCGGGGTACGCGGAGAGCGGCCCGGAAGGGCGGGAGCGGCAGCGCGAACTGGTGCGGCAGGCCCGCTCGTACGGGATGCGGATCATCGGCCCCAACGCCTTCGGGATCATCAACACCTCGGCCGACGTCCGGCTGAACGCCTCGCTCGCGCCGCAGATGCCGGCCGACGGGCGGATCGGACTCTTCACCCAGTCGGGCGCGATCGGCATCGCGCTGCTCGCCGGACTGCACCGCCGGGGCGCCGGCCTCTCCTCCTTCATCTCCGCGGGCAACCGGGCGGACGTCTCGGGAAACGATTTCCTTCAGCACTGGTACGACGACCCCGCGACCGACGTCGTCCTGCTGTACCTGGAGTCGATCGGGAACCCCCGGAAGTTCACCCGGCTGGCCCGGCGGACGGCGGCGGTCAAGCCGGTGGTGGTGGTCAAGGGCGCCCGGCACAGCGGGAGCGCGCCGCCGGGACACCGGGTACCGGTCACGCGGATTCCGCACGCCACCGTCTCCGCGCTGCTCCGGCAGGCCGGGGTCATCCGCGTCGACACGGTCACCGAACTCGTCGACGCGGGCCTGCTCCTCGCGGGCCAGCCGCTGCCGGCCGGGCCGCGGGTGGCGATCCTCGGCAACTCCGAGTCGCTCGGGCTGCTGACGTACGACGCCTGTCTGACGGAAGGGCTGCGTCCGCTGCGCCCGATCGACCTGACGACGGGGGCGAGCCCGGCGGACTTCCGCGCCGCGCTGGCGGCCGCGCTGGTGGACGACGCCTGTGACGCGGTCGTGGTGACGGCGATCCCGTGGGTCGGCGAGAACGGCGCCGTCGAGTCCGGCGACGGCGAGGTCCTCGCGGCCTCCCTCCGCGACGCGGTCGCCTCGGCCCCGGCCCCTGCGAAGCCGGTGGTCGTCGTCCACGTGGAGATGGGCGGCCTGGCGGAAGCCCTCTCGGCGGCGACGAGTACGAGACCCACTGCGCGGGGCGCGGGCGCGGGTGCCGCCGACGCGGGGACGTCGACCCGTCAGGGGGCCACCGCTCCGGCCTCGCCGGGAACGGACGCCACGGCCGCCGGCGCGGAAGCTGCCCGCGCGACGGGTGGCGGGTCGCCTGCCGGCCCCGGCCGGCCGTCGGCTGACCCGTCCACCCCCTCCGACGGCTGGGTGCCGGGGCGCGGCCCGGGGGCCACCACCCCTGCGGCAGGCGGCTCACGGCTGCCCGACAGTTCCGCGCCCGTGCCGTCGGCCGCCACCCCTGCCGCCCCCGGGGACACTTCTGGCGTCGACACACCCGGCGCATCCGACACACCCGGCAGTGTGGTCGGCGACGGCGCCGCTCCCGGTGGCGGGAGTGCGCCGGCCCTCGGAGCCATCCCCGCCTATCCAGCCGCCGAGCGGGCCGTGCGGGCGCTGGCCGAGGCCGTGCGGTACGGGGAGTGGCGGCGGCAGGCCGCCGAGCCGGGGCGCGTGCCGGAATACGAGGACATCGACGAGGGCGGGGCCGCCGCGCTGATCGAGCGGGTGCTCGGGGAGGACGCGGACGACCGGGGCGTGACCCTCGACATCGACGCGGCGAGCGAGTTGCTCGGGCGGTACGGGATCGCCGTGCTGCCCACCCTCCCCGCGCCCACCCCCGACGCCGCCGTCCTGGCCGCCGCACGCCTCGGCTACCCCGTCGCCCTGAAGACGACCGCCCCCCACCTGCGCCACCGCCCCGACCTCGGAGGCGTACGGCTCGATCTGGCCACCGAGGAGCAACTCCGGACCGCGTACGCCGAATTGACCGAGACCCTCGGCAAGCCCGCCGAGCTCCAGCCCGTCGTCCAGGCCATGGTGCCGCGCGGCGTGGACACCGTCGTGCGGTCCGCCATCGACCCGGCCGTCGGCGCCGTGCTCTCCTTCGGGCTCGCCGGGGCCCCCTCCGAGCTGCTCGGCGACATGTCCCACCGGCTCGTCCCGGCCACCGACCGGGACGCCGCCGAACTCGTACGGTCGATCCGCACCGCCCCGCTCCTCTTCGGCTGGCGCGGCTCCGCCCCCGTCGACACCCCGGCCCTGGAGGAACTGCTGCTGCGTGTCTCCCGGCTCGTCGACGACCACCCCGAGGTCGTCGCCATCGCCCTGGAGCCCGTCGTCGTCGCCCCGTACGGCCTCTCCGTGCTGGGCGCCACCGTCCGTCTCGCCCCGCCCCCGCCCCGCACGGACCTCGGCCCGCGCCGCCTTCCCAGCTACTGAGCGCCCGCCACGGAGCGTCCCGAAGCGCCCCTTCCGACGGATTAGGATGGAGTCCATGGCGAAGACCGGTACGACGACCCAGGGGCTGCGCGCGGCGATCGAGCGCAGCGGCTACTACCCGGCCCTCGTGGCCGAGGCGGTGGAGGCCGCCGTCGGTGGCGAGGCGATCGCGTCGTACCTGGTGCACCAGGAGACCACCTTCGACTCCAACGAGGTGCGCCGCCATGTCACGGTCCTCGTCCTGACGGCCAACCGTTTCATCGTCAGCCACACCGACGAGCAGAACGCCGACACCAGCTCGCCGACGCCGTACGCCACCACCTCCACCGAGTCGGTCAAGCTCGACCGGATCTCCTCCGTGGTCGTCAGCCGCGTCGTCGCCAATCCGGAGTCGTACACGCCCGGCACCCTGCCCCGTGAGGTCGTCCTCACCATCGGCTGGGGCGCCGTCTCCCGGATCGACCTGGAGCCCGCCGCCTGCGGCGACCCCAACTGCGACGCCGACCACGGCTACACCGGCAACGCCACCGCCGACGACCTCAGCCTCCGCGTCAGCGACGCCGGCGACGGCCCGGACACCGTCCGCCAGACCCTCGCCTTCGCCCAGTCGCTCTCCGAAGCCACCGCGGCGACGCGCTGATGGCCCAGCCCACCGCCGTGACTTCCGGCTGGCCCGACGACCCCGTGCCGCTCGCCCTCGACACCGCGCCCGTGCCCGAGTACCGCTCCGGCTCGCTGGCCGATCTCCTCCCCACGCTCGTCGCCGGACTGGGCACGCCCGGTTTCGACGCCCGGATCGCCGAACTCACCCCGGCCGACCGGAACTGCGTCTTTCTGATCGACGGGCTCGGCTGGGAGCAGATCAAGAGCCACCCGGACGAGGCCCCGTACCTGACCTCCCTCCTCGCCTCCTCGCGCGGCGGCACGGGACGCCCGATCACCGCCGGTTTTCCCGCCACCACGGCGACCTCGCTCGCCTCGGTCGGCACGGGACGGTTCCCCGGCACGCACGGACTGCCCGGCTACACCGTCCGCAACCCCGAGACCGGCGAGCTCATGAACCAGCTCCGCTGGAAGCCGTGGACCTCGCCGCACGTCTGGCAGCCGTACCCCACCGTCTTCCAGCTCGCCCACGAGGCCGGGATCCACACCGCCCAGGTCTCCTCGCCGATCTTCCAGGACACCCCGCTCACCAAGATCGCGCTGAGTGGCGGAACGTTTCACGGTCGGCTCTCCGGCGAGGAGCGCATGGACTTCGCCGCCGAGCAGCTCGCCGGCGGCGACCGCTCGCTCGTCTACACGTACTACAGCGAGCTCGACGGGGCCGGACACCGCTTCGGCATCGACTCCGACGCCTGGCGCGGCCAGCTGATGTTCGTCGACCGGCTCGTCCAGCGCCTCGCCGAGCAGCTGCCGCCCCGCTCGGCCCTGTATGTCACGGCCGACCACGGCATGGTCGACATCCCCTTCGACGACCAGCACCGGATCGACTTCGACGAGGACTGGGAGCTGCGCGCCGGCGTCGCCCTCCTCGGCGGCGAGGGTCGCGCCCGCCATGTCTACGCCGTTCCGGGAGCCGAGGCCGATGTGCTGACGTGCTGGCGCGAGGTGCTCGGTGAGCAGTTCTGGGTGGCGAGCCGGGACGAGGCCATCGCGCTCGGCTGGTTCGGCGACGAGGTCGACGAGCGGGTGTACGGCCGGATCGGCGATGTCGTCGCCGCGGCCCACGACGATGTCGTCATCACCGCCTCCGTCAACGAACCCCACGAGTCGGCGATGGTCGGCGTGCACGGATCGATGACTCCCGCGGAGCAGCTGGTGCCGCTCCTCGAAGTCCGTTCCTGACCGACCTCGTCCGCCCCTTCCCTTCCACGACCTGAAAGGTCCTCGACCTGCCATGCCCGAGCTGGTGTTCTTCTCCGGAACGATGGACTGCGGAAAGAGCACCCTCGCTCTTCAGATCGAACACAACCGGTCCGCCCGCGGACTCCAGGGCATGATCTTCACGCGGGACGACCGCGCGGGGGAGGGCAAGCTCTCCTCCCGCCTCGGCCTGGTCACCGACGCGGTGGAGGCGGCGGAGGGCTTCGACTTCTACGCGTACCTCGTCGGCCATCTCTCCAAGGGCGGCCGCTGCGACTACGTCATCGCGGACGAGGCCCAGTTCCTCTCGCCGGAGCAGATCGACCAGCTCGCCCGGGTCGTGGACGACCTCGAGCTCGACGTCTTCGCCTTCGGCATCACGACGGACTTCCGCTCGAAGCTGTTCCCCGGCTCGCAGCGGCTCGTGGAACTCGCCGACCGGGTCGAGGTCCTTCAGGTCGAGGCCCTGTGCTGGTGCGGAGCGCGGGCAACGCACAACGCGCGCACCCTCGGCGGCGAGATGGTCGTCGAGGGTGCGCAGGTCGTGGTCGGTGATGTGAACGTCGACGACGAGATCGGCTACGAGGTGCTCTGCCGTCGCCACCACCGCCGCCGTATGACGGCGGCGACGGCGCGAGCCGCGGCCCTGTCTCCCGACGTCCTGCCGGTCACGCCGGCCTGACGGACGGGTTGCCGGCGGGCTCAGGGCCCGACCGGTTCCCGGCGGTTCAGGCGAGGGCCGTGACGGCCGTGGTCGCGAACGCGTGGTCCTGCTCCGGGGCGCCGCCGCCGACCCCGATGGCGCCGATGAGTCGGCCGTCGCGGTGGACCGGAAGCCCGCCGGCGATGAAGAGGAGCGGTCGGTCCAGGGCCGTGGTAAGGCTGTGGAACGGGCCGTCCGGCTTGACCAGGTCGACGAGGTCGGCGGTGGGGGCGTTCAGCTGGAGGGCGGTGTACGCCTTGCGGGTGCTGGTCTCGCCCGAGACGAGAACGGCGCGGTCGTCCCGGCGGAAGGCGAGCAGGTGGCCACCCGCGTCCAGGACGGTGACGCTGACGGTCACTCCGGCCGCCTCGGCGGCGCGGCGGGCGGCGGTGAGCAGGATCTCGGCGTCCTGGGTGGTCAGCGGGGTGACGGCGGTGGGGGTGGTGGTGCTCACGGTGCTGGTTTCCTTCGTGGGGGTGAGGAGGAGGTGGGGGTACGGGGGTCAGTGGCGGGCGGCGACGGCGGATGCCGGCGCCGGAGCGGTGCCCGTCGCCACGACCCGTGAACGGGCCTTGGTGCGCCGGTCGAGGAATGCGGCCAGGAAGGCCAGGAGCAGGGCGGTGGCGGTGAGGATCGCGCCGGCCCAGTTCGGGGCGGTGTAGCCGAGACCGGCCGCGATGACGACGCCGCCGAGCCACGAGGCGAGCGCGTTGCCGAGGTTGAAGGCGCCGATGTTGGCGGCCGAGGCCATGGTGGGGGCGGCGGAGGCCTGGTCGAGAACCCACTTCTGCAGCGGCGGCACGGTGGCGAAGCCGAGTGCGCCGATCAGGGTGAGGGTGATCGCGGCGAGCACCTTGTTGTGCGCGGTCGCCGTGAAGACCAGCAGGGCCAGGGCCAGGGCGCCCAGGCTGGTGAAGAGCAGCGGCATCAGGGCGCGGTCGGCGAACCTGCCGCCGAGGATGTTGCCGAGGAACATGCCGATGCCGAAGAGGACGAGCAGCCAGGTCACGGCGCCTTCGGTGTAGCCGGCGACCTCGGTCATCATCGGGGTGATGTACGTGATGGCCGCGAAGACGCCGCCGTAGCCGAGGACGGTCATCGCCATGGCGAGCCAGACCTGGACGTTCTTGAACGCGGCGAACTCGGCGCGGACGTGCGCGGTCTCGGGACGGCCCTGGGCGGGCACGAGCTTGGCGACGCCGAGGAGGCCGAGCACGCCGAGGGCGGCGACGGCGACGAAGGTGACCCGCCAGCCGAAGGCCTGGCCGATGGAGGTGCCGCCGGGGACGCCGACGATGTTGGCGACGGTCAGCCCCATGAACATCAGGGAGATCGCCGACGCCTTCTTCTCGGGGGCAACCAGGTCCGCGGCGACGACTGCGCCGATGCCGAAGAAGGCGCCGTGGGCGAGCGAGGCGACGACCCGGCCGATCAGCATGACACCGAAGCTGGGCGCGAAGGCGGAGAGCGCGTTGCCCACGATGAACAGGCCCATGAGGAACATGAGCATCTTCTTGCGGGACACCCGGGTGCCGAGCACGGTCAGGAGCGGGGCTCCGAAGACGACGCCGAGGGCATAGCCGGTCACCAGCCAGCCGGCGGTGGGGATCGAGACACCGAAGTCGCCGGCGACCTGGGGCAGCACACCCATGATCACGAACTCGGTCGTGCCGATCCCGAAGGCCCCGATGGCCAGGGCCAGGAGCGCGAGAGGCATGGCGAAGCACCTTCCAGAATGATTGCAGGGGGTTCTTGCGTGCTTCGACAATAATTGCAGACGCGGGATAAAGGCAAGTGGGGGATACTGGCGCACGACGGCTACCTGGGTCCGGACGGCACCTCGCGGCTTCGCGCAGCACCTTCGGGACCCGCGGAGCCCCTCGCGGCTCCGCACAGCACCTCGTGTTCACCTGCGATGCGCCCGGAGACCTTCTGCTGATCGGATTCGGGACGCCCGGCTCGGCGGTAATGGGCCCCGCGCATCCGCGCGCCGCACGACACACCCCGGAGGACCCGTGCCGCCTGCTGCCGAGACCGTGCCCGACAAGGCCGAGGGCGCGCGGACCGAGCGCGGGAGCGAGCGGCCCGGCGCGGTGGACGGCACGGAGGGCCCGGCCCGTCCGACGCGCCTGATCCCTCGGGCCCGGCGCAGCATCCGCGTACGGGCGGCCGTCGCTGCCGCCCTCCTGACCTGCCTCGTCTTCTGTCTCGGCGGGCTGCTGGCCGGCACCCATCCGTTCGGGCCCACGACCCGCAACACCGTCGACCTCGGCCAGCAGTACCTGCCGTACCACGCCTATTGGCGGAAGCTCCTGCTCGGCGAGGCGGACGGCGACCTCTTCCTCAACTGGAGCACGGGCTTCGGGTCGAACTTCCTCGGCGACTACGGCACGTATCTGAGCAGCCCCTTCGACCTGATGGTCGTGCTCTTCCCGGCCGACCGGATCGAACTCGCCCTCTACGTGATCACCGCCGCCAAGATCGCCGCCGCCGGTGGCGCGATGGCGGTGCTGCTTCTGAGGCTGCGCCGCGGCCCCTGGCCGGTGGCCGCCGTCCTGGGAGCGGCGTACGCGCTGTGCGGCTGGACCCTGAACTACGCGGCCACCGTCCCGATGTGGCTCGACGGACTGCTGGCCTTCCCGCTCCTGTGTCTGGTGGGGGAGTGGGCCAGGGCCGGGCGCCGCCCGGTCCTCGGTCCGCTGATCGTGGCCCTGGCCTGGTTCGCCAACTTCTACACCGCGTACATGGCGACCGTCGGCGCGGCCCTCGTGCTGGCCGTCCGGCTGCTCACGGCCGACGACACCGGCCGTCGACGCCTGGCCGGGCTGGTGCGCGCGGCCCGGGCCGTCCTCGTCGGCGTCGCCCTCGCGGCACCGCTCGTCCTGGTGATCTTCCTGGCCACCCGGGTCGCGGACCCGACCCCCGAGGTGACCTTCACCGCCGTCGCCTGGACGGAGGTGTTCGCCCGGGTGCTGCCCGCCACGGCGAGCGTCGCCAGCCCCGCCCTCTTCATCGGCACGCCGGCGCTCGCGCTGGCGCTGACCCTGCCGTTCAACCGCACCGTGGCCCCCCGGGTACGTATCGCCTGGACGGCCGCGATCTGCCTGGTGGCGCTCTCCATGCAGTGGGGGCCCACCCATCTGCTCTGGCACGCGGGCGCCTCGCCCAACGGCATCCCGTACCGTCAGACCTTCGTGCTCTGCGGGCTGTTGCTGATCGCCGCCTGGATCTCCACCGCTCGCGGGCTGCCCGGGCCGGCCGCGCTCCTCGGCGCCGTGGCGCTCCTCGCCGCGATGGCCTTCGCGGCCCGGGGGAGCGCCGTCGTCGACCGCTGGACCTACCCCGCCTTCGCCGCCGCCCTGATCCTCGCCGCGCTCGCCGCCGCGGCCGTTCTGATCGCCCGGCGGTATGCCGTCGGTGCCCGGGTCCTGCCCGCCTTGGCCGTCGTGCTCCTCGTCCTGGCCCAAGCGGGCGAGACCGCGATCACGGGCGGCAGGATCGAGGAGAAACAGCTGAGCCAGGTCTCCTGGGCTCCGCGGGTCGGCCCCTGGCAGGACGACATGTCCCGGGCCACCGCTCGCGCGGACGCCTGGCCGCAGCACCGTACGGACCCGGGCGAGGTGCCGGGCGGCAACGACCCCCTGCTGGTCGGCGGACAGGGCGCCGACTACTACTCGAGCCTGACCTCCGAGGTCTACTCCCGCACGCTGTCCTCCCTCGGCTTCGGTTTCTACGCCAAGGGGCGCCACCCGGTCAGCCTGGACAATCCCGTGACCGACGCGATCTTCTCGATCGGCACCCGGATGCGTTCGACGCCCTCGGCGCCCGTACGCACGGACGCGCTGCCCGAGGCGGCGATCACCACCACCGACACCGCCGTGCCCCCGCTCGTCACCGTCCGCCCGGACGTCCGGCTGCCCGCCCGTGGGACCCGATTCGGCGACTCCGCCTTCGCCAACCAGGAGTTGCTGCTCGGCTCCCAGGTCTACGAGGTGCCGACCGCGCGCGGGGGCCCGGACGGGCCCGAACTCCGGCGTACGGACGGGCCCGAACTCCGGCGTACGGACGGGCCCGGGAACGCCACCACGCTGACGGCCTCCTGCCCCGCGAACGCCCAGGTCTGGTTCTGGGCACCCGAGTACCAGGGCACCGCGGCGCTCGGCGGAGGGGCTCCCGTCTCCTTCCACGGCAAACTTCCGGCCGTGCGCGGCCCCATGCAGCCGCTCGGCACCGTCCCTGCCTCCGGCTCGGTGCGGATCGATCTGCGCGGCGAACGGGGAGCCCCGAAGCTGCCCCGGCAGCCCGTCGGCTGCCTCGTCCAGGAGCGACTCGACGCGGCCGTGCGGCAGTTGACGGCGAGGGGGGCCACCGCCGTGCATGTCTCCGGCCACACCCTCACCGCCGAACTCCCGGCGGGCAGCACCGGAACCGCCGTCATCGCCGCGCCACGGATCTCCGGCTGGAGCTGCGCGGCGGGCGATGCGTCCCCGGCCCACGCCCAGCGGTATCTGGGCCTCCTGGCCGTCTCGCTCGACGGCAAGGCGACCTCGGTCAGTTGCTCGTACCGGCCCCCGGGCCTGCGACTCGGCGGTGCGATCGCCGCCGTCGCGCTCCTCGCCCTGCTCGCCATCGGATACCGGAACCGGTTTCTCCGTAGGACGGCAAGAGTTCATCTGGAGTGCACATCGGGCTCGTCCGACGGGAAATGACGACGGATACGCTGCCCGCCTGGCCGGCGTTTGTCCGCGCGAACGTCATGAGCGCGATCGCCCGCGTGATCGACTGATTGTCTGTCTGTTTGAGTGTTGGGATTCCGTGTGCCGAAACTGTCCGTCATCGTGCCGTTCCACAATGTCGGGATCTATGCCCCCGACACCATGCGCAGCCTTGCGAACAACGCGGACCCGGACTTCGAGTTCCTGCTGATCGACGACTGCTCCACGGACGAGACGCCGTACGTGCTGGACCGTTGGAAGAGCCGCGTTCCGAACGCCACCGTGATCCGCCACGAGACGAACCTGGGCGTGGCGCAGGCCCGCAACACCGGCCTGGACGCGGCGACCGGGGACTATGTCACCTTCCTCGACGGCGACGACTGGTACGCCCCCGGCCATCTGAGCGCCATGGTCCGCGGTATCGAGACGCTGGGCTGCGACTTCGCCCGCACCGACCACGTGCAGTCGACCGGCCACTCCCGCAGCATCCGCTACGCCCCCGCCAAACAGCGCGACACCGTGATGAATCCGCGCGACGGAATCGCACCGGCCAGCATGGTGACGATGGTGGACTATCCCTTCGTCCCCTTCGGCATCTACAGCGCACGTCTCTTCGAGGACGGCGCCTCGCGATTCGAGACGAAATTGCGCACCGCCGAGGACCGGCTCTGGATCTGGCGTCTCCATCTGAAAGCCGCGACCTATGCGGCTCTCAGCCTGCACGGAGTGTTCTACCGACGCGGTGTCACGACGTCCCTCACGCAGATCACCGACAATCGCCAATTGGACTTCATTCCCTCGTACGACCTCCTTCTCGAAGAGGTGTCGAAAGACCCCGAGGCCGATCGCTTTCTGCCGAAGGCGGTGCGCACCTACTGCGCCATGATCGCCTTCCACATGGGCAAGGCCGACCAGTACGAACCGGCCGTGACCAAGCGGCTGAAGCAGAACGTGACCGACGCCCTGCGCCGCATGCCGCAGCAGGTGCTCGACGAGACCCTGGCGACGATGGACAGCGCCCGCAGCACGCTGCTCCGGAGCCTGCGCGCCACCGGAAGGACCGCCTGACCCATGAACGCGCAACCGCGTACCCAGATCTTCCAGGTGTCGACGCTGTACGGCGCGGCCACGCTGGCGGCGGCGCTCGACTCCGGCCGGTTCGGTGCCCGCGAGGACGCCCGGCGGATCCTGCTCGTGTCCAACAACGCCGAGATCCCGGAGACGGCGCTCAGGCTCGACGCGATGACCGGCTACGACCGGATCGCCGCCCGGTTCGACGAGACGATCGACTGGAACGAGGCCATCCACCCGCACCACCCCAGCTCCTGGGCCCCCCGCCCCGAGGAGGCGCCGCTCTGGCAGCGGGTGTTCCGCACGGCGTGGGGCCTCGGTGACGCCCCGGTCGAGCTGATCGTCGAGTCCATCCAGGTCAATCCCGCCAAGGCCCTCGCCGCCCTCTTCGCCGAGAGCTCCGTGCAGCTGTACGCCGACGGACTCATGAGCTACGGCCCGACGCGCGACGAGCTGCCGCAGTCGATCGCCTGCCGCATCCGACGGCTGCTCCACCTCGACCTGGTGCCGGGGCTGCGACCGCTGCTGCTCGCCGAGTACGGCGTCGAGCCCGAGCTCGTGCCCGACGCCGCGTTCCGCGCGGTGCTGGCGGAGATCGCCGAGGCGGCCGAAGGCGACCGGCAGGTGACGGAAGCGGTCGCGGCCGAGCCCACCGCGCTGCTCCTCGGCCAGTACCTCGCCGCCCTCGGCATCCTCAGCGCAGACGAGGAGGAGGAGCTGCACATCCGGATGCTCCGCGGCGCCGCCGCGGCCGGACACACGTCGGTGATCTTCAAGCCGCACCCGACCGCACCCGCCCGCTACTCGACGGCCCTGCACGACGCGGCCGAGGAGTCCGGCGTACGCCTCACCGTCCTGGACGGTCCGCTGCTCGCCGAGACCTTCTACGAGCGCTGCCGCCCGCGGCTCGTCGTCGGCTGCTTCTCGACCGCGATGCTCACCGCCTCCGTCTACTACGACGTCCCCATCGCCCGGGTGGGCACCGACACGGTCCTGGAGCGGCTCAAGCCGTACGAGAACAGCAACCGTGTGCCGCTGACCGTCGTGGACCACGTCGTGCCGGACCTGGAGTCGGGCGAGGGTCCCGCCGTGCCCGGCGCGGCACCCGAGACCCTGCTGCCGCTCGTGCGCGCCGTGGGCTACTGCATGCAGCCGACGCTCCACCCCCTGATGCGCGAGGAGACGGCCCGGTTCCTCACGGCGCACCAGAGCGACGGCGGCACGGCGCGGTACTTCGACCGGGAGCGGCTCACCGAGCTCGGACTCCCCGGCGGCGACCGGCGGGGGGCCGCCTCCCGGCTCCGCCGCAGCCTGGCCCGCAGCGGCCGGAGCTGACCCCGGGGGCCGGGGGCGCGAACGTCCCCGGCCCGAACACCCACGGCCCGAACACCACCAGCCTCAACGCCCCCGGGCCGCTCAGGTGCCCGCCGAGCGGACGATGGTGAAGACCGCGCCCTCGGGGTCCGCGACCAGGGCGAGCCGGCCCTCGGTGCCGTCCCAGGGCGGCCGCACGACCAGGCCGCCCAGCTCGGTGACCAGGCGGGCGGCCGCGTCCGTGTCGGCGACCTCGAAGTACGTCATCCAGTGCGCGCCCCGGTCACGCGGCAGCGCCGTACCGACACCGTGCAGGGACGCCACCGGGCGGCCCTCCAGGTGGAGGGTCACATCGTCGAAGTCGGCCGAGACGCCCGGCTCGACCTCGTACCCGAACACCGTCCGGTAGAACTTGGCGACCGCCGATGTCTCGTACGTCAGGAGCTCGTTCCAGACCGGCGTCCCGGGCGGTCCCGCAGCCGCGATGCCGTGGTGCGCCTCGGCCTGCCAGACACCGAACACGGCGCCCGTCGGGTCCGAGCAGATCGCCATCCGTCCGGCCTCGCCGGCGTCGATCGGGCCGACGGCGACCGTTCCGCCGCAGCAGCGGATGGTCTCCGCCGTCTCGTCGGCGTCGTCCGTGGCCAGGTACGTCGTCCAGGCGACCGGCAGATGCCGGTCGGGCGGCAGCTGGCCGATCCCCGCCACTTCCTTGCCGTCGAGCAGCGCGCGGACGTACGGGCCGAGCTGCTGCGGCCCGGGAACGAACTCCCAGCCGAAGAGCGCGCCGTAGAACTCCTGTGTCGCGTCAAGCCCGTGCACCATCAAGCTCACCCAACAGGGTGTACCGGGTGTGCGCCGACTCGCCTCGGTCATCGTCACTCTCTCCTCGGACCATCGTCGTGGCCGTACGGGGGGACAAGCCGTGCGCACGTGCGCGTACGGGCGGTGGAGCCGGGCCCCGGGGTCCGCAGCGGATTACTGCCCGCCGTTCCCCTGTCGTACGCGCGCCTGGGGCGCGCGCCCCCGTGCAGATGCTTGCACCACGGGGCGCGCCGCGCGTCGGGCCGCGCCGTTCTTTGGCGCGATACCGCGCGAGGATGCCTGGATCGCCGGTCCGGTTTCCCTGCCGTCGTACGGTGCCGTCCGCTGCGCCGGAGTCACGGTGTGGTCCAGGGCAGCGCGTGCTGCGCGAGGATGGCACCCATGAAGCCCATCATCACCGCAAGCGAACTCGTGAGCGAGTCGGCCGGGGCCAGGCCCCCGGTACTGCTGGACGTCCGCTGGCAGCTCGGTGGCCCGCCCGGGCAGCCGGCGTACGAGGCCGGGCACCTCCCGGGCGCGGTCTACGTGGACCTGGACACGGAACTGGCCGGTCCGCCCGGCACCGGCGGGCGCCACCCGCTGCCGGACGTGGCTGCCTTCGGAGCGGCGATGCGCCGTGCGGGCGTCTCGGCCGGCACGCCCGTCGTCGTCTACGACGACTGGCTCGGCTGGGGCGCGGCCCGCGCCTGGTGGCTGCTGCGCTGGACGGGACACGGGGACGTACGGGTCCTGGACGGCGGGCTCGCGGCGTGGACGGCGGCGGGCCACGGACTGTCGAAGGAGACCCCGAGCCCCGAGCCGGGCGACTTCGCGCCGGAGCCGGGCGCCGTCGGTCTGCTCGACGCGGACGGCGCCGCGGCCCTGGCCCGCTCCGGCCTGCTCCTCGACGCGAGGGCGGCGGAGCGCTACCGGGGCGACGTGGAGCCCATCGACCCGGTCGGCGGCCACATCCCGGGCGCGGTGTCGGCCCCGACGACGGAGAACGTGGACGAGGAGGGTCGCTTCCTGCCCGCGGAGGCGCTGGCGGCGCGCTTCTCCAAGCTCGGCGCGGGCGCCGCCGCCGGCGCGGACGAGGCCGTGGGCGTCTACTGCGGCTCGGGCGTCTCCGGCGCGCACGAGGTCCTGGCCCTGGCGATCGCCGGCATCCCGGCCGCCCTCTACGCCGGTTCCTGGTCGGAGTGGTCCAACGACCCCACCCGCCCGGTCGCGACGGGCCCGAACCCGTAGCCACCGCACGAGAAAGGGGGCCCGCGCCCGGTCGGCGCGAGCCCCCTCTCCGTACAGCGTCAGTCCTGCTTCTTCCTTCGCGTGCCAAAGACGATCTCGTCCCAGCTCGGGACCGCCGCGCGGCGGCCCGGGCGGACGCCGTCCGCCTCGGCCTGACGGTCCGTGGTGCCCGTCAGACGGTCGCGGTGGCCCGAGACCGCACGGGGCATCAGTACGTCGGCGTACGCCGCGCCCGCGCCGGCCGAGGCCGCCGGAGCCGGCGGATCCTCCGCCTCGGGCTCGTCGGAGGGCTCGGTCGAGGTCGGCTCGGGGCTCCGGTCCGGAACGACCATGTCGCCACGGAAGCTCGGCACGGCCTCCAGGAGGCTCGTGAGCGAATCCCGCTCCTCCTCCGGCTCGGCAGCTGGAGTGGGCCGTTCCGCCTGGCGTTCGAGCTGGCGGTCCAGGGCGCGGTCCAGCGGCCTGTCCCGCGGCAGCCGGGCGATGCGCGGCACGAAGGGGAAGCTGGGCTCCGGCGCGGCGGCGATCGTGTCGTCCGTCTCGCCGATCAGCGAGCGCGCCTCGTCGTCCACGGCCTGGACGAGCCGCCTGGGGGGGTCGTACGTCCAGCTCGCCGTGTGGACCTCGCCCGCCACCCGGTAGACGAGCAGCACCTCCCAGGTGCCGTCGTCACGGCGCCAGGAGTCCCACTGCACGGTGTCCTTCTCGGCGCCGCGCAGCAGGAGCCGCTCCTGCACCGCCTCGCCGAGCTGCGGCCCGGTGTTCTCCCCGGGCCTGCGCACCGGGGTCTTGCGGGCCCGCTCCGCCATGAACGCGCGCTCCGCGAGCACGGGGCCCTCGAAGCGACGCACGCGGTCGACGGGGATGCCGGCGAGCTGGGCGACCTCCTCAGCGGAGGCACCGGCACGTATCCGCGCCTGGATGTCACGGGGGCGGAGGTGGCTCTCCACCTCGATCTCGATCTGACCGAGCCGTGCGCGGTCGTTGCGCACGGCGGCGCGCAGCCGCTCGTCGATCGGAAGCGTGTACTCCGTGCTGTCAGCAGCCTTCAGCACCAGTCGTGTGCCGTCGTTGGAGACGGCCACGACACGCAGTTCGGGCATGGGGACCTCCCGGGTGGTGCCTGCCGACGTCACGTGCGTCGCTGCTTCCGCTAGTCGAGTGTGGCCTGCCCGGGTGCAGCCTGCCACAACCTTGCCGAGTTGCCCGGCGTGTCGGGCATGGACCCTGGAACGCCGTTATGGCACGGTTACCTATTTACGACGCAGAGTGACCGGTGGTCACGCTTTGTAACAGGCGTCCGTGCGGTGCCGCGGCGCCGCCGGTTCGAGCGCCGCTTTCGGCCCCCTCCCGTAGACCCCGAGCACCCTTGCGGGAGCCCGGACCCAGGGCTCGACACAGTACTCCATTCGGGCCACTTGGGTGGACCGGCACGCCGCTCAACTTCTCCGGAGGTACGGGAGTTGAGTCTCCGCGATCTCCGCCCGCACGTGTCGCTCTTCACAGAACCAACAGAAACGGAACTTTTCACTTCGCCCATTTGTCCCTTGTGGGTATGGAGTACGAGAAGAACGGTGAGAAGAAGAGGCGGCTCGACCTGAGCGTCGCTCAGGTTTCGGGCAGCGCGGTAGCCGCCGTCGTCGCCGCGAAACTCGCCTCCACGCTCGGCGTGTACGGCACGATCCTCGGTGCCGGTGTGATCAGTGTCATCGCGACCTGCGGCGGCTCGGTCTTCCAGCACCTCTTCAAGCGCACGGGGGAGCAGATACGGGAAGTCGCCGTCCACGCCGAGCCGTCGAAGAGCGCGAATGCGTCGAATGCGTCGAAGGCGCTTGCCCCGCCGACCCATCTGCCCGCGTCCGACCGCACCCAGGTGCTCACGACCGTCGGCGGGCCCCTGGCACCGTCGGGCGGCGAGAGGGTGGGCGAGGAGTTCGGCGAGAAGTTCGGCGAGAAGTTCGGCGAGGCCACCACGCACGGCACCCGCGTCCGGGGCTGGAAGCGCTCCGGCGTTGCGGCCGCGCTCGTCTTCCTGGTCGCGATGGGAGGCATCACCGCCTACGAACTGATCTCCGATCAGGACTTCAGCGGCACCAAGGGGACCACGACCTTCGGCTCGGTCGTCCGGGGCGGCGACGCCGGCGAGCACACGCCGTCGAACGCCCCGACCCCCACGAAACGACCGGACACCGAGCAGCAGGGCAGCGCCACCAGCCCCTCCCCGGACGCCGGGCGGAGCACCCCCGATCCGACTCCGACCCCCTCGCCCTCGCAGTCCACCGACGGCAGTCCCAGCCCGACGCCGACGCCCACACCTTCCACGCAGACGCCGACGCCCGCTCCGCCCCCGACGGCGACCCCGTCCACCGAGGCCCCACTCCAGGACGCCGCGCCGGCCGAGTGACCGTCAGTCGCCCAGTACCCGGCGCAGATAGTCGTTGGCGAACAGCCGCTCAGGGTCCAACCGGTCGCGCAGCGCCGTGAACTCGGCGAAGCGCGGGTAGACCTCGGAGAAGTACGCGGCGTCCCGGGTGTGCACCTTGCCCCAGTGCGGCCGGCCGCCGTGCGCGGTCATGATGCGCTCCACCGGGGTGAAGTACCCGCGGTGGGGCGTGCCCTTGTAGAGATGCACGGCGATGTACGCGGTCTCCCGGCCCGAGGCCGTGGAGAGCGTGATGTCGTCGGCAGGGGCCGTCCGCACCTCCACCGGGAAGCTCACCTTCAGCGGCGAGCGCTCGAGCATCGCCTTCAGCTCGCGCAGTGCCCCGACGGCCGCCTCGCGCGGCAGGGCGTACTCCATCTCCAGGAAGCGCACCCGGCGCGGGGAGGTGAAGACCTTGTACGGGATGTCGGTGTACGTACGGGCCGACAGCGCGCGACTGGAGATCTTGGCGATCGACGGGATCACCGGCGGGACCGCGCGGCCCAGCGAACAGGCGAGCTGGAAGACCCCGTTGGAGAGCAGCTCGTCCTCGATCCAGCCGCTGATCCGTCCGGGCGGGGCGGCGGGGCCGGCGCTGCGGTTGTTGCGCTTGGTGTTGCAGTTGTCGGTGTGCGGGAACCAGTAGAACTCGAAGTGCTCGTTCTCCGCGTGCAGCGCGTCGAACTCCGAGGTGACCTTGTCGAAGGTCATCGGCTCCTCGCGCGCGGTGAGCAGGAAGACGGGCTCCACGGCGAAGGTGATCGCCGTGACTACGCCGAGCGCCCCGAGCCCCATCCGGGCGGCCGCGAAGACCTCCGGATTCTCCTTCTCCGAACAGGTCAGCAGCTGTCCGTCCGCGGTGACCAGCTCGAGCTCCCGGATCTGCGCGGCGATCGAGGCCGAGTCACGGCCCGTGCCGTGGGTGCCCGTGGACGTGGCACCGGCGACCGTCTGCTCCATGATGTCGCCCATGTTCGTGAGCGACAGGCCCTCCCGGGCCAGCGCCACGTTGAGCCGCTTGAGCGGAGTGCCGGACTCCACCGTGACCGTCATCGCCTCGCGGTCGATGCGCCGGATGCCCGTCAGCAGGTCGGGCCGGATCAGCACGCCGTCCGTGGCGGCGATCGAGGTGAACGAGTGGCCGGTGCCGACCGTCTTCACCCGCAGCCCGTCCGAGGCGGCCTTCCTGACCGCGTCGGCCAACTCCTCGGCCGAGGCCGGGCTCACCTCCCGCACCGGGCGGGAGGTGACGTTCCCCGCCCAGTTACGCCACGGGCTGCTCGCCGCCCTGGTGCTCTCCTTCGTGGTCCCGCTCACGCTGCCCCTCCCGTGTCGGCACCGGCCGCCTGCGCAGCCGGCGATACCCCAGGACACCCACCAGGACCGCGAGCGCGCCCGAGACGACGGGCACCACGTACGCCGCTTCCGCACCCGAGGCGTCGACCACCCAGCCGGCGGCCGAGGAGCCGAGCGCCACACCGATCGCGAGCCCGGTCCCTGTCCAGGTCATGCCCTCGGTCAGCTTGGTACGCGGTACGTGCGCTTCGACGAGGGCCATGGTGGTCACCATCGTCGGTGCGATGGACAGGCCCGCGACAAAGAGCGCCACGGCCAGCAACGGCAGGTTCCCGGCCAGTAGGAGGGGGATCATACTCACGGCCATCGTGCAGACGCCCAGCAGCCACCTGCGCGACGGCTCGCCCTTGAGATGGAGCAGACCGAACACGGCACCGGCCAGGCAGGAGCCCAGCGCGTAGACCGCGAGCACCAGGCTGGCGGAGGCCTTGCTGCCCTGCTCCTCGGCGAAGGCCACCGTCACCACGTCGATCGAGCCGAAGATCGCGCCGGTGGCGACGAAGGCGAGGGCCAGGACCTGCAGACCGGGGGAGCGCAGCGCGGAGCCGCCGGAGTGCCCGTCGCTCGGGTGCGGCTCGGGCTCGGTGGCGCGCAGCGAGGTCAGCCAGAAGACGCCGATGGCGAGGAAGACGGCCGCGAACAGCGGGCCGGCCTCGGGGAACCAGATGGTCGACAGGCCGATGGAGATGATCGGGCCGAAGATGAAGCACACCTCGTCGACGATCGACTCCCAAGAGTACGCGGTGTGCAGCTTGCGTGCCTCCCCGCGGTAGATGTCCGCCCAGCGGGCCCTGGTCATGGCGCCGAGGCTCGGCACGCAGCCGATCACGGCGGTGAAGACGTACAGGGTCCAGTCCGGGGCGCCCTGCTGGACGCAGAGCAGCAGCCCGGCGGCGGCGACGAGTGAGACGAGGGTGACCGGGCGCAGCACGCGGCGCTGGCCGTACCGGTCGACCAGCCGGGAGACCTGCGGGCCCAGGACGGCGGCGGACATGGCCATGGTGGCGGAGAGCGCGCCCGCGAGGCCGTAGCGCCCCGTCACCTGGGAGATCATGGTGACGATGCCGATGCCCATCATGGACAGCGGCATCCGGCCGATGAATCCGGCGACCGAGAACGATCTGGTGCCGGGTGCCGCGAAGATCGCGCGGTAGGGACTGGGCAAGATGATCTCCGGGCGTCGGCTCAACACGTGTAATTAATAGCTAAAGCCTACGGTGTTGAACTGGATGGCGCAGCAGCATTTTTCGGTCGGGGCGCGCCATCGGCCGTCAGTGGCGGGTGGGAGGATCGTCCCATGTCCGATCAGCACGATCCCGCCCCGTACGACGCCCTTCTGCTGCTCTCCTTCGGCGGCCCCGAGGGCCCGGACGACGTCGTCCCCTTCCTGGAGAACGTCACCCGCGGCCGAGGCATCCCCAAGGAGCGGCTGAAGGAGGTGGGGCAGCACTACTTCCTCTTCGGCGGCGTCAGCCCGATCAACGACCAGAACCGCGCACTGCTCGACGCGCTGCGCGAGGACTTCGCGTCGGCCGGCCTCGACCTGCCGGTCTACTGGGGAAACCGGAACTGGGCGCCGTACCTCACCGACACCCTGCGGGAGATGATCACCGACGGCAGGCGCCACATCGCCGTCCTCACCACCAGCGCCTACGCCTCGTACTCCGGCTGCCGGCAGTACCGCGAGAACCTCGCCGACGCGCTCTCGGAGCTGGAGGCGGAAGGGCTCCCGCTGCCCCGGGTCGACAAGCTCCGCCACTACTTCAACCACCCCGGCTTCGTCGAGCCCATGGTCGAGGGCGTGCTCGCCTCGCTGGCCGACCTCGACGAGTCCGTCCGGGCCGGCGCCCACCTCGCCTTCACCACCCACTCGATCCCCGACTCCGCGGCCGACTCCTCCGGTCCCGTCGGCGAGCACGGAGAGGGCGGCGCCTATGTGAAGCAGCATCTCGACGTGGCCCGGGTGATCGTCGACGAGGTCCGCCGGAAGACCGGCGTCGAGTACCCGTGGCAGCTCGTCTACCAGTCCCGCAGCGGCGCCCCGCACATCCCGTGGCTGGAACCGGACATCTGCGACCACCTGGAGCAGCTGCACGGCGCCGGTGTCCCGGGCGCCGTGATGGTCCCGATCGGCTTCGTCTCGGACCACATGGAGGTCCTCTACGACCTCGACACCGAAGCCACCGCCAAGGCCGCCGAACTGGGCCTTCCCGTCCGGCGCTCCGCGACCGTCGGGGCCGACCCCCGCTTCGCGGCGGCGGTACGGGACCTCGTCCTGGAGCGCGCGGCAAGCGAGCGCGGCGTCCGGGTCGAGCGCTGCGCCCTCGGCGCCCTAGGCGCCTCCCACGACCTCTGCCCGATCGGCTGCTGCCCCGCGAGGGCGGAGCGGCCCGCAGCGGCCGGAGCCGACAGTCCGTACGCATAAGGAGCGCTTGTGACCGAGCCCGTGAACCCTGTGCCGACCGACCCCCTTCTCGCCGAACTGCTCGACCTCGCCCTGGAGGCCGGACGCCGGGCCGGCGCGCTGCTGCGCGACGGCCGGCCGGACGATCTGGCGGTGGCGAAGACGAAGAGCAGCCCGATCGACGTCGTCACCGAGATGGACATCGCCGCCGAGAAGCTCATCACCGGCTTTCTCTCCGAGCACCGGCCCGACGACGGCTTCCTCGGCGAGGAGGGTGCGGCCAGCCCCGGCACCAGTGGAGTCCGCTGGGTGATCGACCCGCTCGACGGCACCGTGAACTACCTGTACGGGCTGCCCACCTGGGCCGTCTCCATCGCCGCCGAGCGCGACGGCGAGACTGTCGTCGGCGTGGTCGAGGCGCCCATGCGGAACGAGACGTACCGGGCCGTGCTCGGCGGCGGCGCGTACATCGGTGAGCGCCGCCTGGCCGCCCGCCCCGCGCCCCCGCTGGAGCAGGCGCTGATCTCCACCGGCTTCGCCTATGTGCAGAGCCGGCGCGCCCGCCAGGCCGACATCGCGCAGCGCATGATTCCGCGCCTGCGCGACATCCGTCGCGGCGGCTCGGCCGCCATCGACCTCTGCGACGTCGCCGCCGGCCGTCTCGACGGCTACTACGAACGCGGCCTCAACCCGTGGGACCTCGCCGCCGGTGACCTCATCGCCCGCGAGGCGGGCGCCCTGACCGGTGGACGGCCCGGTGAGGCCCCGTCGGGCGAGCTGGCTGTCGCGGCCCCACCCGGTGTCTTCGAGCCGCTCCAGGAGCTTCTGGAGGAGTTCGGGGCCTGGCACGACTAGGGCCTTGTCCGGGCGGATCAGGGTCGGAGAGGCCCTGGCCGCCCCGGTCCGCGCACACGAAGGGCCCCGGTGTCGTCGACACCGGGGCCCCTTCGTGTCAGGGGTCAGGCGCTGGCGGCGCCGACCTCCACGCCGTGCTCGGCGGCCAGGCGGTGCAGGTCGTCGAGCTCGGCCTGCTCGACCTCCGCGAGGAAGTCGTCGCCCGTCTCGCGTGCCCGTGTGAGGTCGGTCTGCGCAGTCCTTATGCGCTGCAGCAGTCCTGCGGTGAAAGCGTCCATCGTGCGCCCCCTCGTCATGGGTCGGTGGCACGGGGGTGTGCCGAGGGTGGGGTGGATCACACGCTGCAACCTCTGGGGGACAGAGCGGTTGGTGGCGCGCCACATACAGGGCGTGATCGCGGGGTGTGCAGACGTCCTCCCCACGCCTTTCCTCACAGAAACCTCAACTGGCCCGTGAATCCGGTGAATTCTTCGCACGCCCCTCTCCGACCCCACCCGTGCGTCCGCACGCCCCCTCCCCGCCCGCGTGCCCTCCCGCCCGTCCCCCGCAAGCCGTCTTACAGCCGGTTTACGCGCGTACGGGGCAGGATGGACACGCACAGTCAGTGCTCAGGAACTGCCCGGTCCGTGTGAAGGACAGGGGCTCGCAGGAAGGAATGACAGACGTGCGCGTACTCGTCGTCGAGGACGAGCAGCTGCTCGCCGATGCGGTGGCCACCGGACTGCGCCGGGAGGCCATGGCAGTCGACGTCGTGTACGACGGCGCCGCCGCACTGGAACGCATCGGGGTGAACGACTACGACGTGGTGGTGCTCGACCGGGACCTCCCCCTGGTCCACGGCGACGACGTCTGCCGCAAGATCGTCGAGCTGGGGATGCCCACCCGCGTCCTGATGCTCACGGCCTCCGGCGACGTCAGCGACCGTGTGGAGGGCCTGGAGCTGGGCGCCGACGACTACCTCCCCAAGCCCTTCGCCTTCACCGAGCTCACCGCGCGCGTGCGCGCCCTCGGCCGGCGTACCACCGTGCCGCTGCCGCCCGTCCTGGAGCGCGCCGGCATCAAGCTCGACCCGAACCGCCGCGAGGTCTTCCGCGACGGCAAGGAGGTCCAGCTCGCACCGAAGGAATTCGCCGTCCTGGAGGTCCTGATGCGTAGCGAGGGCGCGGTCGTCTCGGCCGAGCAGCTCCTGGAGAAGGCCTGGGACGAGAACACGGACCCGTTCACCAACGTCGTACGGGTCACGGTGATGACCCTGCGCCGCAAGCTCGGCGAGCCGCCCGTCATCGTCACCGTCCCCGGCTCCGGCTACCGGATCTGATCCGGTGGCCGCGACCCCCGCGCCCCCTCAGGCGCCCCCGAAGCCGACCTGGGACCCCAGGGACCCGGTCAGGCCCCTGCTCCGTCCCACGATCCGCATACGGCTCACCCTGCTGTACGGCGGAATGTTCCTGATCGCCGGCATCCTGCTGCTGTCGATCATCTACCTCTTCACCGCGCAGGCGTTGGGGGACAGCGCATCGGAGCTGCCCTTCAAGGTCGTCGAGGGCAAGGTCCAGCCGACCACCTCCTGGTGTCAGCTGCCCGTCCAGGGCACCGGAGAGCAGCTCAACGAGGCCGTCTCCGCCTGTCTGCAGCACCAGCGGGACCTGGCGCTCGACGACCTCCTGCGCCGCTCCCTGTTCGCCCTCCTCGGCCTGAGCATCATCGCCTTCGCCTTCGGCTACGCGATGGCGGGCCGGGTCCTCTCGCCGCTGGGCCGGATCACCCGGACCGCCCGCCAGGTGGCCGGATCCGATCTGGCCCGGCGGATCGAGCTGGACGGACCGGACGACGAGCTGAAGGAGCTCGCGGACACCTTCGACGAGATGCTGGAGCGTCTGGAGCGGGCCTTCACGGCCCAGCAGCGGTTCGTCGCGAACGCCTCGCACGAGCTGCGCACCCCGCTGGCGATCAACCGCACGCTCCTGGAGGTCCACCTCTCGGACCCCGGGGCGCCGGTGGAGCTCCAGCAGCTGGGCAAGACGCTTCTCGCCACCAACGAGCGCAGCGAGCAGCTGGTGGAGGGCCTGCTGCTGCTCGCCCGCAGCGACAACCAGATCGTCGAGCGCAAGCCCGTGGACCTCGCCGAGGTCGCCTCGCGCGCCATCGACCAGGTGCACGCGGAGGCCGCGGCCAAGGGCGTCGAGATCCGCGGCGAGCGGGCGCCGGCCGTCGTCCAGGGCAATGGCGTCCTGCTCGAGCGGATCGCCCTGAACCTTGTCCAGAACGCCGTGCGGTACAACATGGCCGAAGAAGGCTGGGTGGAGGTCACCACCGAGACCCAGAACGGCCAGGCGATCCTTGTCGTCTCGAACACGGGTCCCGTGGTTCCCGCGTATGAGATCGACAACCTCTTCGAGCCGTTCAGAAGGCTGCGGCAGGAGCGGACCGGGAGCGACAAGGGGGTCGGTCTCGGCCTGTCGATCGCCCGTTCCGTCGCGCGCGCCCACGGTGGCCGTATCATCGCGGAGCCCCGCGAAGGCGGCGGTCTCGTGATGCGTGTCACTCTCCCGATCTGACACACTTCGGGTACCAGCCGGTTCCGTTCGCTTTGCGCGGAATTCCCGGGTCCCGTATCTGAGACGGTCATGTGTGATCGATCACAGGAACGAGCATCCGGCTATCTACTCTCCGTGATCGAGAATTCCCTCGGAAAACCCGGAAAAGTCCGGGTTTCCGAGGGGCTGGATGACGGGAAGTACACGGGGTGGCGCCCGTGAAGGACGGCAGGTGGACCGTGTACGGTCCCGTTCGCCACCCAAAGCCGATCACTCGTGAGAGGGCGGATTGGGTGTCGATTGAGTAACAGACCTTGATGTGAGGCAAAATCTCCGCCTCGGGTCGGGCACAAGTCCGGCCTCTCACGCGTTACGTGCGCTGGAGACACCGCAACCACCCAGAGGGGGAGAGCGACATGGCAACGGATTACGACACCCCACGCAAGACCGACGACGACGTCGATTCGGACAGCCTTGAGGAACTGAAGGCCCGCCGGAACGACAAGTCGACCTCGACGGTCGACGTCGACGAGTTCGAGGCCGCCGAAGGGCTCGAGCTGCCCGGCGCGGACCTCTCGAACGAGGAGCTCGCCGTCAGGGTCCTGCCCAAGCAGGCCGACGAGTTCACCTGCATGAGCTGCTTCCTCGTGCACCACCGGAGCCAGCTGGCCAGGGAGAAGAACGGTCAGCCGATCTGCCGCGACTGCGACTGAGATCGGTCGGCCGTGGCAGGCGACACACCGTCTCGGAAGCGACGCTTCCGGCTTCCCGGGAGGCCGGAGGCGTATCAGGGCGGCTCGGACCCGGCGGAGGGTGCTCAGGAGGCCCCTGAAGCCGAGCAGACCGCCCTCCTGCCCTCCCCCGGCGCACGTGACGACGAGCGGGGCCGCTCGGCCTCGCTCGAAGCAGCCGGGACCGAAACGGCCGGGACACCGGAGCCGGTGGAAGGGGAGGCCCCGCGTGGCGGGCGCCGTCTCGACGCCGTCAAGCGCGTCGCCGATCCGGCGCGCGCGCAGCTGGACCGCATGAAACTCGACCCCGCGCGGATCGACGCCGTCAGACGCGGCGTGAAGCGTGGCGGCGAGAGCGCCAAGGCCGGCATCGGCTACCTCGCCGACCGGATCATCGAGATCGCCCCTCGCATTCCCGTGCGGGACCTGGCGACCCTGCGCAAGCACTTCCCGGGGCTCGGGCCCGAGGAGATCGCCGACAAGCTCGTCGCGGGCGCCGCCGCCGCGAGCTCGACCGTCGGCGCCGGCATCGGCGCCGCCGCCATGCTGCCCGTACCCCCCGCGATGCCCGCCGAGCTCGCGGCGGAGATCACCGGAGTCGCCGCGATCGAGCTCAAGCTCGTCGCCGAGCTGCACGAGGTGTACGGCCTGCGGCCCCCCGGCACACTCACCCAGCGCTCGACCGCCTACCTGACCTCCTGGACGGAGGAGCGGGGCATCGACCCCGCCAAGCCGACCACCGTCAACGCGGCGCTCGGCGGTCAGCTCAAGCGAGAGCTGCGTCAGCAGATCATGAAGCGCATGGTGCGCAACATGCCCAGCCTGATGCCGTTCATGGTCGGAGCCGCCGTCGGCGCGGTGATGAACCGCCGCGACACCAAGAAGGTCGCCGAGCACGTCCGCAAGGACCTGCGACGCCGCCAGGTCCCCTGGGACGCCCTGGAAGGGCTGCCCCCGCTGGAGCAGCCCGAGAACCCCAAGGAGATCGGCTTCTAGGCGCTACGCCCCGGCGCTCCGGGCCTCGGCGCCGGCGGCCGGGCTCTCCGTGCGCGCGGCCTCCAGGGCCGCGGCCAGGCCCTCCGGGTCACGGCTGGACAGATAGACGTACGGCGTCGGGTCCGCCGGGTCGGTGACCTCGACCCGGACCGCGCGAGGGACGTAGCTGCGCAGCAGCATGAAGGCGCGCGGGTCGGCCTTGAACGTGCGCCAGGCGCGCGCCTCCTCCGCGTCCAGCACCTCCGGAGCCCCCAGCGCCGAGACCGGGATCCGCGCGTCCCCCGCCACCAGCGAACCGGCCACCACCCGGATCCGGGCCGAGCCGTACGAGGAGACGACGACCGCCGCCAGCGCCGCCGCGGCGATCAGCCCGCCCAGCGTCGGGACCGTGCCCAGCGGGAACATGACCAGACCGCCGGACAGGCCCAGCAGAGCCGTGATCACCCACCAGGAGCGGGGAGCGGTCAGACGTTCGTCGAAGCGCGGCGCGGAGGGTGATACGGAAGGCTGCATACGTCCAAGCTTGGCACGGCGCGACCTGCGCCCGGCCTCGCGGGTAAGGTCTGCGGCTGTGACTGCAACATCTGCCGCCCTCACCCCGCCGGCCGACGCCATACCGCCGGTACGCCACCCCGACGCGCCCGCCCCCGGCGAGCTGCTCGGCGCGCACTACGAGTACTGCTTCGGGTGCGGCGGCGGGCAGCCCCACGGTCTCCATCTGGAGGCCAGGGCCGGCGAGGGCGTGAGCGTCACCGCCGAGTTCACCGTGACCCCCGACCACCAGGGCGCGCCCGGTCTCGCGCACGGCGGCGTCCTCGCCACGGCGCTCGACGAGACCCTCGGCTCCCTGAACTGGCTGCTGCGGGTCATCGCCGTCACCGGCCGGCTGGAGACCGACTTCGCGCGGCCCGTTCCGGTCGGCACCGTCCTGCACCTGGAGGCCGAGGTCACCGCCGTGCACGGGCGCAAGATCTACTCGACCGCCACCGGCCGGATCGGCGGGCCCGACGGCCCCGTCGCGGTCCGCGCCGACGCCCTCTTCATCGAGGTCAAGGTCGACCACTTCATCGACAACGGCCGCCCGGAGGAGATCCAGGCCGCCATGTCCGACCCCGACCAGGTCCGGCGCGCCCGCGCCTTCGAGGTGAACCCCTGATGCGCAACCCTGTCGACGTCCTGATCCGACGCCTGGACCCGGACGTACCGATCCCGGCCTACGGCCATCCCGGCGACGCCGGAGTCGATCTGGTGACCACCGAGGCGGCCGTCCTGGCCCCCGGGGAGCGGGCCGTGCTGCCCACCGGAGTCTCCATCGCGCTGCCCGACGGCTACGCGGCCTTCGTGCACCCCCGCTCTGGGCTCGCGGCCAGGTGCGGAGTCGCCCTCGTGAATGCCCCGGGGACGGTGGATGCCGGGTACCGTGGAGAGATCAAGGTGATCGTGGTCAATCTCGACCCGCGCGAGAGCGTGCGGTTCGAACGGTTCGACCGGATTGCCCAACTGGTCGTCCAGCAGGTCGAGAAGGTGCGCTTCCACGAGGTGGCGGAGCTTCCCGGCTCGGCGCGGGCCGAGGGGGGCTTCGGGTCCACCGGCGGTCATGCCGCCGTGGACGGCTCAACGGGTGGGAATCGATACGCTTCGGTCGTATCCGACCGGGAAGGACAGTGACGTGTTCGGACGTCGCAAGAAGAGCGGTGCCGCTGAGGACGCAGCGGGCGAGGCCGAGCAGGTCGTCGACGAGGTCGGCACCGACGGCGAGGCCGACGCGCCGCGTCGGGTGAACCTTCCGCCGGCGCCCCGGCCCGACGGGCCGTGGGACATCTCCGAGGTGTCCAAGCCCGAGGACGGGCGGGTGGATCTCGGTGGCATCTTCGTGCCCGGTGTCGAGGGCATGGAGCTGCGGGTCGAGGTGGCGGGCGACGCGATCGTCGCGGCGACCGTCGTCCTGCGCGACAGCGCCGTGCAGCTGCAGGCCTTCGCCGCACCGAAGAAGGAAGGCATCTGGGGCGAGGTCCGCGAGGAGATCGCCTCCGGCATCACCCAGCAGGGCGGTGTCATCGACGAGGTCGAGGGCCCGCTGGGCTGGGAGCTGCGGGCCCAGGTCCCGGTGCAGCTGCCGGACGGCACCGGCGGTGTGCAGCTGGTGCGCTTCGTGGGTGTCGACGGACCCCGCTGGTTCCTGCGCGGAGTGATCTCCGGCCAGGGCGCGGTGCAGCCGGAGGCGGCCGGTCTGCTGGAGCAGATCGTGCGGGACACCGTGGTGGTCCGGGGCGACGGCCCGATGGCCCCGCGCGACCCGATCGTCCTCAAGCTCCCCAACGACGCGCAGATGGTGCCCGAGGGCGTCCAGCAGGACGAGCAGGAGGGCTCGCGCTTCTCCGGAGGCATGGGCCAGCTCCAGCGCGGACCGGAGATCACCGAGGTCCGCTGACCCCTGACTGATCCAGGGCCGATGGGCCGTATTCCGAACATGCCGTCCGGAATACGGCCCATCGGCGTTTCCCGGACCCTGGCCCGGCACCCCCTCGGCAGCACATACTGACGGGCGCACACGTTCGGCGAGGGGGAGTCCAGGGATGAGTGACAGCAGCGCGCGGCCCGGCACGGCGGTGGTCGAGGGCCCGACCGACGGCCCCATGGTCCGGGTCGAGAACCTGCGCCGCTCGTACGGTACGGGCGCGGCGGCCGTCCATGCCCTGCGCGGCGTCTCCTTCGACATCCCGCGGGGCGAGCTCGTCGCCCTCAAGGGCCGCTCGGGCTCCGGCAAGACCACGCTGCTCAACCTCGTCGGCGGCCTGGACACCCCCGACGGCGGCCGGATCACCATCGACGGGACGGACCTCGCGGAGCTCGGCGAGAACGGGCTCCTGGAGCTGCGCCGGGACCGCGTCGGCTTCATCTTCCAGTCCTTCGGGCTCATCCCGATCCTCACCGCGGCGGAGAACGTCGGCGTTCCCCTTCGGCTGCGCAAGGCGGACCCGAGGGAGCGCGAGGAGCGGGTCGCGCTCCTCCTCGCCTTGGTCGGCCTCGCCGACCACGCGGCCCAGCGGCCCGGCGAGCTCTCCGGCGGCCAGCAGCAGCGCGTCGCCATCGCCCGCGCCCTGGCCAACAGGCCGGCCCTGCTGATCGCCGACGAGCCGACCGGGCAGCTCGACGCCGAGACCGGGCTCGCGGTCATGGAGCTCCTGCGCGCGGTGGTCCGCAGCGAGGGCGTCACGGCACTGGTGGCCACGCACGACACCCAGCTCCTGGGGCTCGCGGACCGGGTGCTCGAACTGAGCGACGGCGAGATCATCGAGCACGGGGCGTGACGGCCCGGGGAACCGTGCTCTTCGTGGCTGGCTCGGCCTGGGCCCCCAGGTGGTCAGGGCGGGCGGAACCTGTGGGCGTCGCGGGACGCGTGGGCCTCGCGGAACTCGTCGTCCGGGCGGTCGGTTGACGCTCCGGTGCCCGCTGGGCGGTCGGCCGCGGTCCGGTGCCCGCCGATGTGCGTCTGCGGGGAGGTCGGCCGGCGGTCCGGTGCCCGCCGGTGTGCGTGTGCGGGATGCCGGCCGGCGGTCCGGTGTCCGCCGATGCGCGTCGTCCGTCAACCGGACGCCGGTTTCGCCCCCAGCCTCGCCGCCCGCAGCGTCAGGTAGTGCCGTTCCGGCAGGCTCGCCGTGCGGCCGGCCGCCAGCAGATACTGCTCCCGCGCCGCCTCCCGTTCGCCCGCCATCTCCAGGAGGTGCGCGCGGACCACGTGCACCCGGTAGTGGTCCTTCAGCTCGCCGCGGGCGGTGAGCCCGTCCACGAGGCGCAGGCCCGCGGCGGGGCCGTGGACCATCGCCGCCGCCACCGCGCGGTTGAGGGAGACCACCGGGCTGGGGGAGACCTGCTCAAGGACCCCGTAGAGCGCCAGGATCTGCGGCCAGTCCGTGTCCCCGGCCATCGCCGCCTCGTCATGCACGGCCGCGATCGCCGCCTGCACCTGGTACGGGCCCACCGGCCCGCGCGGCAGGGCGGCGGTGACGAGCGCGATGCCCTCCGCGATCGCCCCGGCGTCCCACAGCGAGCGGTCCTGCTCGGCGAGCGGGATCAGCTCCCCGGAGGGGCCGGTGCGGGCGGCGCCGCGCGCGTTGGTCAGCAGCATGAGCGCGAGGAGCCCCGCGACCTCGCTGTCGTCCGGGAGCGTCGCCCGGACCGCCCGGGTGAGCCGGATCGCCTCCGCCGACAGCTCCACCCGCCGCAGCTCGGGCCCGCCGCTCGTCGCGTACCCCTCGTTGAAGATCAGGTAGAGGACATGCAGGACCGCGGCCAGCCGCTCCTCGCGGTCCTTCTCCGCGGGCATCCCGAACGGCACCCCGGACGCCTTGATCCGCTGCTTCGCCCGCGAAATGCGCTGCCCCATGGTCGCCTCCGGCACCAGGAACGCCCGCGCGATCTCGCCCGTCGTCAGACCGCCCACCGACCTCAGGGTGAGTGCGATCGCCGACGGCCGTGACAGCGACGGGTGACAGCACAGGAACAGCAGCGTCAACGTGTCGTCCCGGCCCGCCGCGTCCTCCTCGTCCGCCGCGGGCGTGGTCAGCCGGTCCGTCGGTTCCAGCCCGGCGGCCCGGTCCTCCCGGCTGCGGCGCGCCTGCTCACCCCGTACGAGCTCGACCATCCGGCGGGAGGCGACCTGGATCAGCCAGCCGCGCGGATTGCGCGGGACACCGTCCGCCGGCCACTGGGCCGCCGCGTCGAGCAGGGCCTCCTGCACCGCGTCCTCGGCCATGTCGAAGTCGCCGTACCGGCGGGTGAGCACGCCGACGACCTGCGGCGCCAGCGGGCGCAGCAGGTCGTCGAGGCCTGGATCGGCGTCCGGAGTGCTCACAGCTCCGTCGACGTCCCGATCGGTGTTCGGAGTGCTCACAGCTCCGTCGGGGCCTCGGCCATGACCTCGCGCACCTCGATCGGCATGTTGATCGGCGCCCCGCCCGGGCCGGGCGCCGCCGAGATCTCGGCCGCGAGGGCGACGGCCCGTTCAGGCGACTCGACGTCGACGATCCACCAACCGGCCAGGAACTCCTTGGTCTCCGCGAACGGGCCCTCGGTGACCACGGCCGAGCCGTCGGCGGCCGACTTCACGATCTTCGCCGTGTCCGGCATCGCCAGGCCCTGCGCGTCGACCAGCTCGCCCGCCGCGGCGAGCTTCTCGTTGGTGGTCCGCATGAAGTCGATGTGCGCCCGGATCTCCTCCGGCTTCCACTCCCCGATCGAGGGGACGTCCAGGGTCTGCGAGCTGAACTGCATCAGCAGCATGTACTTCATGGTGTGCTCCTCGTGTCCCGGAGACGGGCCCTCATGGCCCGCTGTCACGGACAGGTCGAAGCCGGCCCCGGGATTTCGACATCCTCGACGCGATCCGAAGGAAAAAAGCTAGCGAGATTCCCCGGCCCCCGCGTCCGGACACCTCACGGGCCCATCAGAATCCCGTCAATACGGCCCCCGGGCCTTACCTCTCGTACAAAATGTCCGTTTCGCTGGACGTAAGGTCATGCCATGGGACGCGGCAAGCTACGGATCTACCTCGGCGCGGCACCGGGCGTCGGCAAGACGTACGCGATGCTCGCCGAGGCCCACCGGCGCGTGGAACGCGGCACGGACTGCGTCGTCGCCTTCGTCGAGCACCACCACCGTCCGCGTACGGAGGTCATGCTCCACGGCCTGGAGCAGGTACCCCGCCGCACGCTCCCGTACCGCGACACCACCTTCACCGAGATGGACGTGGACGCCGTCCTGGCCAGGAAGCCGGCCGTCGCCCTCGTCGACGAGCTCGCCCACACCAACGTCCCCGGCTCGCGGAACCCCAAGCGCTGGCAGGACGTCGAGGAGCTGCTCGCCGCCGGGACGGACGTCATATCGACGGTCAACATCCAGCACCTCGAATCCCTGGGCGACGTCGTCGAGTCGATCACCGGTGTGCGCCAGCAGGAGACCGTCCCCGACGAGGTCGTGCGCCGCGCCGACCAGATCGAACTCGTCGACATGTCGCCGCAGGCCCTCCGCCGCCGCATGGCGCACGGGAACATCTACAAACCGGACAGGATCGACGCGTCCCTCGCCAACTACTTCCGCCCCGGCAACCTGACCGCCCTCCGCGAACTCGCGCTGCTGTGGACCG
Source organism: Streptomyces sp. NPDC046712 (assembly GCF_040645695.1). Lineage (NCBI taxonomy): Bacteria > Bacillati > Actinomycetota > Actinomycetes > Kitasatosporales > Streptomycetaceae > Streptomyces > Streptomyces sp. NPDC046712. Next base: position 7,960 of record NZ_JBEYYW010000023.1, on the reverse strand, counting down.
CCGACCGGGTTGACGAATACCTCCAGCAGTACCGGGGCGAACACAACATCCGCTCCACCTGGCAGGCCCGCGAGCGCATCGTCGTCGGTCTCACCGGCGGACCCGAGGGCCGCACCCTCATCCGGCGCGGCGCCCGGCTCGCCGAGAAGGGCGCGGGCGGTGAGGTCCTCGCCGTCTACATCGCCCGCAGCGACGGCCTCACGGCCGCCTCGCCCAAGGAGCTCGCCGTCCAGCGGACCCTCGTCGAGGACCTCGGCGGAACGTTCCACCACGTCATAGGCGACGACATCCCCTCCGGCCTGCTCGAGTTCGCCCGGGGCGTCAACGCCACCCAGATCGTCCTCGGTTCCAGCCGCCGCAAGACGTGGCAGTACATGTTCGGCCCCGGCGTCGGACAGACCGTCGCCCGCGAGTCGGGCCCCGACCTCGACGTCCACATCGTCACCCACGACGAGGTCGCCAAGGGACGCGGACTGCCCGTCGCACGCAGCGCCCGCCTCGGCCGCTCCCGGATCATCTGGGGCTGGCTCACCGGCGTCGCCGGCCCCGCCCTCCTCGCCCTGCTGCTCACCCATGTCGACGCCGACCTCGGTCTCGCCAACGACATGCTGCTGTTCCTGGCGCTGACCGTGGCCTCGGCACTGCTCGGCGGACTCCTGCCGGCGCTGGCGTCCGCGGCGTTCGGATCGTTCCTGCTGAACTGGTTCTTCACCCCGCCGCTGCACAAGGTGACCATCGCCGACCCGAAGAACATCGTCGCGATCGCCGTCTTCTTCGGCGTCGCCATGTCCGTGGCCTCCGTCGTCGACCTCGCGGCCCGCCGCACCCATCAGGCCGCGCGGCTGCGGGCCGAGGCCGAGACCCTCTCCTTCCTCGCGGGCAGCGTGCTGCGCGGGGAGTCCAGCCTGGAGTCCCTGCTCGAACGGGTCCGCGAGACCTTCGCCATGGAGTCCGTCGCCCTCCTGGAGCGGGAGAGCGACGTCGAGCCGTGGACCTGCGCGGCGAGCGTGGGGGCGCGCCCCGTCGCCCGGCCCGAGGACGCGGACGTCGACATGCCGGTCGGCGAGCACCTGGCGCTCGCCCTCACCGGCCGGGTGCTGCCCGCCGAGGACCGGCGGGTGCTCGGCGCGTTCGCCGCGCAGGCCGCCGTGGTACTGGACCGGCAGCGGCTCGTCGGCGAGGCCGAGGAGGCCCGCAAGCTGGCCGAGGGCAACAAGATCCGTACGTCCCTGCTCGCGGCGGTCAGCCATGACCTGCGTACCCCACTGGCGGGCATCAAGGCGGCCGTCTCCTCCCTGCGGTCCGACGACGTCGAGTGGTCCGAGCAGGACCAGGCCGAATTCCTCGCGGGCATCGAGGACGGCGCCGACCGGCTCGACCACCTGGTGGGGAACCTCCTCGACATGTCCCGGCTCCAGACCGGCACCGTCACCCCGCTGATCCGCTCCATCGACCTCGACGAGGTCGTCCCCATGGCGCTCGGCGGCGTTCCCGACGGCAGCGCCGAACTGGACATCCCCGAGTCCCTCCCGATGGTCGAGGTCGACAAGGGGCTCCTGGAGCGCGCCGTCGCCAACATCGTCGAGAACGCCGTGAAGTACAGCCCGCAGGACGTACCGGTGGCCGTCTCCGCCAGCGCCCTGGGCGACCGGGTCGAGCTGCGGGTCGTGGACCGCGGGCCGGGAGTGCCAGACGAGAGCAAGGACGGCATCTTCGAGCCCTTCCAGCGCTTCGGGGACGCCCCGCGCGGCTCCGGCGTCGGTCTCGGTCTCGCGGTGGCCCGCGGCTTCGTCGAGGCGATGGGCGGCACCCTCACCGCCGAGGACACTCCCGGCGGCGGACTCACCATGACCCTCACCCTCAAGGCGGTGACGGGGCAGCGGCCACCGCCGTCCGCAGGCGTGGCCACCCGGGTCGCCTCCTGACCGCGCCACCCGTCCTCGCCATCCGTCCACGTGAACCGTCCGCGAGCAGTCAGCCCCCAGAAGAGAGAAGGAAGCCTTCGATGACCCGGGTTCTCGTCGTCGACGACGAGCCGCAGATCGTCCGCGCGCTGGTGATCAACCTCAAGGCGCGCAAGTACGAGGTGGACGCGGCGCCCGACGGTGCCACCGCCCTCCGGATGGCCGCCGAGCGCCACCCCGACGTGGTCGTCCTCGACCTCGGACTCCCCGACATCGACGGCGTCGAGGTCATCAAGGGGCTGCGCGGCTGGACGCGGGTGCCGATCCTCGTGCTCTCGGCGCGGCAGACCTCCGACGAGAAGGTCGAGGCGCTGGACGCGGGCGCGGACGACTACGTCACCAAGCCGTTCGGGATGGACGAGCTCCTGGCCCGGCTGCGCGCCGCGGTCCGCCGGGCCGAACCGGTCGGCGGCGGCGAGGACGGCGTCATGGTCGTCGAGACCGAGGGCTTCACGGTCGACCTGGCCGCGAAGAAGGTCCACCGGGACGGGCGCGACGTCCGCCTCACCCCCACCGAGTGGCACCTGCTCGAAGTGCTCGTCCGCAACAGCGGGCGCCTGGTCAGCCAGAAGCAGCTCCTGCAGGAGGTCTGGGGCCCGTCGTACGGCACCGAGACCAACTATCTGCGGGTCTACATGGCGCAGCTGCGACGCAAGCTGGAGGCCGACCCCTCGCACCCGCGGCACTTCGTCACCGAGCCGGGCATGGGCTACCGCTTCGAGCGCTGATCCGGCCGGTTCGGCCGTTTGCCGGGGCCGGTACGCTTTCTGTATGAGTGCTGCACCGCGTACAGAGAAGCCGGCCGGGCGCTTCCGCCGGATGCTCGACCGGCTGTCCACCTCGCAGGAGGAGCTGGAGTCCGAAGAGCTCCAGGAGGACGCCGAGGCGACGGGCTGCACGCGTATCTCCGACTGCTCCGACCGCCAGATAGTCAAGGTGACTGGTACCTTGCGCACGGTCACCCTGCGTCCTCGGGCCGGTGTGCCGGCCCTCGAGGCCGAGCTGTTCGACGGCACGGCCCCGCTGGACGTGGTGTGGCTGGGCCGGCGGTCCATCGTGGGCATCGAGCCGGGCCGCAAGCTGATCGCCTCCGGCCGGATCTCCATGAGCCACGGCCGGCGGGTCCTCTTCAACCCCAAATACGAGCTCCGACCGCTCGGACAGGAGTAGCCGGTGACGTCGCTCGACAAGCCGACGACGGATCAGGACGCCCAGGGCACCGGGGCAGCCCCCGGCGGCCAGGATTCGCAGGCCTCGAAGGAGGTCACCGAGGCCGCGCTGTTCGAGGCCTTCGGCGGACTGCGGGGCATGATCGAGACGGTCCTGCCCGGCCTTCTCTTCGTCACGATCTTCACGATCAACAAGGACCTGCACATCTCGGCGATCGCGGCGCTCGCGCTCTCCCTGGTCCTCGTCGCCGTCCGGCTGATCCGCCGGGACACCGTCAAGCACGCGTTCAGCGGCGTCTTCGGCGTGGCGTTCGGCGTGGTCTTCGCGATGATGACCGGCAACGCCAAGGACTTCTATCTGCCGGGCATGCTGTACACCCTGGGCCTCGCCCTCGCGTACATCATCACCACGCTCGCCGGCGTCCCGCTGATCGGCCTGATCCTCGGCCCGGTCTTCAAGGAGAACCTCTCCTGGCGGACCCGCAACCCCGGACGCAAGAAGGCCTACGCGAAGGCGAGCTGGGCCTGGGGCCTGATCCTGCTCGGCAAGTGCGCGATCCTCTTCCCGATGTACTGGTGGGCCGACACGACCAAGTTCGGCTGGGTCCTGGTCGCGCTGAAGATCCCGCCCTTCCTGCTCGCGGTGTACCTGACGTGGGTCTTCCTCGCGAAGGCCCCGCCGCCCATCGACGTCTTCGCCGAGATGGAGGCCGAGGAAGAGGCCGAGAAGGCCCGCAAGGCGGCCGCGGCGCGCCCGCCGGAGGCGTAACCCGTACGAGGAAGGGGCCCGGGACCTTGTCGAGGTCCCGGGCCCCTCGCCGTACCGCCGGCCTGGTCCCGGCCCCTTGCCGTGCCGCCGACGTGGCTCGGTCCCGAGCTCCCCGCCTGGTCCCGGGTCCCTCGCCTCGCCGAGTCACCGACAGGGCCTGGTCCGACCCCTCGCCGTACCGCCGACGTGGCCTGCGAGGCGTCGGCTGTCGCCGGGCCTGCGGGCGGCCGAACGCGAAAAGGGCCCGGGGGAAGCGGAATCGCTTCCCCCGGGCCCTTTTCGCTCGGCTTGCGCGAGCGTCAGCTCGCCGAGGCCTCGTCGCGGCGGACCGACAGCAGGTCCTCCAGCTGCTCCTCGCGGGCCTGGGCGGCCACGAAGAGGAGCTCGTCGCCCTCCTCCAGAGTCTCCTCCGCACTCGGCGTCAGGACCCGCGAGCCGCGGATGATCGTGACGAGCGAGGTGTCCTGCGGCCAGGCCACGTCGCCCACCGACGTCCCCGCGATCGCCGACTCCGGCGGAAGCGTCAACTCCACGAGGTTCGCGTCGCCGTGGCTGAAGCGCAGCAGCCGGACCAGGTCGCCGACGCTCACCGCCTCCTCGACCAGGGCCGACATCAGACGCGGCGTCGACACGGCGACGTCCACGCCCCAGGACTCGTTGAACAGCCACTCGTTCTTCGGGTTGTTCACCCGGGCGACCACGCGCGGCACGCCGTACTCGGTCTTCGCGAGCAGCGAGACGACCAGGTTCACCTTGTCGTCACCGGTGGCCGCGATCACCACGTTGCAGCGCTGCAGCGCCGCCTCGTCCAGCGAGGTGATCTCGCACGCGTCGGCGAGCAGCCACTCCGCCTGCGGCACCCGCTCCACCGAGATGGCGGTCGGCGCCTTGTCGATGAGCAGGACCTCGTGCCCGTTCTCCAGGAGCTCGCCCGCGATGGAACGGCCCACCGCACCCGCGCCCGCAATAGCGACACGCATCAGTGACCGCCCTCCTCAGGCCCCTCGGCGAAGGCCGCCTCGACCTTCGCGATCTCGTCCGTACGCATCATCACGTGCACGAGGTCGCCCTCCTGCAGCACGGTCTGCGAGGAGGGGATGACCGCCTCGCCCAGCCGGGTGAGGAACGCCACGCGCACGCCCGTCTCGTCCTGCAGCTTGCTGACCTTGTGACCGATCCACGCCTCGGACGTGTGCACCTCCGCGAGCTGCACCCCACCGCTCGGGTCGGTCCACAGGGGCTCGGCGCCGGACGGCAGCAGCCGCCGGAGCATCTGGTCGGCGGTCCAGCGGACCGTGGCGACCGTCGGGATGCCGAGGCGCTGGTAGACCTCGGCGCGCCGCGGGTCGTAGATCCGGGCCGCCACGTTCTCGATGCCGAACATCTCGCGCGCGACCCGCGCCGCGATGATGTTCGAGTTGTCGCCGCTGCTCACCGCGGCGAAGGCGCCGGCCTCCTCGATCCCCGCCTCGCGCAGCGTGTCCTGATCGAAGCCGACGCCCGTGACACGACGGCCGCCGAAGCCGGAGCCCAGACGGCGGAAAGCCGTCGGGTCCTGGTCCACGACGGCGACGGTGTGCCCCTGCTGCTCCAGGGTCTGCGCGAGAGCGGCTCCCACTCGCCCGCAGCCCATGATGACGATGTGCACGTCCCCTTACCCCGCACTCCTGATCGCCTTGCTGACCTGCGAATACACCCTGCTCACAACTTTCCTCACCCGACTGGCCCGGGCCGTGGCGGGCAGCGCCCTGCCGTGCTGCCCGATCCGAGCTTATGCGTCAACCCCGAGCGGGACCGCATCCGAGGTGGCAGCCAGGGAGATTCCGTGCGGATTGGGGGTCGCGGTGAGCATGGCGCTTTTCGAACGCTTACGATCCTCTCCGTGTCCAAACTGACCGACCTGCCCAAACGGATCCTGATCGGACGGGCTCTGCGCAGCGACAAGCTCGGGGAGACCCTTCTCCCGAAGCGCATCGCTCTCCCCGTCTTCGCCTCCGACCCGCTGTCCTCGGTGGCGTACGCACCCGGTGAGGTGCTGCTCGTCCTCTCCATCGCGGGTCTGTCGGCCTATCACTTCAGCCCGTGGATCGCGCTGGCCGTCGTCGTCCTGATGTTCACGGTCGTCGCCTCGTACCGGCAGAACGTCCACGCCTACCCGAGCGGCGGCGGCGACTACGAGGTCGCCAACACCAACCTCGGTCCGAAGGCCGGACTCACCGTCGCCAGCGCCCTGCTCGTCGACTACGTCCTCACCGTCGCCGTCTCGATCTCCTCCGGAATCGAGAACCTCGGCTCGGCCGTCCCGTTCGTCGTCGAGCACAAGGTCCTCTGCGCGGTCGGCGTCATCGTGCTGCTGACGCTGATGAACCTGCGCGGGGTGAAGGAGTCGGGCAGCCTCTTCGCCATCCCGACCTATGTCTTCGTCGCCGGCGTCTTCATCATGATCGCGTGGGGCGCGTACAAGGGGATCGTCCTCGACGAGACCATGAAGGCCCCCACCGCCGACTTCGAGATCAAGCCCGAGCACCAGGGCCTGGCCGGCTTCGCGCTGTTCTTCCTGCTGTTGCGCGCCTTCTCCTCCGGCTGTGCCGCCCTCACCGGCGTCGAGGCGATCTCCAACGGGGTCCCCGCCTTCCGCAAGCCGAAGTCGAAGAACGCGGCCACCACGCTCGCGCTCATGGGCGCCCTGGCCGTCACCATGTTCTGCGGCATCATCTTCCTGGCGCTCGCCACCGACGTACGGATGGCCGAGAAGCCCGCCCAGGACCTGCTGCTGAACGGTGTGCCGGTCGGCGAGAGCTACGTCCAGGACCCGGTCATCTCCCAGGTCGCGGCCGCCGTGTTCGGCGACGGAACGTTCTTCTTCGTCCTCCTCGCCGCGGCCACCGCGCTCGTCCTCTTCCTGGCCGCCAACACGGCGTACAACGGCTTCCCGCTCCTCGGCTCGATCCTCGCCCAGGACCGGTACCTGCCGCGCCAGCTGCACACCCGCGGCGACCGGCTCACCTTCTCCAACGGCATCGTGCTCCTCGCCGGCGCCGCCGCCCTGCTGGTCTGGGTCTACGGAGCCGACTCGACGAAGCTGATCCAGCTGTACATCGTCGGCGTCTTCGTCTCCTTCACCCTCAGTCAGACCGGCATGGTCCGGCACTGGAACCGGCACCTGAAGACCGAGAAGGACCCGGCCAAGCGCCGCCACATGATCCGCTCCCGCGCGATCAACACCTTCGGTGCCTTCTTCACCGGCCTGGTCCTCGTCGTCGTCCTCGCCACCAAGTTCACGCACGGCGCGTGGGTCGCGCTGCTCGGCATGGTGATCTTCTACGGGACGATGACCGCGATCCGCCGGCACTACGACTCGGTGGCGGAGGAGATCGCCGCCGCCGAGGAGCGCCCCGACGAGTACGTGCGCCCCTCGCGCGTCCGTTCCGTCGTCCTCGTCTCCAAGCTGCACAAGCCGACGCTGCGGGCGCTCGCCTACGCCAAGCTGCTGCACGCGAGCGAGCTGGAGGCGCTGAGCGTCAACGTCGACCCGGCCGAGACCAAGGCGCTCAAGGAGGAGTGGGAGCGGCGCGGGATCAACGTGCCGCTCAAGATCCTCGACTCGCCCTACCGGGAGATCACCCGGCCGGTCATCGAGTACGTGAAGAACATCCGCCGCGAGAGCCCGCGCGACGCCGTCTCCGTCTACATCCCGGAGTACGTCGTCGGCCACTGGTACGAGCACCTGCTGCACAACCAGAGCGCGCTGCGGCTCAAGGGGCGCCTGCTCTTCACCCCCGGCGTGATGGTGACGTCCGTCCCGTACCAGCTGCAGTCCTCCGAGGCCGCGAAGAAGCGGGCCAGGAAGCGCCAGGACTGGAACGCGCCGGGTTCGGTGCGCCGCGGCCCGGTCGAGAAGCGCGCGAAGGAACCGGCCGGCAAGGGCACGTAGACTGGTGGGCTGCCGCTAGCGGCAGCCCATACGTCTCCGCCGCCCGGTAGTCGCTGCGGATCGCCGGCAGGATCATCCGTAACAGCTCCTCGTCCCCGAGCACGCCCGGTTCCGTCCCGCTGAG
>NZ_JBEYYW010000022.1:0-137358 GCF_040645695.1 Streptomyces sp. NPDC046712 | reverse complement strand
CGTCAGTACGTCGGTCATGTCAGCCCTCCTCCGTGAGCAGCGGGTAGACCCCGTTCTCGTCGTGGTCCTCCCGGCCGGTGACCGGCGGGTTGAAGCAGCGACCCCGCGCACATGCGCCACGGCCTCGCCGCCACCAGGAACGCCCGCGCCACCACCGTGGGCACCCTCACCCTCGACAGCTACACGCGCGTCGGCGACATGGCGGCCGTCGACGAGGCGCTCCGACGGGGGACCGGCATCAACGGCTACCCCATCGTCAACCACAGCCCCGAGACCACCCGCGACGTACTCGCCGGGCTCTACGGGCCCGGCTTCCCCGTCCAGGTCCGGCACGGCTCCTCCAAGCCGTTCCACATCTTCGAGGCCCTCGTCCGGGCCGGCCTGAGCGCCACCGAGGGCGGCCCGGTCTCTTACTGCCTCCCGTACGGGCGGACACCGCTCGACCAGTCGGTACGCGCATGGGAACAGTCCACGCGCCTGTTCGCCGGACTGCGCGGACAGGACGTCGAACCGCACCTGGAGTCCTTCGGCGGCTGCATGCTCGGACAGCTCTGCCCCCCGAGCCTGCTGGTCGCCATCAGCGCCCTGGAAGCGCTCTTCTTCCACCGGCTCGGCATCCGCAGCATCTCCGTCAGCTACGCCCAGCAGACACACGCGGAGCAGGACGCCGAAGCGGTCGCCGCCCTGCGCGCCCTGTGCGCGCGCCTCCTGCCGGACACCCTGTGGCACGTGGTGATCTACACCTACATGGGGGTGTACCCGACCACCGAATCCGGCGCCTACCGACTGCTCGGCGAAGCGGCCAGGCTGGCCGCCACCACGGGCTCGGAACGCATCATCGTGAAGACCGTCGCCGAATCCCGCCGCATTCCCACCATCGAGGAGAATGTCGCGGCACTGGAATACGCGTCGGAAGCGGCTCGCCGCACATACCCGGCGCCGCCGGAAATCGGCGCGGATTCCCAGACGTACGTCGAAGCCGCCGCCCTCGTCGACGCCGTGCTGAATCTCCACGACGACCTCGGGCAGGGATTGCTGCTCGCCTTCAAACGGGGATACCTGGACGTCCCCTACTGCGTCCACCCCGACAACATGGGGCGGACCCGCAGCTTCATCGACAACAACGGGTGGCTGCGCTGGGCCACCACCGGCGCCCTGCCGATCGGCCGGGTCGTGGAAAGCCCCGGAAACCGGCGCGTCACCTCCGGTGAGCTGCTCGAGGCGCTCTCCTACGTCCAGCGCACTTTCGACGGCGATACCTACCGGAATCCGCTTCCCGCATAGGGGGGCCGTAGGGGGCCGTAGGGGTGTGACCCCACAGATCACCGTCATTAGGTTTGGGGCGTATTGCCGTCCGGGGTGTGAGCCTGAATCCGCCCTGAGTCTCAGGGCCTCTGCCCGATCTTCTGTCTGCCGGCAACTGAATGAATAGTGGAGTGCGCGGAATGAGCGAGTCCGAAAACTTGGTCACCGGGACGGGCAGCACCTCGGAGCAGGGAAACAGCGCGCTGGCCCGCCAACTGGCGGGCCGACGCCCCGCCGAGCAGCTGCGCGCCGCATTCGCCCTCGTCGAACAACAGGTCGTCGCGACGCTCCGGCACGCCGGAGCGGAAGTCCCCCGGACCATCGAGGAAAGCCGCCCCTTCCTGGAGTTCGGCTTCGACTCCCTCGCCGCCGTCGACCTCCACGCGCGGCTCGTCTCCGCCACCGGACTCGACCTGCCCGTCACCCTCGCCTACGACTACCCGACCCCCCTCGCCCTCGCCGGCCACCTGCGCGCCGCCGCCCTCGGCCTGGCCACCGAAGAGGTCACCGCCGAGCGCACCGGTGCCGACGACGACCCCATCGTGATCATCGGCATCGGCTGCCGCTTCCCCGGGGACGTCACGTCCCCCGAGAGCCTGTGGGACCTCGTACGGAACGAGGCGGAGGTGCTCTCCGAGTTCCCCCGCGACCGGGGCTGGGACGTGGACGGCATGTACGACCCGGATCCGGACGCGACCGGCAAGAGCTATGTACGCGAAGGAGGCTTCCTCTCCGAAGCCACCCTCTTCGACGCCGAGTTCTTCGGGATCAGCCCCCGCGAGGCGATCTCCATGGACCCCCAGCAGCGCCAGGTCCTGGAGACCGCCTGGGAGGCACTGGAACGCGCCGGTATCGCCCCGGACTCCCTGCGCGGAGGCCGCACCGGCGTCTTCGTCGGGGCCGAGGTCCACGACTACGGCGTCCGTATCCAGAACGCCCCCGAGGGGCTCGAGGGCTATCTGATGACCGGCAACACGCCGAGCGTCATCTCGGGCCGCCTCTCCTACCTCCTCGGCCTGGAGGGCCCGGCCGTCACCCTCGACACCGCGTGCTCGGGATCCCTCGTCGCCCTGCACCTCGCCGCCCACTCCCTGCGCCAGGGCGAGAGCTCCCTCGCCCTGGCCGGCGGCGTCACCGTCATGGGCAGCCCCGGCATGTTCGCCGCCTTCAGCCGGCAGCGCGGGCTCGCTCCCGACGGACGCTGCAAGCCCTTCGCCGCCGCCGCCGACGGCACCGGATTCGCCGAGGGCGTGGGCATGTTCGTCCTCGAACGGCTCTCCGACGCCCGCCGCAACAACCATCGCGTCCTCGCGGTCATCCGCTCCTCCGCGGTCAACCAGGACGGCGCGAGCAACGGCCTGACCGCGCCGAACGGCCCCTCGCAACAGCGGCTCATCCGCCAGGCCCTGGCCAACGCGGGCCTCGGTCCCGCCGACATCGACGCCATGGAGGCGCACGGCACCGGCACCACCCTCGGCGACCCCATCGAGGCCCAGGCCATCCTCGCCACCTACGGCCAGGACCGCCCCGCCGACCGCCCGCTGCTCCTCGGCTCCATCAAGTCCAACCTGGGCCACACCCAGGCCGCCGGCGGTGCCGCCAGCGTCATCAAGCTCATCATGGGCATGCGCCACGGAACCCTGGCCAAGACCCTCCATGTGGACGCCCCGACCCCGCACGTCGACTGGTCGGCCGGCCAGGTGAAGCTGCTCACCGAGGCCACGCCCTGGCAGCCGGCCGAGGGCCGGCCGCGCCGCGCGGCCGTGTCCGCGTTCGGCATCAGCGGAACCAACGCCCACCTCATCATCGAGGAGCCGCCGGCCCAGGAGGCCGAGAGCGAGGAAGAGACGGGCCCGGGAGCCGCGAAGGGAGCCCCCGCCGAGGCGAGGTTCCACGCCGAAGCCCCCGACACGCTCACCCCGTGGGTCGTCTCCGGCCGCGGCACCGAAGCCCTCCGCGCCCAGGCCGCCCGACTCGCCGCCTACGCCGCCGAGTCCGCCGAGTCGCCGGCCGCGATCGGCCACGCACTCGTCACCACGCGATCCCACCACGACGACCGCGCCGTCGTCCTCGCCACCGACCGCGACTCCTTCGTCGCGGGCCTCGGCGCGCTCGCCGAAGGCGTCACCGTCGGCTCCGTGGTCTCCGGCCGGGCCCAGGCAGGGCTGCTGGCCTTCCTCTTCACCGGCCAGGGCGCACAACGCCTCGCCATGGGCCGCGAACTGTACGACACCTTCCCGGTGTTCGCCGACGCGCTCGACGCCGCCGCGGATCTGCTCGACCTCCAGCTCGACACCCCCCTTCTCGACGTCCTGTTCGCCGAACCCGGCACCCCGGAAGCGGCACTCCTCGACCAGACGGCCTACACCCAGACCGCCCTCTTCGCCGTCGAAGTCGCCCTGTACCGGCTCGTCGAGTGCTTCGGCCTCCGCCCCGACTACCTCGCCGGCCACTCCGTGGGCGAGATCGCCGCCGCGCACGTCGCCGGCGTGTTCTCCCTCGAGGACGCCTGCCTCCTCGTCGCGGCACGCGGCCGACTCATGCAGGAACTGCCGGCCGGAGGCGTCATGGCCGCCGTCCGGGCGAGCGAGGCCGACGTCCTGCCCCTGCTCGCCGGCCGCGAGCACGAGGTGGGCATCGCCGCGGTCAACGGTCCCGCGTCCATCGTGCTCTCCGGCACGGAAAGCGCCGTGGCCGACCTCGTCGCCACCCTGGACACCCGCGGCATATCGGCGAAGCGCCTCACCGTGTCCCACGCGTTCCACTCTCCCCTCATGGAGCCGATGCTCGACGAGTTCCGGCGCATCGCGCGGGCCGTCCGCTTCCGGACACCCGAGACGCCCGTCGTCTCCAACGTCACCGGCGCCGTCGTGAACGGCGACGAACTCGGCGACCCGGAGTACTGGGTGCGCCACGTCCGTCAGGCGGTGCGTTACGCCGACGGCATCCGCGCCCTGGAGGACGCGGGCGTCACCACGTACCTCGAACTCGGCCCCGACGGCGTCCTGACCGCGATGGCCCAGCCGTGCCTCCAGGACCCGGACGCGGCGCACCTCGCCCCCGCCCTGCGCAAGGAACGCCCGGAGGTAGAGCAGCTGCTCACCGCCGTGGCCCAGGCGTACACCCGCGGGCACACGGTGGAGTGGGAGACGTTCTTCCCCGGCCAGGACGGGCAGAGCGCGGAACTGCCGACGTACGCTTTCCAGCGCCGCCGCTACTGGCTGGAGGCGACCAGCTCCACCACCGACCTCACCGCGGTCGGACAGCTCCCCGTCGACCACCCCTTGCTCGGCGCCGGCGTGCACCTCCCCGGCTCCGACGGCGTCGTCCTCACGGGCCGCCTCGACCTGAACACCAGCCCCTGGCTCGCCGACCACGCCATCCGCGGCCGGGTCCTGCTCCCCGGCACGGCCTTCGTCGAGATGGCGATCCGCGCCGGCGACCAGGTCGGTCACGAGTCCCTCGAGGAACTGACCCTCCACGCGCCGCTCGCCCTTCCCGAACACGGCGGCGTCGCCGTGCACGTCCTGGTCGGCCCGGCCGACGCGGCGGACCGCCGTGCGGTGTCGATCTACTCCCGCGCCGACGACGCCCCCGCCGACACCCCGTGGACCCGGCACGCCGAGGGCCTTCTGGCCGCCGCGGCGAACCCGCGAGAGACCGCGGACCTCACCGTCTGGCCGCCGCAGGACGCCACTCCCCTCGACGTCTCCGGCGCCTACGCCCGGATGGTCGACCAGGGCTACGACTACGGCCCGGTCTTCCAGGGTCTGCGCGCCGCCTGGCAGCGCGGCGGCGAGATCTTCGCCGAGATCGGCCTGCCGGACGGCGAACGGGCCACCGCCGCGGGCTTCGGCCTGCACCCGGCCCTGCTCGACGCCGCACTCCAGGCCGCCGACCTCCCGTTCCTGAACGCGGACGGGGGCGCGGACGGGGCCGGGGGCGCGGAAGTCGAAGGCGACGCCACGCTGCTGCCCTTCGCATGGAACGACGTCACCCTGCACGCGGTGGGCGCGGACGCGCTGCGCGTGCGGATCAACGTCACCAGCCGGGAGGAGTCCTCGCTGTTCCTCGCGGACGGCGCGGGCCAGCCTGTCATGTCGGTCGGCTCCATGGTGGCCCGACCCGTCAGCTCCGCCCAGTTGGAGACGACGAACGCGGGTACCGACCCCCTCTACGGCTTCACGTACAAGGAGCTGACGACCGACGGCGACACGGCGTCGGTCCAGGGCGAACGTTGGGTCGTTCTGGGCGGGGAGGACCGCGCCTGGGGTGATTTCGAGACGGCGGTCGAGCTGGATGCCGTGGTGGGTGCGGGTGCGGGTGTCGTGCTTGTGCCGGTGGGTGATGGGGATCTGCGGGGTGAGTTGTCGCGGGTTCTGGGTGTTCTGCAGGCGTGGTTGGGTGACGTTCGTTTCGAGGGTTCGCGGCTGGTTGTCGTTGCCGGGTCGGGTGCGGATGACCTGGTGAGTGGTGCGGTTGCGGGTCTGGTGCGTTCGGCGCAGGCGGAGAATCCGGATCGGATCGTGCTGGTGGACTGGGACGGTGCCGGCGCGTCGCTTCGTTCGCTGCCGGCGGCGGTGGCGTCGGGCGAGCCGGAGCTTGTGCTGCGTGAGGGCAAGGTGTTGGTGCCCAGGCTTGCTCGGTCGGCTGTCGGTGTGCGGGAGTCGTCGCTGGGTGGTTCGGGCACGGTTCTCGTGACTGGTGGTACGGGTGGACTGGGTGCGGTCCTTGCGCGGCATCTGGTCGCTGAGCACGACGTTCGGCATCTGCTGCTGGTCAGCCGTCGCGGGACCGGGGCTCCGGGTGCGGTGGAGCTGCGCGAGGAGCTGGCCGCGCTGGGTGCGGAGTCGGTGTCGATCGAGGCGGTCGACGTCGCCGACCGTGATGCGCTGGCGGCGGTGATTGGTCGGATTCCCGTCGAGCGTCCGTTGTCGGCGGTGATTCACACGGCTGGTGTGGTCGATGACGGGATCATCTCGTCGCTGACGCCTGAGCGGCTGGACGTTGTGCTGCGGCCGAAGGCGGATGCGGCGCGTCATCTGGATGAGTTGACGCGGGGCACGGATCTGCGGGCGTTCGTCCTGTTCTCGTCGATGGCCGGTGTACTCGACGGTGCGGGGCAGGGCAACTACGCGGCAGCGAACGGCTATCTGGACGCTCTGGCTCGTCGGCGTGCGGCCGACGGTCTGCCGGCGCTGTCCCTGGCGTGGGGTCTGTGGGACACCGCGACCGGCATGGGCGGCAACCTCAATCGCGCCGACATCGACCGGCTCAACTCCTCCGGCATGGTGGGCCTCAGCGCGGACGAGAGCCTCGCGCTGTTCGACGCCGCCCTCACGAGCGACGAGCCTGTCGCCGCGCCGATTCGTCTCAACCCGGCAGATCTGCGTGCCCGCGCCGACGGCGTGCCGGCCCTGCTGCGCGACCTGGTCCGTACACCCGGCCGACGCGCCGCCAAGAGCGGCGCTGCGACCCAGGCCGACACCCCGATCGCCCAGCGACTCGCCGGCCTGTCGGCGGACGAGCGCACCCGGACCCTGCTCGACCTGGTCCGTACCCATGTGGCTGCCGTCCTGCACCACGAGAGCGGTACGGCAATCGACCCCAAGCGGGCGTTCACCGAGATCGGCTTCGACTCGCTGTCCGCCGTCGACCTCCGCAACCGCCTCAACTCAGAGACGGGGCTGCGCCTGCCCGCCACGCTCGTCTTCGACTATCCGACGCCGCAGGCCCTCGCCGACCACATCAAGGAGACGGTGGTCGGAACCGACGCCCCCGTCGCCGAGACCCTGCCCACCGTCGCCCTCTCGGACGACGAGCCGATCGCGATCGTCGGTATGAGCTGCCGGTTCCCAGGTGATGTACGTACCCCTGAGGAGCTGTGGGACCTGCTGGCCGCCGGCGGCGACGGCATCACGCGCTTCCCGGAGAACCGTGGCTGGGACGTCCAGGGCCTCTACGACCCCGAGCCCGGCAAGCCCGGCAAGACCTACTCCGACGAGGGCGGTTTCCTGCACGACGCGGCCGACTTCGACGCCCAGTTCTTCGGGATCAGCCCCCGTGAGGCGATGGCGACGGACCCCCAGCAGCGGTTGCTGCTGGAGGCGTCGTGGGAGGCGATCGAGCGGGCGGGCATCGACCCGTCGTCGTTGAAGGGTTCGCAGACCGGTGTCTTCGCCGGCGTCATGTACCACGACTACGCCTCGCGACTCGGCGGCGCGGTTCCCGAGGACCTGGAGACCTACCTGGGGAACGGCAGTCTCGGCAGTGTGGTGTCGGGTCGTGTGGCGTATGCCCTGGGGCTCGAAGGTCCTGCAGTCTCTGTGGACACGGCGTGCTCGTCGTCTCTGGTCGCCCTGCACTGGGCCATCCAGGCCCTGCGTCGGGGCGAGTGCTCGCTCGCTCTGGCGGGCGGTGTGACGGTGATGGCGACGCCGGAGACCTTCGTGGACTTCAGCCGTCAGCGCGGTCTCGCCTCAGACGGTCGGTGCAAGGCGTTCGCGGACGCGGCTGATGGCACCGGTTGGGGCGAGGGTGTGGGCGTCCTGTTGGTCGAGCGTCTGTCGGACGCCCGGGCCAAGGGGCACCAGGTCCTGGCGGTGGTGCGTGGTTCGGCGGTGAATCAGGACGGTGCGAGCAACGGTCTGACGGCGCCGAACGGCCCGTCGCAGCAGCGCGTGATCCGCGCCGCCCTCGCCGACGCCGGGCTGTCCACCGGAGACGTCGACGCTGTCGAGGCGCACGGCACCGGTACCCGTCTCGGTGACCCGATCGAGGCGCAGGCGCTGCTCGCCACGTACGGCCAGGAGCGGGTTGAAGGCCGGCCGTTGTGGCTGGGTTCGATCAAGTCGAACCTGGGTCACACGCAGGCCGCAGCCGGTGTCGCGGGAGTCATCAAGATGGTTCAGGCGATGCGACACGGTGTCCTTCCCAAGACGCTGCATGTCGACGAGCCGTCGTCGCACGTGGACTGGTCGGCGGGCGAGGTTGAGCTGCTGACCGAGGCGCGTACCTGGGAGTCGGTGGACGGTGCTCCGCGTCGTGCGGGTGTGTCGTCGTTCGGCATCAGCGGCACCAACGCGCACGTCATCCTCGAGGAGGCCCCGGAGGTCCTGGAGGCCGAGCCCACGGTGGGTGCGGGGTGGCCGCACGGAGTACCCCTGCCGTGGGTGGTGTCCGGCAGCACCGCGACCGCTCTGCGCGCCCAGGCCGAGCAGCTCCGGGCTTTCGCCGCCGGGACGGCTCTGTCGCCGGTGGACATCGGCTACTCGCTCGCCACGTCGCGCGCGATCCTCGACCACCGCGCGCTTGTGCTCGGCTCCGGACTCGACGACCTGGTCAAGGGGCTGGCGGAGGTGGAGCCCGGTCGGCGGCTTGAGGGCCAGGTGGCCTTCTTGTTCACGGGGCAGGGGTCGCAGCGGGTGGGGATGGCGGCGGGTCTTGCCGCGGCTTTCCCGGTGTTCGCTGAGGCTTTGGACGAGGTGTGTGGGCTGCTGGACGCGCAAGGTGTGTTCGAGCGTCCGCTGCGTGAGGTGATCGCGGGGGAGGGCGCTGAGGGGCTGCTGAACCAGACTGTGTACACCCAGTCGGCACTCTTTGCTGTCGAGGTGGCGCTGTTCCGTCTGGTGGAGTCTCTCGGTGTTCGGCCTGACTATCTCGCCGGCCACTCGGTCGGTGAGATCGCCGCCGCGCACGTGGCCGGAGTGTTCTCCCTCGAAGACGCCTGCCGGATGGTGGTCGCACGCGGCCGTCTCATGCAGGCCCTACCGGCCGGTGGCGTCATGGTGGCCGTCCGGGCGAGCGAGGCCGACGTGCTACCCCTGCTCGCCGGGCGAGAGCACGAGGTGGGCATCGCGGCGGTCAACGGCCCGTCGTCCGTCGTCATCTCCGGCGCTGCAACCGCCGTGAACAAGGTGGTTGAGGTCCTGGATGACCGGGGAATCGCCGCGATCCCGTTGTCGGTGTCGCATGCGTTCCACTCGCCGTTGATGGATCCGATGCTGGAGGAGTTCGGGCAGGTCGTGCGGGGCCTGTCGTTCTCCGAGCCGCGTCTCGCAGTGGTCTCGAACGTGACCGGCCAGCTCGCTCAGGCATCGGATCTGACCGATCCCGAGTACTGGGTCCGGCACGTGCGCCAGGCGGTCCGCTTCGCCGACGGCATCCGCGCCCTCGAATCCGCCGGTGTCACCACGTATCTCGAACTCGGCCCGGACGGTGTCCTGTCGGCGATGGCCCACGGGTGCCTGGACAAGCCCGAGAACGCGGTCCTCACCCCGGTCCTTCGCCGCGACCGCGACGAACCCACCACCTTCCTCACCGCCCTCGGCGCGGTCTTCGAAGCCGGCGTCGACGTCGACTGGTCGGCACTCTTCACCGGTACGGGCGCCCGGCGCGTCGACATGCCCACCTACGCCTTCCAGCGCGAGCACTACTGGCTCGACGCGGTGGCCGCTGCCGGAGACGCCGTCTCGCTGGGGCAGGCGGCGACCGAGCATCCGTTCCTCGGTGCGGCCATCGAGCTGCCTGATTCCGCGGGCTATCTGCTCACCGGCCGCATCGGGCTCGACACGCAGCCCTGGCTCGCGGACCACACGGTGGCCGGTGCGGTACTGCTGCCCGGAACGGCGTTCGTCGACATGGCGATCCAGGCGGGCCGGCACAAGGGGCAGATCCACCTGGAGGAACTCACCCTCCAGTCGCCTCTGGTGCTCCCCGAGCGTGGCGGCTGCCAGATCCGCGTCACCGTGGGCGACCCCGACGAGGGGAACCGGTGGCCCTTCTCCATCTACTCCCGGGAAGAGGGCGCACCGCCCGAGCGCGCCTGGCTGCTGCACGCCACAGGCGCTCTCACCGATGCCGCCGCGCACGCTCCTGCTGGTCTGAGCGTGTGGCCCCCGAAGGGGGCGCTGCTCATCGACCTGGACGGCGTCTACGACGAACTGGCCGCGGCCGGCCTTGACTACGGTCCGGTCTTCCGAGGGCTGCGCGCCGCCTGGAAGCGGAACGGCGAGATCTTCGCCGAGGTCGCTCTGCCCGAAGAGACGCACGGGGCCGCGGCCATGTTCGCGCTGCACCCCGCGCTGCTGGACTCCGCGCTGCACGCCACGGAGCTGCTCGACAACTCCCGGCGCGGTACGGACGGGGCCTCACTGCCCTTCGCCTGGTCGAACGTGGCTCTTCACGCCCAGGGCGTGACCGCCCTTCGCGTGAAGGTCTCCTCAGCGGCCCCTGACGAGTCGTCCCTCGTCATCGCCGACAGTGCCGGCCTGCCGGTCATGTCGGTGGGTTCGATGGTGGCGCGCCCGCTCTCGCCCGCCCAGATCGAGGCGGCCAGGACGACGGAGAGCTCGGGTTCCCTGTACCGGACGGAATGGACCGAGGTCTCGGTCGACCCCGCCGCGATCCTGGAGGGCCGCTGGGCGCTGGTCGGCCCCGGTTCGTACGAGTGGGCGGCCGAGTGGGGCGTCGAGACTGCGGTCGAGCTGGATGCCGTGGTGGGTGCGGGTGTAGTGCTGGTGCCGGTGGGTGCTGGGGATCTGCGGGGTGAGTTGTCGCGGGTTCTGGGTGTTCTGCAGGCGTGGCTCGGCGACGAGCGGTTCGAGGGTTCGAAGCTCGTCGTGGTCACGGAGCCGGGTGTCGACGACCTGGTGAGTGGTGCGGTTGCGGGTCTGGTGCGTTCGGCGCAGGCGGAGAATCCGGATCGGATCGTGCTGCTGGAGTCGGACGGTGCGGACGTGTCGCTTCGTTCGCTGCCCGCGGCCGTGGCGTCGGGCGAGCCGGAACTCGCCCTTCGAGACGGCAAGGTGCTGGCTCCTCGTCTCGCCCATGCTTCCACGGGTCTGCGGGAGACGTCGCTCGGCGGTTCGGGCACGGTTCTCGTGACTGGTGGTACGGGTGGGCTGGGTGCGGTCCTTGCGCGGCATCTGGTCGCGGAGCACGACGTTCGGCATCTGCTGCTGGTGAGCCGTCGCGGGGTGGAGGCGCCGGGTGCGGTCGAGCTGCGCGAGGAACTGACGGCGCTGGGTGCGGAGTCGGTGTCGATCGAGGCGGTCGACGTCGCCGACCGGTCGGCGCTGGCTGAGGTGATTGGCCGGATTCCTGTCGAGCGTCCGCTGTCGGCGGTGATTCACACCGCGGGCATCGTCGACGACGGGATCATCTCCTCGCTCACGCCTGAGCGGATCGACGCCGTCCTTCGGCCGAAGGCCGATGCCGCACGTCATCTGCACGAACTGACCCACGACATGAACCTGCGGGCCTTCGTCCTGTTCTCCTCCATGGCCGGTGTCCTGGACGGTGCGGGGCAGGGCAACTACGCCGCCGCCAACGGCTATCTCGACGCTCTGGCTCGTCGCCGCGCGGCCGACGGCCTTCCGGCGCTCTCGCTCGCATGGGGTCTGTGGGCCACGACGACCGGCATGGGCGGCAACCTCACCCAGACCGACATCAACCGCATCAACGCCTCCGGCGTCGTCGGCCTGTCGGAGCGGGAGAGCCTCGCCCTCCTCGATACGGCCCTGACCGCCGACGCAACGGTTCTCATGCCCATTCGCCTCGACCCGGCAGGTCTTCGTGGCCGCGCCGGCGGCGTCCCCGCCATGCTGCGCGCCCTGGTCCCGTCGGACGAGGGCCGGGAAGTGCGCCGTACGCAGGACACGCGCGGGGCGGCCGTCGCCGCACCGGTGGACGAGAGCCTGGAGTCGCAGCTCGCCGGCCTGTCGGAGGACGAGCAGCTGCATCTGCTCCAGAACATGGTCTGCGCACACGTGGCCGCGGTGCTTGGCCACGTCTCCGCCGCGACGGTGGATCCGGCCAGGTCCTTCCAGGAGGTCGGCTTCGACTCGCTGACCGCGATCGAGCTGCGCAACCGGCTGAACAAGGCCACCGGGCAGCGGCTGCCGGCGACGCTGATCTTCGACTACCCGAGCCCGGTGGCGCTCTCCAAGTACCTGCTGGCCGAGCTGCTTCCCGGCATCCCCGAGGTGGACGGCACGGCCGCCGCCGCGGGCGCTCCGGTCGGCGGGGTCGACGAGGACGCGTTCCGCAGGGCGCTCGACGCCCTCACCCTCGCGCGTGTCAGCGAGGCAGGACTGCTCGACTCCCTGCTCGCGCTCGCGGCGTCGGGGCAGGTCCCGCGGCCGCAGGACGGCGAGGCTCCGCAGGCGCAGGCGGACCAGAGCGAAACGATCATGGCGATGGACGTCGAGGCCCTGCTGGCCGAGGCGGCCCGGCGCAGCGATTCCGAATGACCGAGGAAGGCGTGTAGCAATCGTGAGTACTTCTGTCGAGCAGATAGCGGAAGCGCTGCGCAAGTCCCTGCTGGAGAACGAGCGGCTCCGCCGGCGGCACGACCAGGTCACGGCGGCCGCCGAGGAGCCGATCGCGATCGTCGGCATGAGCTGCCGGTTCCCCGGCGGAGTGGAGAACCCGGACGACCTGTGGCGGCTGGTCGCGGAGGGTCGGGACGCCGTCACCCCGTTCCCCACCGACCGCGGCTGGGACCTCGACGGCGTCTTCGACACCGACGCGTCGCGCTCCGGCAAGACGTACGCGAAGGAGGGCGGCTTCCTGCACGACGCCCCGCTGTTCGACGCGTCGTTCTTCAGCCTGAGCCCGCACGAGGCCTCCGCCACGGACCCGCAGCAGCGGGTGATCCTCGAGGCCTCGTGGGAGGCGTTCGAGCAGGCCGGCATCGACGTGCACACCCTGCGCGGCAGCCAGACGTCGGTCTTCGTCGGCGTCATGGCAGCCGACTACCACGCGCGTCCCGGGACGGTGGCGGAAGGTGCGGAGGGCTTCCTCGTCGTCGGCACCGACAGCAGTGTCGTCTCGGGCCGGGTCTCGTACAGCCTCGGCCTCGAAGGCCAGGCCGTCTCCATCGACACGGCCTGCTCGTCGTCGCTGGTGGCCCTGCACCTCGCCTGCCAGTCGCTGCGGCAGGGCACGTCCACTCTCGCTCTCGCGGGCGGCGTGACCGTCATGTCGACGCCGCGCACGTTCGTGGAGTTCAGCCGGCAGCGCGGCCTCGCCCCCGACGGCCGGTGCAAGTCCTTCGCCGAGGCCGCCGACGGCACCGGCTGGTCGGAAGGTGTGGGCCTGCTCGTCCTGGAGCGACTCTCCGACGCGCGCCGGAACGGTCACCGCGTCCTCGCGGTGGTACGCGGCTCCGCCCTCAACCAGGACGGTGCGAGCAACGGACTCACCGCCCCCAACGGCCCGTCGCAGCAGCGTGTCATCCGTGCCGCGCTCGCCGACGCCAGGCTGTCCGCGGCCGAGGTCGACGTGGTCGAGGCGCACGGCACCGGCACCCGGCTCGGCGACCCCATCGAGGCACAGGCCCTGCTCGCCACCTACGGCAGGGAACGCCCCGAAGGCCGGCCGCTCTGGCTGGGTTCGATCAAGTCCAACATGGGGCATACGCAGGCCGCCGCGGGTGCCGCGGGCATCATCAAGATGGTCCAGGCGATGCGGCACGGGGTCCTCCCCAAGACGCTGCACGTCGACTCCCCGACCTCCCAGGTGGACTGGGAGGCGGGGGCCGTCGAACTGCTCTCGGACGCGCGGCCGTGGGAGAAGGAGGACGGCGCGCCGCGCCGCGCCGGCATCTCGTCGTTCGGCATCAGCGGCACCAACGCACACGTGATCATCGAGGAAGCGCCGGCCGTCGACGCCGATGAGGCTGCCGGGGGAGAGCCGCAGGGGGGCGAGGAGCTCCCGGCGTGGGCCGTCGGACCGTCCTCCCCGCATGGAGAGCAGCTCAAGGGTCTCCTGCCCACTCTGCTCTCCGCAGCCGACGAGCCGGCCCTCCGCGCCCAGGCCGCCCGGCTCCTGCGGTGGCTGGAGGCGGACGACGAACCTCGGCCCCTGGACATCGCCTACTCGCTGGCCCTGTCCCGGGCCACGCTCGAGCAGCGCGCCGCCCTGACCGTGGCGGACAGGACCTCGCTGCTCTCCGGACTGCGCGCCCTCGCCCAGGGCGAGGAAGCACCCGCGCTGACCCGCGGCGCGGCAGCCCGGGAACCGCGTGCCGTTCTCGTCCTGCCCGATCTGGACGGCACGACCGAGGAAGCGGCCGGGGAGAGTGCCGACGGTTCGGGTCTCGCGGCCGAGGAGCCCGCGGCCTGGCCACGGCTCGCACGTGAACTCTCCGCGAGCTCCCCGCTGTTCACCGAGCGCCTGCGGTCCGTCGCGGCGGCGCTGCGCGGTTCCGCCCGTACCGACTGGGAATTGTTCGACGTCATCGACGGCAAGCCCACGGCGCCTTCGCCCGAGGACCCGGCCGTCGCCCGCGCCGGCGCCTTCGCCGTTCAGATCGCGATGGCCGCTCTGTGGCGCGCCCACGGCCTGCGGCCCGTCGCCGTCCTCGGCCATGGTTCCGGCGGGATCGCCGCCGCTCACCTGGCCGGTGCGCTGTCCCTGGAGGACGCCGCACGTCTCGCCGCAGACCCCGCCGCGGAACCACCGGCCCTCGCCGGACGACCGGGCGCCGTGCAACTCCACCTCACAGACACGGACGAGGAGTACGAGCAGGCGGTATACGCGCTCGTCAGCAGCGGCCACACACTCTTCGTCGACGCCGGCCCCGTACCCGCCCCGGCGGACATCGTCCTGGCAGCCGCGACCGCGGACTTCGCCACGGCCGTCGTCCGGCCACCGGCACAGGGCACGCACGCCGCCGACGCCTTCGCCGAGGCGCTCGGAAAGGCCTACGTCCTCGGCGTCCCCGTCGACTGGAGGGCGTTCCACTCCGGCAGGGGCGCCCGACGCGTCGACCTGCCCACATACGCCTTCCAGCGGCAGCGCTACTGGCCGAACTCTCTCGGGGACAGCGGCGACCCCGCCGCATGGGGCCTCGGGACGGCGGACCACCCCCTGCTCGGCGCGGCGATCGCTCTCGCCGATGCGGACGAGGCGCTTCTCACCGGCCGCCTGAGCCTGGAGACCCAGCCGTGGCTCGCCGACCACGCGGCCGGAGACACGGTTCTGCTCCCCGGCACAGCCTTCGTCGAGATGGCGATCCGCGCAGGCGACCAGGTCGGGTGCGGGCGACTGGACGACCTGACCCTGACCGCGCCGCTCATCCTGCCCGAGCGCGGGGGCGTCCAGATCCAGGTGTCGGTCGGCAGCCCCGGCGCGGACGGACAGCGTCCGGTCCGCATCCACGCACGTCCGGACGAGCACGGGGCGTACGACGGTCCGCACGATGTGGCGTGGACTCTCCACGCCACTGGCACACTGATGCCGGATCAGGCGGAGCCCGCCTTCGACCTGAGCGCCTGGCCGCCGAAGGACGCCGTCGCGATCGATGTCAGCGACCTGTACCCGCGCATGGCCGACCAGGGCTACGGATACGGACCCACGTTCCAGGGACTGCGCGCCGTCTGGAAGCGCGGCGGCGAGTTCTTCGCGGAAGTCGAACTGCCCGAGGAGGTACGGGACCAAGCGTCGCGCTTCGGCCTGCACCCCGCGCTGCTGGACGCGGCCCTGCACGCGGCCGGTACCGACACGGACCCGGCCGACGGAGACTCCGACACCGCCCTCCGGCTCCCCTTCGCCTGGAGCGGAGTACGCCTCCACGCCACGGGAGCGGGGGCACTGCGCGTACGCCTCACGACACACGGGGCCGACACGCTGGCGCTGGACATCGCGGACGCGAGCGGTGCCCCGGTGGCATCCGTCGAATCCCTCGCGCTGCGCGCCGTGAACCCGGCCCAGCTCGCAACCGCCACGGCTGTCGCGCACGACTCCCTGTTCCGGATGGAGTGGGTGGAGACATCGGTCGATCCTGCGGCGATCCTGGAGGGCCGTTGGGCGCTGGTCGGCTCCGGTCCGTACGAGTGGGCGGCCGAGTGGGGCGTCGAGACTGCCGTCGAGCTGGATGCCGTGGTGGGTGCGGGTGTGAGTGTCGTGCTTGTGCCGGTGGGTGATGGGGATCTGCGGGGTGAGTTGTCGCGGGTTCTGGGTGTTCTGCAGGCGTGGCTCGGCGACGAGCGGTTCGAGGGTTCGAAGCTCGTCGTGGTCACGGAGCCGGGTGTCGACGACCTGGTGAGTGGTGCGGTTGCGGGTCTGGTGCGTTCGGCGCAGGCGGAGAATCCGGATCGGATCGTGCTGCTGGAGTGGGACGGTGATGACGCGTCGCTTCGTTCGCTGCCGGCGGCGGTGGCGTCGGGTGAGCCGGAGCTTGTGCTGCGTGAGGGGAAGGTGCTCGTTCCTCGTCTGGCCCGGGTTTCCGCAGGAGTGCGGGAGTCGTCGCTGGGTGGTTCGGGCACCGTCTTGGTGACTGGTGGTACGGGTGGGCTGGGTGCGGTCCTGGCGCGGCATCTGGTCACGGAGCACGGTGTGCGGCATCTGCTGCTGGTGAGCCGTCGCGGGACCGGGGCTCCGGGTGCGGTGGAGCTGCGCGAGGAGCTGGCCGCGCTGGGTGCGGAGTCGGTGTCGATCGAGGCGGTCGACGTCGCCGACCGGTCGGCGCTGGCTGAGGTGATTGGCCGGATTCCTGTCGAGCGTTCGTTGTCGGCGGTGATTCACACCGCGGGCGTCGTCGACGACGGGATCATCTCCTCGCTCACGCCTGAGCGGATCGACGCCGTCCTTCGGCCGAAGGCGGATGCCGCACGTCATCTGCACGAACTGACCCAGGGTATGGACCTGCGGGCGTTCGTACTGTTCTCGTCGATGGCGGGTACCTTGGACGGTGCCGGGCAGGGCAACTACGCGGCAGCGAACGGCTATCTGGACGCTCTGGCTCGTCGGCGTGCGGCCGACGGTCTGCCGGCGCTGTCCCTGGCGTGGGGTCTGTGGGACACCGCGACCGGCATGGGCGGCAACCTCAGCCGGACCGACATAGAACGCATCGCAGCCGATGGCGTTCTCGCGCTCACCGCTGAAGAAGGCACGGCGCTCTTCGACGCCGCCCTTGCCTCCGATGAAGCAGTGCTGCTGCCGGTGCGGTGGGACTTCGCCGCCGTACGGCGAGCTGCGGATCCCGTCCCGGCCATGTTGCGCACTCTGGTTCCGGCGCCCGTCCGCAGGGCGAGCGCCAACAACGCTGGTTCCGAGTCCACCGACTTGCGGGACCGTCTGGTGCGCATGTCGGCGGACGAGCGGGACACCTTCCTGATCGACCTGGTGCGCACCGAGGTCTCGGGGGTTCTCGGTCATGGCGGCAAGGACGCCGTGGAGCCTCAGCGTGCCTTCAAGGAACTCGGATTCGACTCCTTGGCCGCTGTCAGTCTGCGTAACCGGCTCAACAAGGAGACAGGACTGCGCCTGCCGGCCACCCTCGTCTTCGACTACCCCGCCTCCGACGTCCTCGCTCGCTTCCTCAAGAGCGAGCTGGTGGGCGAGCAGGACGCCGAGCCCGCTTCCAACCTCCCTGCGGTCGTGCTCTCGGACGACGAGCCGATCGCGATCGTCGGTATGAGCTGCCGGTTCCCAGGTGACGTACGTTCCCCTGAGGAACTGTGGGACCTGCTGGCCGCAGGCCGCGACGGCATATCCGACTTCCCGGAGGATCGTGGTTGGGACGTCCAGGGCCTCTACGACCCCGAGCCCGGCAAGCCCGGCAAGAGCTTCGCCCGCGAAGGCGGATTCCTCTACGACGCGGCGGACTTCGACGCCGAGTTCTTCAGCATGGGGCCGCGTGAGGCGTTGGCGACGGACCCCCAGCAGCGGTTGCTGCTGGAGGCGTCGTGGGAGGCGATCGAGCGGGCGGGCATCGACCCGTCGTCGCTCAAGGGGTCGCAGACCGGCGTCTTCGCCGGCGTCATGTACCACGACTACGGAACCCGCCTCGGCGAGGTGCCCGAGGACGTCAGCGGCTACCTGGGCAACGGCAGCCTCGGCAGTGTGGTGTCGGGTCGTGTGGCGTACGCCCTGGGACTTGAGGGCCCGGCCGTGTCGGTGGACACGGCGTGCTCGTCGTCGCTTGTGGCACTGCACTGGGCCATCCAGGCCCTGCGTCGGGGCGAGTGCTCGCTTGCTCTGGCGGGCGGTGTGACGGTGATGGCGACGCCGGAGACCTTCGTGGACTTCAGCCGCCAGCGCGGTCTGGCGCCCGACGGCCGTTGCAAGGCGTTCGCCGAGGCGGCCGATGGCACCGGTTGGGGCGAGGGTGTGGGCGTCCTGCTGGTCGAGCGTCTGTCGGACGCCCGGGCCAAGGGGCACCAGGTCCTGGCGGTGGTGCGGGGTTCGGCGGTGAATCAGGACGGTGCGAGCAACGGTCTGACGGCGCCGAACGGGCCTTCGCAGCAGCGGGTGATCCGTGCG
The DNA here is from genome assembly GCF_040645695.1 of Streptomyces sp. NPDC046712. Lineage (NCBI taxonomy): Bacteria > Bacillati > Actinomycetota > Actinomycetes > Kitasatosporales > Streptomycetaceae > Streptomyces > Streptomyces sp. NPDC046712. Next base: position 118,782 of record NZ_JBEYYW010000022.1, on the reverse strand, counting down.
GCACTGGCGAATGCCGGGCTGTCTGCTTCGGACGTCGATGCTGTCGAGGCGCATGGGACGGGTACGACGCTGGGTGACCCGATCGAGGCGCAGGCACTTCTTGCGACGTATGGTCAGGAGCGGGTTGAGGGGCGGCCGTTGTGGCTGGGCTCGGTGAAGTCGAACCTGGGTCACACGCAGGCCGCAGCCGGTGTCGCGGGGATCATCAAGATGGTTCAGGCGATGCGGCACGGGGTCCTTCCCAAGACGCTCCACGTTGACGAGCCTTCCTCGCACGTGGACTGGTCGGCGGGCGAGGTCGAGTTGCTGACGGAGTCGCGTGCGTGGGAGTCGGCCGATGGGGCTCCGCGTCGGGCGGGTGTGTCGTCGTTCGGCATCAGTGGCACGAACGCTCACGTGATCCTCGAGGAATCTCCGGCCGTCGAGGCGGGTACGTCCGAGACCGGTATGGACTGGCCGTCGGGTGTTCCCGTGCCGTGGGTGGTGTCGGGACGTACGGCCGAGGCACTGCGCGAACAGGCACGACGACTGCGGGATTTCGTGACCGGCACCTCGGCCCGACCGGTCGACGTCGCCTACGCGACTCTTACGTCACGCACGACACACAGCCACCGTGCGGTCGTCCTCGGTACGACGCACGAAGAGCTCCTGAACGGTCTGACCGACGTCGTGGAGGGCTCGTCCTCCCAGCGCGCCGCCGTGGGACGGACCAGCAACGGACGCCTCGCGTTCTTGTTCACGGGGCAGGGGTCGCAGCGGGTGGGGATGGCGGCGGGTCTTGCTGCGGTGTTCCCGGTGTTTGCGGCGGCTTTGGACGAGGTGTGTGGGCTGCTGGACGCTCAAGGTGTGTTCGAGTGTCCGCTGCGTGAGGTGATTGCGGGGGAGGGCGCTGAGGGTCTGCTGAATCAGACCGTCTATACCCAGTCGGCTCTCTTTGCTGTCGAGGTGGCGCTGTTCCGGCTGGTGGAGTCTCTCGGTGTTCGGCCTGACTATCTCGCCGGCCACTCGGTCGGTGAGATCGCCGCCGCGCACGTGGCCGGAGTGTTCTCCCTCGAAGACGCCTGCCGGATGGTGGTCGCACGCGGCCGTCTCATGCAGGCCCTACCGGCCGGTGGCGTCATGGTGGCCGTCCGGGCGAGCGAGGCCGACGTGCTGCCCCTGCTCGCCGGCCGAGAGCACGAGGTGGGCATCGCGGCGGTCAACGGCCCGGCGTCCGTCGTCATCTCCGGCGCTGCAACCGCCGTGAACAAGGTGGTTGAGCTCCTGGAGGAGCGCGGGATCCCCGCGATCCCGTTGTCGGTGTCGCACGCCTTCCACTCCCCCCTCATGGATCCGATGCTGGAGGAGTTCCGGCAGGTCGTCCGCGGGCTGTCGTTCTCCGAGCCGCGTATGGCGGTCGTGTCGAACGTGACCGGCCGAGTCGCCGAAGCCTCCGACCTGACCGATCCCGAGTACTGGGTGCGTCATGTCCGGCAGGCGGTTCGCTTCGCGGACGGCATCCGTACCCTCGAGGACGCGGGTGTGACCACGTATCTCGAACTCGGCCCGGACGGTGTCCTGTCGGCGATGGCCCAGGCCTGCCTCGACAAGCCCGAAGCAGCCCTCCTCGCCCCGGTCCTCCGCCGTGACCGCGACGAACCCGCCACCCTTCTCACCGCGGTCGCGGAGACCTTCGTACGAGGTTCGGATCTCGACGGCGACGCGCTCTTCCAGGGCTTCGACGTCCGGCGCGTCGACCTGCCCACCTACGCCTTCCAGCATGTGCGCTACTGGCTCGACGCTGTGCCCGTCGCCGTGGACGCCTCCGCGCTGGGGCTGCGGTCGGCCGGGCACCCGCTGCTGGGCGCCGCCGTCGAACTGCCCGACTCCGGCGGCGTCGCGCTGACCGGCCGGTTGTCCGTGGCCGCGCAGCCGTGGCTGGCCGACCACCGGGTCTCGGGCACGGTGATCGTGCCGGGTTCCGCGTTCGTCGAACTCGCGGTCCATGCCGGCGAGCACGTCGGGTGCGACCGTCTCGACGAGCTGACGCTCACGGCCCCCTTGCTGCTGCCCGAGCAGGGCGGGGTGCAGTTCCAGGTGTCGGTCGCCGCTCCCGACGCGGAGGGGCAGCGGGCGGTCAGGGTCCACGCGCGACCCGACGGCTCCGACCCGGACGGGGCGTGGACCGTTCATGCGGCCGGCATGTTGCTGCCCGCCGCCGCCTACCTGGAAGAACCCGAGGGACTGTTCGTCTGGCCTCCGGAGGGGGCCGAGGAGTTGGTCTTCCCGGACGCGTACGGCGAACTGGCCGGCCAGGGGTACGGATATGGTCCCGCCTTCCAGGGGCTGCGGCAGGCATGGAAGCGAGGCGGCGAGATCTTCGCCGAGGTGGCGCTGCCGGAAGAGGCGTACACGGACGGCGAGACCTTCGGGCTGCATCCGGCGCTGCTGGATGCGGCGCTGCATGCTGCCCTCCTCCCCTCCGACTCCCCGGACGCGGACGCGGACGCGGACTCGGACGATGTCGACGGCGCGGGCGGCGGACCGAAGCTGCCCTTCTCCTGGAACGGTGTGACGCTGTACTCGGCGGGTGCGACGGCCCTGCGGGTACGTCTGCGCGAAGACACCGCCGACACGCTGACCATCGACGCCTATGACACCTCGGGCGCACCCGTCCTGACGGTGCGTTCGCTCGTGGCACGTGCCGTGCCGGCCGATCAGCTGGCGTCGGCCGCCCAGGGCGCCGGCGTCGCCTCGCTCTACCGGCTCGCCTGGCGGACGGCCGACGCGCCCGCCGATGTCACCCCTCTGCGCTGGGCCGTCCTCGGCAGCCCCATCGGCTTCGAGGCCGGAAGCGAGACGGTGACGCATGCCCGGCTCGCGGATCTGACCAAGAGCGTGGACGAGGGGAGCACCGCCCCCGATGTGATCGTTCTGCACGGTGCGGCAGACATGGACCGCGACGGGACGCTCCCCGAGGCCGACAGGGCACGGTCCGCCGTGCTCGGCACCGTCGAGGTGCTCCACGATCTGTTGGCCGACGAGCGGCTCGACGGTGCGCGCATCGTCGTCCTCACCGGAGGCGCGGTCGTCGCAGCCGAAGAGGACACCCTGGCGGATCTCGCCCACGCACCCCTGTGGGGTCTGGTCCGCTCGCTGCAGGAGGAGTATCCGGAACGTCTCGTCGCCGTCGACGTGAACGCGGCCGACGGGTACGGACTGCTGCCCGCGGCCGTGGCGCTCGGCGCGCCGGAGGTGGCCGTGCGCGGGGGCACGCTCCTGGTGCCGCGTCTGGTCGTGGCAGAGGTCGACGCCGCGATTCCGGACCACGGCCGGCCGGCCTTCGCGGCCGACGGGACCGTGCTGATCACCGGCGGCACGGGTGGCCTGGGCGCGGTACTGGCCCGGCATCTCGTGTCGGAGCACGGAGTGCGGCATCTGCTCCTGCTCAGCCGGTCGGGGGAGCGGGCGCCTGGCGCTGCCCCGCTCCGGGACGAGCTGCTCGACCTCGGTGCGGCAGTGGTCTCGATCCGGGCGTGCGACGTCGCCGACGCGAACGCTCTGGCGGAAGCGGTGGAATCCGTCGCCGCCGAGCATCCGCTGACCGGAATCCTGCACACCGCGGGCGTCCTGGACGACGGAACCTTCGCCTCCCTCACGCCGGAACGCTTCGAGACCGTTCTGCGGCCGAAGCTCGAAGCGGCCCTCCACCTCGACGGTCTGGCAGCCCGTCACGATGTACGTTCCTTCGTTCTCTTCTCCTCGCTGGCAGGCACCATGGGCAGCGCCGGGCAGGCGAACTACGCTGCGGCCAATGCCGCGTTGGACGCCCTGGCCCACCGGCGCAGGGCCGCGGGTCTGCCCGCGCTGTCCCTTGCCTGGGGACTGTGGGACTCGGGGGACGGCGCGGGCGACGGTATGGGGGAGAGCCTGAGCGAGACCGACCGGGCGAGGATGACGCGGTCCGGAGTCGCCCCCCTCGCGGTGCGCGAGGGGCTGGCCCTCTTCGACGCGGCCCTGCGGTCCGACGCGGACGTGCTGGTTCCCGTACGGCTCGACACGGCGCCGATCAGGGCGCGGGCCGCGGCGGAAGGAGTGCCCCATCTGCTCCGGGAGCTGGTCTCCGTGCCCGTGCGCCGGGACCGTCGCGTGGCCGGGGCGGCCGGACAGGCCGGCGGGGCCGACTCCCTCGCGGACAGGCTGGCGGAGCTGTCCGACGCGGAGCAGCGCGCGCTGCTCCTCACCCTGGTCAGGACCCATGTCGCCGAAGTCCTGGGCCACTCGGGCCCGGAGGCGGTCGATGTCGAGCGCGGCTTCTCCGAGCTGGGCTTCGACTCCCTGGCGGCCGTGGAGATGCGTAACAGGCTCGGCGCGGTCTGCGGGCTGCGGCTGACCTCGACGCTGATCTACGACCACCCCACGCCGGCGGCGGTCGCCGCGTACCTCCACGGCGAGCTGGTGGAGGCGGGCACCGCGCCCACCGTGGAGGACGAGCTGGCCCGACTGGAGCGCATCCTGGGCACCGCGACGCCGGACGCCGCCGAGCACGCCCGCATCGCGGCGCGGCTGCGTGCCCTGAGCGCCCGGTGGGCGGACGGCGCGGCGGGCGGGGAGCACGGCCCGGAGGATGCCGGTGACGACGGCACGCTCGCGGCAGCCTCGGCGGACGACCTGTTCGACATCCTCGACAACGAACTGGGCGTCTAGCCACTCCGTCCGACCCGGCCCGTGCCGTGGAGCGCTTCCCGCGCTCCACGACACGGGCCTTTTCGCGCATATACCGGCGGCGGTCATGCACGGGCAGCGGTCTCCGGACCCGTGGCCGCCGCTCACCGCGCACCCACCGCCCGTGGACACACGAGTGTGCTTACCGCGCACCCCACCGCCCGTGGACACCTGACTGAGCCCACCTAGCACCCCACCGCACGTGGCCACATGACTGTGCTCACGCGCACCCCACGGCACCTGGACACACGTGTGTGCCGGGCCAGAGAACTGGCCCGGCACACGCGTCTGTTCAGGTCACCATTGGGTGGACTGTCCACCGTCCCGCCGATGACGCGGTCCGTTCTGCCCCGCCGTACCCGGCGTTCCAGGCGTCCCGTACGTGCCCGGCGTCCCGTACGTGGTCGGCGTGCCGAAGAAGTCGGCGGTCCGCTCCGCGCCCTGCGCGCCGGCCGGGTACGCACCGTTGCCGTAGTGGTCCGGCGCGCCCTGTGCCGCGTAGGCGGCCGCGGGCTGTGCCGCCTCGGGCTGCTGCTGCGAGGTGCTGTCGACGACCCGGGCCTGTGTCCCGATGCGGACCTGGCGCAGCAGCGTGAAGGCGAGCAGCGCCATGAGGGCCAGCAGTCCGGCAGCGGTGTACATCGCGATCTGCAGACCGTGGGTGAATGCCTCGCGCGCCGCGGTGGCGAGCGCCTGGCCCAGCTCCTGCGGCATCCGGGTGGTGACGTCGAGTGCCGTGCCCAGGGTGTCGCGCGCGGACTCCAGCAGGGACGGCTCGACCCCGCTGGGGGCGTTCTCGGCGAGATCGGCGCGGTAGACGGCGGCGCCGACGCTGCCGAGGACGGAGATGCCGAGCGCGCCGCCGAACTCCGTGGCGATCTGGGAGAGACCGGAGACCGTGCCGGCCTTCTCCGGCGGGGCGGTCGCGATGATCATGTCCGAGGAGATGGTCAGGACGAGCGTGATGCCTCCGGCCATGGTCGCCGTGCCGGCGACCAGCGCGGCGATGCCGGTGCCGCCGTCGAGCTGGCCGAGGATGACGAAGCCGACGGCGCCGATGAGGAGTCCCGCACCGACGACGAACGCCGGGCGCACCCGACGGACGATCAGCGGTGCGAGGGCGGCGGCGGTCATGGCGGCGCCGGCTGCCGGGAGCGCGTACAGACCGGCGACGAAGGGCCGCACCCCGGCCACCATCTGCAGGTACTGAGTGGTGAACAGGCTGGAGCCCACCATCGAGAAGACGCCGAGGGTGTTGGCCGTGATGGAGGCGGTGAAACCCTTGCTGCGGAACAGCTTCACGTCGAGCATCGGCTGCGCGAGCGAGCGCTGCCTGCGCAGGAAGATGTAGCCGATCAGCAGTCCGGCCGCCATGACGGCGATCGGCGTGACGCTCAGGCCGTCCTGGGCGATGTGCTGCACGCCGTAGATGGTCGGCAGCATCGCGGCCAGCGAGAGGACCGCGCTGAGGATGTCGAACGGGCCCGGGTTCGGGTCCTTGGACTCCGGCAGCATCAGCGGCGCGAGCAGGATGAGCAGGGCCATGATCGGGAGATTGACCAGGAAGACGGAGCCCCACCAGAAGTGCTCCAGGAGCGCGCCTCCCATCAGCGGTCCGAGCATGGCGCCCGCCGCGAACGCGCCGGTCCACACGGCGATGGCGGCCCGTCGCTGTTCCGCGTCGTGGAACATGTTGCGGATCAGGGAGAGCGTCGACGGCATCAGCGTCGCGCCACCGAGACCGAGCAGCGCCCGGGTCGCGATGAGCATCTCCGCACTGTCCGAGTAGGCGCCGAACGCGGACGCGGTGCCGAAGGCGGCGGCGCCGAAAAGTAACAGCTTCCGGCGACCGATCCGGTCACCGAGCGTGCCCATCGTGAGCAGCAGCCCCGCGAGCATGAACGGATAGATGTCGATGATCCACAGCAGCTGCGAGCTGCTGGGCTCCAGAGACGCGCTGATCATCGGCAGTGCGTACGACAGGACGTGCATGTCGAGGGAGATCAGGAGGACGGGGAGGATCAGGACGGCGAGCCCGAACCACGCCTTGCGGTCGGCACGTTGCGTGTCTGAGTTCATGAAACTGAACCATACGTACGTCCTAGATGCTTGTCTAGTACGAGCGTCTCAGCCGTCCGTCTGAGAGGTACGTATCAGACGCTGGTGCGAGACGTTTGTCTGGTACGCATGTATGTGACAAATGTGCGACCGAGGCTAGGATGATCCCGTGGGAAATCGAGAAGACCTGCTGGTCGGTGCCAAGAAATGCCTGTACGAGCGGGGCTATGCCCGGACCACGGCGCGCGACATCGTCGCCGCGTCCGGTGCCAACCTCGCTGCGATCGGCTACCACTTCGGCTCGAAGGAGGCGTTGCTCAGTGCTGCGGTGATCGAGGCGTTCGAGGAGTGGGGGCAGGAGCTGCGCAGAATCCTGGACGAGGCGGCCGACCCCACGGTCGACGCGGCCTGGGAACGTGTCACGCAGTTCTTCGTGACGCATCGCCCGCTCCTGCTCGCCAGCATCGAGGCGTTCGCGCAGGCCGACCGCGTGCCCGGTCTTCGTGAACAGCTGGCCGAGATGTACGAACGGGCCCGGTTGGCGCTGGCGGCCCCGCTCGCCCCGAACCTGGGCGACGCCCCCGACGACCGGACGATGTGGCTGGTGGGCTCCTTCCACCTCGCTCTGGTCTCCGGCCTCGGTCTGCAGTGGCTCCTCGACCCGGAGAACGCGCCGAGCGGGGAGGAACTCGCCCAGGCGATGCGCATCTTCGTCGGCGCGGTCGGCCCGGCCACGGCACCCCCCGCAGACAGCGCCGTGGGGGCCGGCAGCGTCGACTGAGTCGACGTCCGGCCCGGCAGGCAGGCCTCCCGCAGTGGAGGGTGGGTGTAACTCCCCCCTCCGCAGGGGGTGTGACCCGGTTTCCGTCCGACCAAGGTCCGCCTTACCCTGACACCCTCACGCAGGGCGACCGCACATGCTCGGGGAGCAATGGCTTCCGGCACGGCGGCCGCTGAGCAGCCGCGAGCGATGAGGAGCTTGTGTTGGAAGACGACGACATGTGGACCCGGGTGAGACCCGCGTCGGGCGTGAGCGGAGAGGTCGCCGCCGACGGTGAACTCGTGCTGCGCTGCGCGGTCACCGGCCGGCGATGGACGAGCGGTTCCGAAGCCGCGGCCATGTGGATCGCCCTGCAGCAGCACCGGTGGCGCCTCGACGCCGCCGCGGCCGACCTGAGCCGGGTGTGGACGATGGACCCGCTCCTGGTCCGGGTCGCCCTCGGGCAATGGGTGGAGGAGCTTCAGGCGCACGGTGTCGTCGAGGACGACCCGGGGCCGCCCGGCCCCGTCCGTCCGCCTCGCGCCGACGGCCGGTACTGACCTCCGGGGCCGGAGTGGGCGCCCTCAAGGCCTGTTCAGGTCCTAGAGGTTGAGGTGCGCGAGCACCGCGAGCACCCGGCGATTGTCGTCACAGGACTGGGCCAGCCCCAGCTTGCCGAAGATGTTGTTGGTGTGCTTGCTCACCGACTTCTCCGCGATGTTCATCTGCCGCGCGATCGCCGCGTTGCTGCGCCCTTCGGCCATCAGGCCCAGCACCTCGCGCTCCCTCGCCGTCAGCGACTGGACCGTGCCCTGCGTCGAGTTGCGGGCCAGGAGCTGGGAGACGACCGAGGTGTCCATGGCGGTGCCGCCCGCGGCCACCCGCCGTACCGCGTCGACGAACTCGCTCACCTCGAAGACCCGGTCCTTGAGCAGATAGCCGATCCCGCCCCGGTGGTCGGAGAGCAACTCCCGTGCGTACAGATGCTCCACGTGCTGCGACAGGACGAGCACGGGGAGGCCGGGCATCTCACGGCGCGCCTGTGCCACCGCCTGAAGCCCCTCGTCCGTGAACGTGGGTGGCAGACGAACATCGACGACCGCGACGTCGGGGCGGTGCTCCAGGAGGGCCCGCAGCAGGTCGGGCCCATTGTCCACGGCCTCGACCACCTCGAAGTCGTTCAGCGTGAGCAACTGGATGATGCCCTCCCGCAGCAGGGCGAGGTCCTCGGCGATCACAACACGCACGGCAGCTCCATGGTCACTGTGGTGGGACCCCCCACCGGACTGTTCAGTTCGAGTGTTCCGTCGAAGGGCGCGAGTCTGCGGCGCAGACCGTCCAGCCCGCCGCCCTCGCGGATGCCCGCGCCCCCGGCACCGTCGTCGCCGACCACCAGACGCAGCCGCCCGCCGGAGTATTCGAGCCTGACCCACGCCGAGTCCGCCCCGCTGTGCTTGGCGACGTTCGCCAGTGCCTCGGCGACCGCGAAATAGCCGGCCGACTCCACCGGCGCCTGGGCGCGTCCAGGGAGGGCGATGTCGACCTGGACGGGAATGGGCAGGTCGAGCGCGAGAGCCCGGACGGCGCCCTCCAGTCCCCGTTCGGCCAGGACCGGCGGGTGAATGCCCCGTACCAGGTCGCGGAGTTCGGCCAGCGCTTGGGCGCTGGCCTGGCGGGCGTCCACGAGCAACTGCCGGGCCACGACCGGATTCTTGACGAGCATCTGCTCGGCCAGGCCCAGCTTGAGTCCGACCGCCACCAGCCTGGCCTGTGCCCCGTCGTGCAGGTCGCGCTCGATCCGCCGTAACTCCGCGGCCTGCGCGTCCACCGCGGCCGACCTGGTCTCGGTCAACTCGGCCACGCGGCGCGACAGATCGGCCTTGGCGGTGGGGGAGAGGAGGCGGCGTGTGATCCGGGTGTACGTCCGCAGCAGCCGTTCACCGCTCCAGAACCCGAGGAACAGGAACCCCAGTCCCTGGACGAACGCGAGCAGCCCCATGGGCCAGCTGTGGACGGGCCAGGTCAGACCGTAGCCGTAGAAGTCCTCCATGTACGGCCAGAACAGCGGAGTGGCCACCACTCCGTGGATTCCGTAGATGATCAGCCAGGCGGGCAGGAGGCCGAAGACCAGCCCGAGCGGAGCGTCGATCAGCAGCCACAGAAGGTCCCGCCAGGTCGCCGGGTCGGTCACCAGCTTCCGGTAGTGGCGCACACTGCTCGGGACGTCGAGCGGTTCGAAGTCCTCCGCCGGCTCGGGCCGGTACGGACGCGCGATGTGCACGCCCCACCACTCGCGCAGGAACCGCCGGTGCATGTCGGCGAAGCCGCGTACCGCGAACAGGGCTATCGGGAGCGTCAGGACGCCGACGCCCACCGGCGTCACCCCGAGCGAAGCGAGCACGATGGCGAGCAGGGGAATGGCCCCGAGCTGGGACAGGAAGGCCAGGGTCAGGCCCCGGCGCGCGGCCACCAAGCCGTTGATCAACCAGGGACGCAGCTCGTCGCGCAGTCGCTGCCGCAGCCGAGTCGGTGTCACGGGTACAACAGCTCCCGGCTCCTGTCTTCGGTCTCGGACTGCGGGGCGCGGTCCCCCTCGGCCTGCGGGTTCCGCCCCTCAGTGAGGGTACGTCAGCGGGCGTGGCGATGGGCGGGAGGGGGAGTTTTCTCCCCCTCGAAGAGGGGGGTTGGGCGGCTACTGCCGCTTCCCGCCGGTCAGCAGACTTCTTTCCATGAGCACAGAGTTCGCGACGACCACGGAAGTTCCCGGAACCGGGAAGACCACGCTGCGGCGGCCCGCGTCGGGCAGCAGCGACTTCTCCCAGCTGAGCCGCCGGATGGCCGCGGAGGGACTGCTGGACCGCCGACCCGTCTACTACACGGTGCGCTTCAGCCTCGTACTCCTCGCCTTCGCCGGCGGCTGGTACGCGATGTTCGCCCTGGGCGACACCTGGCTCCAACTGGTGCTGGCCGCTGCGATGTCCGTCGTCTTCGCGCAGGTCGCGCTCATCTCCCACGACCTGGCCCATCGTCAGGTGTTCAGCCGGCGCCTGCCCAGCGAGATCAGCGGACGCATCGCGGCCAACCTCCTCATGGGCATGAGCTACGGGTGGTGGATGAACAAGCACACCCGCCACCACGCGAACCCCAACCACGAGGAGCGGGACCCGGACGTGGCCCCCGACATCCTGGTCTGGTCCAAGCGCCAGGCCCGGCAGGCGAGCGGCCTGGCCCGGTTCATCGGGCGGCGGCAGGCGTACCTCTTCTTCCCGCTGCTGCTCCTGGAGGGTCTCAACCTCAGCTTCAACAGCTTCCGCGCGCTGAGCAGCCCGACGATGAAGCGCCCCTTACTCGAGGGCACCCTGCTCGTCGTCCACTTCGTCGCCTACTTCGGCGTCGTCTTCGCCGCGCTCCCCCCGGGCAAGGCGCTCGCGTTCATCGGGGTGCACCAGGCACTGATCGGCGTCTACATGGGGTGCGTCTTCGCTCCCAACCACAAGGGCATGCTGATGGTGACGCCCGACATGAAGCTGGACTTTCTCCGCCGCCAGGTCCTCACCTCCCGCAACGTGCGAGGCGGCCCGTTCGTCGACGTCGCCATGGGCGGCCTGAACTACCAGGTGGAGCACCATCTCTTCCCGAGCATGCCCACCCCCGCGCTCGGCCGCGCCGCCGAGATCACCCGGGAGTTCTGCGCGGAGAAGGACATCCCGTACTACGAGGTCGGGCTGCTCCGCTCCTACCGCGAGATCCTGAGCCACCTGCACCGGACGGGTGAGCCCATCCGCGAGGCCCACTGATCCGGCGGCGGGAGAGCGAGGCAGGCACCATCCGGACGGGCGGCGGGTCCACCGAGGACACGCCGCCCCAGCGACATCAGGAATGCGGAATTCCGTGCACGGATGACCACGCCGTGCTACAGTCGAGATCAGTTGCAGTTGTGGTTCCCATAGACTTCAAGTGCCTTTGACGATGATGAATCGTCGGGCACTTTTTGTATTTTCGGTGCTGTTTCCGGACGGGGAAATCATCGCGGCGACGCCGGGATTCGCACAGTGCGGATTCCCGGGTAATGCCCCGAAGGAGATATGGCATGGCTACTGGCACCGTGAAGTGGTTCAACTCGGAAAAGGGTTTCGGCTTCATCGAGCAGGAGGGTGGCGGCCCGGACGTGTTCGCCCACTACTCCAACATCGCGACCTCCGGCTTCCGTGAGCTGCAGGAGGGCCAGAAGGTGACCTTCGACGTCACGCAGGGCCAGAAGGGCCCGCAGGCGGAGAACATCCTCCCCGCCTGACGTCTTCGCGTCCGACGCAGCTGGGGCCCTCACCCGAGTGGTGAGGGCCCCGGCTCGTTGCATTTCTCGGCCGTTTCCGGTTTCCACGGCCATTTCCCGGCACACAGGTTGCCCACCCAGGTTCCACAAAGGTTTCCATGAGCAGTTCAGCCCGCCCGGACCAGACCCGTCGCCCCGCCACGTCCAAGGACGAATTCGCGCAGCCGGTCAGCCACACCCCGGCCCTTTCCGCCGTCGCGTCCTTCGACGAGCTCGGCCTGCCCGCAGAGGTACGGGAGCTGCTCACCGCGCACGGCGTCGACACGCCCTTCCCGATCCAGGCGGCCACGCTGCCGAACGCCCTCGCCGGACGTGACGTCCTGGGGCGCGGGCGCACCGGCTCCGGCAAGACGCTGGCCTTCGGGCTGCCGCTCCTCGTACGCACCGCCGGCCGGCGGGCCGAGGCCCGGAAGCCGCGGGCGCTCGTCCTCGTGCCCACGCGCGAGCTGGCCCAGCAGGTCACCGACGCGCTCGCGCCGTACGCCCGGGTGCTGAAGCTGCGGCTGGCCACCGTGGTCGGCGGCATGTCGATCGGGCGGCAGGCCGCCGCGCTGCGCGACGGGGCCGAGGTCGTCGTCGCGACCCCCGGCCGCCTCATGGATCTCGTCGAGCGCAAGGACGCCCGCCTGGACCGGGTGGACATCACCGTCCTCGACGAGGCCGACCAGATGGCCGACATGGGCTTCATGGACCAGGTCACCGGACTGCTCGACCTCGTACGCGACGGCGGCCAGCGCATGCTGTTCTCCGCCACCCTCGACCGGAACGTCGACCTCCTGGTCCAGCGCTACCTCCACGACCCCGTGGTCCACTCGGTCGACCCCTCGGCCGCCGCCGTCACCACCATGGAGCACCACGTCCTGCAGGTGCACGGCGCCGACAAGTTCGCCACCGCCACGGAGATCGCCGCCCGCGACGGTCGCGTGATCATGTTCCTGGCCACCAAGGCCGCCGTCGACCGCTTCACCGCGCACCTGCTCGGCAGCGGCGTACGGGCCGCGGCCCTGCACGGCGACAAGTCCCAGCCGATGCGCACCCGCACCCTGGACCGGTTCCGCACCGGCGACGTGACGGTCCTCGTCGCCACGAACGTCGCCGCGCGCGGCATCCACGTCGACGACCTCGACCTCGTCGTCAACGTCGATCCGCCGGCCGACCACAAGGACTATCTGCACCGCGGCGGCCGCACCGCGCGCGCCGGCGAGTCCGGCAGCGTGGTCACGCTGGTCCTGCCCGACCAGCGGCGCGACGTGGTCCGTCTCATGGCGGACGCGGGGCTCCGCCCCCAGGTCACCCAGGTCCGCTCCGGCGAGGCCGAACTCAGCCGCATCACCGGTGCCAAGGCCCCGTCCGGTGTTCCCGTCGACGGCAGCGCGCCGAGCAGCGAACGCCCCAAGCGCGGAGGCGCGCAGTTCCGGGGGATCGGGACGGTCCCCGGCAAGCCCGGCCGGGCCAAGAACGAGTCCCGGCGGTCGGCCGAGGAGCGCAAGATGGCCGAGGCCCGCAAGGCCGCCCGCATCCGCCGCGGACGCTGACGCCGCAGGCGGACCAGGCCCTAGTCGCTGACGCCCCCTCCTCAGCCGTACGGGTCCTCAGCCGCTGACGCCCCCCGCCTCAGTCGCCCCCGGTCTCAGTCGCACCGGTACGTGAAGCGGGTCTCCGCGGTGTGCCCCGGGGTGGGCGAGACGATCACCAGCTTGGCCGTGGCCCGGTGCTCACCCCGGCCTCGGAACGTCCACAGCAGATGCAGGCGCGCCTGTGTCTGGTGGCGGGCGAGCCGCTCCCGCAGCAGCCCGGACGTGGTGCCGTCGCTGCGTTCCCAGCGGTACGTCACGGTGCCGGGCCGCCCGTCGGTGTCCAGAACCGCCACCACGTCCGCCGTACCGTCGCACGCGAGCGGCTGCTCCGGGGCGGCGACCGTCACCCGGCGTACGGACACCTCCGGTCCGAACCGCTGCCAGGCGAGGAAGACCAGCACGGCGAGCAGCACCACGCCGGCCAGGGCGTACCGGCCCAGCGCCCCACGGCGGCGGCGGGCCGGCGGCACGTCACCCGGGTCCCGGCCGGGCAGGGTGCCGTGCCAGATCTGTGCCGTCGTGGGGCCGTCGGCCGCCCGTCGTAGCGCGGCCGCCGTCACCCCGGGACCGAAGCGCAGGACCTCGCCCTCCACGCGGTCGGGCGGTACGTCCTCGGCCGGCCGCTCGAACCAGTGGCTGCCGAGGACCGTGGCGCTGTACTCGTCCGGGTCGTACGGACGTCGGGGATCGCTCATGAGATCGTGCACCGCCGCGTCAGGATCTGTTGCGTGGAGCCGCCGTTCGCGGCCGAGGGGTCCGTCGTCGCCCGCACACCCCAGTAGCAGCCGTTGCCCCGGAAGGTGTGGGTGAGGGTGATCGTGTACTGCGTCGCTCCGCTCCGCCGGACGCTCCCGGAGCCGTCGGAAACGCCAAGCTCCCCCTTGGTGTCACCCGTGTACCAGCCGATGAGGAGGGTCACCGGGCCGGTCCCGTCGGTGAGGACCTCGAACGACGCCTCGGCGGTGGTCGGGCCGGTCTGACGCAGCGAGGTAACCGACACCGACTTCACCCCGACCGGCCGTGGCGCCGGTGGTGTGGTGCCGGTGTCCGTGGTCGGGGCGGACGTCGTCGGGGTCCAGGTCGGAGTCGTCGTCGGCGTCCCCGTGCCGGTCGCGGTCGGGGTGGCCGTCACGGTCGGCGGGGCGGTGGTGGTCGGTACGTCCGAGGGCGATGTCGGGGGAGTGGCCGACGGGCTCGCGGAGGAACTGGCCGTCGGGGAAGGGCTGTCCGGTGTAGGAGTGGTGCCGGGCGCGGTGTCCGGCCGCGCGCTCGTCGTGGCGAAGGCCTCGGTCGTCGTACGGCCCGGCCCGTCGTCCCCGGCGCGCGCGGCGACCGCGGCCAGCACGGCGAGGATCAGCGCGGCGACGCCGGCCGGCAGCACCCTCGGCCACAGCCGGACCCCACGCCCCGCGCGCGGCGGCAGGGTGGTCGTGGCGAGCGCGGTCGTGCCCGTGGCCGGGCCGCCGGACGAGGGGAAGAGCAGCGGAAGCAGGGCCGCGAGCGCCGCGAGCCGCCGCTGGCCACGCTCCTCCCAGTCGGGCCCGTAGGCGGCCGTGGCGACCGTCTCCAGCTCGGTCACGAACGCCTCCGCGTTCTCCGGTCGTTGCCCGGGAGCCTTCGCGAGACCACGCCGGATCAGCGGACGCAGCGGCTCCGGCGCGTCCGCGTCGGGAACGGGTGCGTCGAGGTGCTGGAGCGCCAGTTCGGCGATGTTCTGTCCGGTGAACGGCTTGTGCCCGGTCAGGCACTCGTAGAAGGTCGCGGTCGCCGCGTACACGTCGGCGGCGGGGGACGCGGGCTCGCCGTTCCACTGTTCGGGAGCCATGTACGCCGGAGTGCCGGCGACGCCGGGTGTGCTGCCGCGGTCCGTCGCGATGCCGAAGTCGACGAGCTTGGACGATCCGTCGGCCGCGACCAGCACGTTCTCGGGTTTGTAGTCGCGGTGCACGACCCCCGCCCGGTGCGCGGCGGCCAGGCCCAGGAGCGAGCCCTTGAGCACCACGAGCGCCGCCTCCGGACCGGTGGCACCCTCCCGGGCCAGCAGCGCGCGCAGGGCGAGCCCGTCGACCAGTTCCATGACGATCGCCGCGCCGCGCGGGGCCTCGACGTACTCGTACAGACCCACGACGTACGGCGAGTCGAGGCCGCCCAGAAGGCGCGCCTCCGACCGGAAGCCCCGCACGAAGGCGGCGTCCGTCCGCAGGCGTTCGCCGAGGTACTTCACCGCCACCGGCACGCCGGTCGCGTCATGGACGGCGAGGACCACTCGCCCGCTGCCGCCCGAACCCAATTCCCGGTACTCCGTGTACCCGGGGACCACCCATGCGTCCATTTCGCCCCCCGTCCTCCTTCACGAGGACAGATTCCGGCCACGGCCGGTTCCCGGCAAGGGCGCGTGGGCGGCGCATGGACTTCTCGTACGAGCCCATGGACTCTTCTGCGACCGCCCCCGGCGGCGGGTCACCGGACCCTACGGTGTTCCCGGCCGTGGGGGCGCCCGCTCCCCTTCGCGTTCATGTCCTGTACCGCGCCCCCACAGGTCGACGACACGTCCCCGCCCCCTCACCCACTGATCTTGGGCTCGCTCGGACCACCGTCCCCCGGAATCCATCAGAGGTGCTCAGACCCATGACGGAACTCAATCGGCGCCGCTTTCTCCAGATAGCCGGCGCCACCGCCGGCTTCGCCGCCCTCGGCAGCAGCATCGCCCGGGCCGCCGCCATTCCCGCCGCCCGCGCGTCCGGGACTCTCGCCGACGTCGAGCACATCGTCGTGCTGATGCAGGAGAACCGCTCCTTCGACCACTATTTCGGCGCGCTGAACGGCGTCCGCGGCTTCGGCGACCCGCGCCCGATCACCCTGCCCAGCGGCAAGTCGGTCTGGCACCAGCAGGACGGCGCCAAGACCGTGCTGCCGTACCACCCCACGGCCGACGACCTCGGCATGCAGTTCATCGCCGGGCTCAACCACGACTGGGCAGGCGGCCACCGGGCCTTCAACAACGGCAAGTACGACCAGTGGATCCCCGCCAAGTCCGCGGGCACGATGGCGTATCTGAACCGGAACGACATCCCGTTCCACTACGCGCTCGCCGACGCGTTCACCGTCTGCGACGCCTACCACTGCTCCTTCATCGGCGCCACCGACCCCAACCGCTACTACATGTGGACCGGCCACACCGGCAACGACCGCACCGGCGGCGGCCCCGTCCTCGGCAACGAGGAGGCGGGGTACTCCTGGACGACCTACCCCGAGCGGCTGGAGCAGGCCGGGATCTCGTGGAAGATCTACCAGGACATCGGCGACGGCCTGAACGCGGCCGGCCACTGGGGCTGGATCAACGACGCCTACCGCGGCAACTACGGCGACAACTCCCTGCTCTACTTCAACCAGTACCGCAACGCGCAGCCGGGCAACCCGCTCTACGACAAGGCCCGCACCGGCACCGACGTCAAGAACGGCGGCGGCTTCTTCGACATCCTTCGGGCCGACGTCGCCGCGAACCGGCTCCCGCAGATCTCCTGGATCGCCGCCCCGGAGGCCTTCACGGAGCACCCCAACTTCCCCTCGAACTACGGTGCCTGGTACATCGCCCAGGTCCTCGACGCGCTCACCTCCAACCCGGAGGTGTGGAGCAGGACGGCGCTGTTCATCACGTATGACGAGAACGACGGCTACTTCGACCACGTCGTCCCGCCCTACCCGCCGTCCTCGGCCGCACAGGGGCTCTCCACCGTCGACACCTCCCTCGACCGGTTCAGCGGCAACGCCAGTTACGCCGCCGGCGTCTACGGCCTGGGCCAGCGTGTGCCGATGCTCGTCGTCTCCCCCTGGAGCAAGGGCGGTTACGTCTGCTCCGAGGTCTTCGACCACACCTCGATCATCCGGTTCATGGAGCGCCGCTTCGGCGTGCGGGAGCCGCAGATCTCGCCCTGGCGGCGGGCCGTCTGCGGCGACCTGACCTCCGCCTTCGACTTCGGGCTCGAGGACCCCGCGCCGGCCGCGCTGCCCGACACCTCGGCCTACAAGCCGCTGGACAACCAGCGGCACCCCAGCTACGTCCCCAAGCCGCCCACCAAGCCGGTCCTGCCCGTCCAGGAGGCAGGGCAGCGGCCGACCAGGCCGCTGCCGTACGAGCTGTACGTCGACGGCTCGGCCACCCCGTCCACCGGCCGCTACACCCTCACCTTCGGCGCGGGCGCCAAGGCCGGAGCCCACTTCTACGTCACCGCGCCGAACCGCACCGACGGGCCGTGGACGTACACGACGGGGGCCGGGGCGAGCCTGCCGGACACCTGGAACACGGCGTACTCCGCGGGGACGTACGACCTCACGGCCACCGGCCCGCAGGGCTTCCTGCGCCGCTTCCGGGGATCCGGCACGACGGCGGGCCCCGAGGTGACGGCCCGTCACGACGGCGTCGGCGGCAACCTGGTGCTGACGATGAGGAACCCGGGCGCCGCGGCCGTCACCCTCACCGTCTCCAGCGCCCCGGCCTACGGCGGCCAGTCGCGGACCTTCACGGTGGCCACGGGCGCGACCGTGACGCACACCGTGGACCTGAGCGGCAGCGGGCGCTGGTACGACCTGTCGGTCGTCTCCAGCGGAGACAGCACCTTCCTGCGCCGTTTCGCCGGCCATGTGGAGACCGGTGCCCCGAGCGTCAGCGACCCCGGCATCATCACCGCCTAGAACACGGGAGAGGCGGTGCGGGGGCTCGGGCGGGGCGGCAGGTCAGACGGTGACGACCTGCACGCCCGCGTCCGTCAGCTCCCGCACCGCCTCGGTCGGGATCGCCGCGTCCGTCACCAGGACGTCTACGTGATCGATCCCGCAGATCCGGGCGAAGGCCCGCCTGCCCAGCTTCGAGGAGTCGGCGACCACGACGACCCGGCTCGCCCGCTCGGCGAAGAGCCGGCTGATCCCCGCCTCGTCCTCGTGATGGGCCATGAGCCCCAGCCGCGGGTCGATGCCGTCGACACCGAGGACGACGACGTCGAGCACGACCTCGTCGAGCACCCCGGCGGCCAGTGGGCCGACCAGTTCGTACGTCTGCGAGCGGGCCACGCCCCCGGAGACGACGATCTTGATCTGCGGCCGGACGGCGAGCTCGCCCGCGATGTTGAGCGCGTTGGTGACCACGGTCAGTGCCGGGGTGCCGACCGTCTCCCGTGCCCCACCGCCGGCGAAGCGCAGCGCGAGGGCGCGAGCCACCTCGGTCGTGGTCGTCCCGCCGTTGAGACCCACGACCTCGCCCTCATGGACGAGCTCCGCCACGGCCGCGGCGATGCGCTGCTTCTCCGAGGCGTGCCGGGAGGACTTGTAGCGCAGCGGAAGCTCGTACGAGACCCCTTGCGGCACCGCCCCACCGCGCGTACGGACGAGGAGTCGCTGTTCCGCGAGTTCGTCCAGGTCCCGGCGGATCGTGGCCGGGGAGACGTCGAGCGTCGCCGCGGCGTCCTCGACCTCCAGCCGTCCGGTGGCGGCGAGCAGTTCGAGGAGCGTGTTCCACCGCTCGTGCTTCGACATGATCGCGATCTTAGCGCCGTCCGGGGGAAGGGAGCCCTGGACCGAACGCACCGACTGATGGATACTGCGCACAGGACAGATGCGTGATGTTGCTTGAAAGTATGGTTTTACGAGCAAGAGTAAGCATCACTCGCCAGTGAAGGAGCCGCACGTGCCCACCTCGGGACTCTCCCCCTCCCGCACCGCCGTCGAAATCGCCTCCCAGCCCGCCTCCTGGCGCAAGGCCGCCGAGACGCTGCCCCAGCACCGCGCGGCCCTCCCGGTGCGCGGTGAGCGGGTCGCGGTGGTCGGCTGCGGCACCTCCTGGTTCATCGCCCAGGCCTACGCCCAGCTCCGCGAGAGCGGCGGCCACGGCGAGACCGACGCCTTCGCGGCCTCCGAGTTCCCGCTCGGTCGCCGCTACGACCGGATCCTGGCGATCACCCGCTCGGGCACCACGACCGAGGTCCTCGACCTGCTCACCCGCGTCAAGGGGTCCGTCGCCACCGGCGCCCTCACCGCGGACCCGGAGACCCCCGTGATGGAGGCCGCCGACGACGCGGCCGTCCTCGACTTCGCCGACGAGGAGTCGGTGGTGCAGACCCGCTTCGCCACCACCGCCCTCGCCCTGCTCCGCGCCCACCTGGAGGCCGAGGACGCCCTTCCGGCCGGGGTCCGTACGGTGGAGCGGGCGGCCAAGGACGCCGAGCGGGCCGTCGCCGAACCCCTCGCCGCCGAGATCACCGGCGCCGAGCAGTACACCTTCCTCGGCACCGGCTGGACCTACGGCCTCGCCCTCGAAGCCGGACTGAAGATGCGCGAGGCCGCAGGCGCCTGGACCGAGGCGTACCCCGCCATGGAGTACCGGCACGGCCCCATCAGCATCACCGCGCCCGGCCGGGTCGCGTGGTCCTTCGGCCCCGTCCCCACCGGCCTCGCCGACGACGTCGCCCGCGTCGGCGGCACCCTCGTCGCGGAGTCGGGCGGCGCCGACGACCACCTCGACCCGATGGCCGACCTCGTCCGCGCGCAGCGACTCGCGGTCCTGCTCGCCGAGACCCAGGGCCAGGACCCGGACCGACCGCGCAACCTCACCCGGTCCGTCGTCCTCACCACCGGTGGAGCGGAGCGGAACTGATGCCACTGACCACCACCGACGAGATCGTCCTCGGCGCGCGCGAGCGGAACGCCGGCGCGGGGGCGTTCAACGTGATCCAGATCGAGCACGCTCAGGCCATCGTGGCCGGCGCCGAGGCCGCGGGTCTGCCCGTGATCCTCCAGATCAGCGAGAACACGGCGCGCTACCACGGCTCGCTGGAACCCATCGGACTCGCCACCCTGGCCATCGCCCGCCGGGCCGCCGTCCCGGTCTCCGTCCACCTCGACCACGCCGAGTCGCCCGAGCTCGTACGCGAGGCGGTCGCCCTCGGCTTCCGCTCCGTCATGTTCGACGCGTCCACCCTCCCGTACGAGGAGAACGTGGCCGCCACCCGCGAGATGACGGACTACTGCCACCGCAACGACGTCTGGGTGGAGGCCGAACTCGGCGAGGTGGGCGGCAAGGACGGCGCCCACGCCCCCGGCGTGCGCACCGACCCGGACGAGGCGCGGCAGTTCGTCGCCGCCACCGCCGTCGACGCCCTCGCCGTGGCCGTCGGCAGCTCCCACGCGATGCTCACCCGGGACGCCGTCCTCGACTTCGCACTCGTCTCCCGGCTGCGCGAGGCCGTGGGCGTCCCCCTCGTGCTGCACGGCTCGTCCGGCGTCGGGGACGTGGACCTCAGCTGGGCCGTCAACGCCGGTATGACGAAGGTGAACGTCGCCACGCACCTGAACAAGGCGTTCACCCGGGCCGTCCGGACCCACCTGGGGGAGAACGGCTCGACCGTCGACCCGCGCCGCTATCTCGGCCCGGCGCGCACCGCCGTCGCGGAGGCGGTCACCCATCTCCTCCGGGTGCTGGCCGCCGACGCGCCCCTCATTCGCACGTGACGCGGTCGCGCGGCGTGTAGTGGGTACGGAAGGTCTCCCGTCCCACCTCCGCCCCGTCGTCGCGGAAGACCCGGTCCACGGTGATGTCGAAGCCCTCCAGCGGGGGCTGCGGTTCACACTTGGGACCGGTGCCCTTCCGCTCGGCGGGCTCCGTGAGGTTGGTGCGGGGGCCTTCCACGGCCTCCACGGCGTCGTACTTCTTCGTGCCCAGGAAGCTGATGGTCACCGAGGAGTCCGTGGAGCTCGCCCGGATGTAGATCCACGCGTCGGAGTTGTTGCGGAACTTCAGGTCCAGCGTGCCCCAGGCCACGGTCGCCTCCCGGCCCGGCGGGTACCGCTCGATGTAGAAGGAGTGCGCCCCGTACTCGACCGGCTTGACCCCGGCGAAGAAGATCGCGTTGAAGACCGTGGTGGCGACGGCGGAGACACCGCCGCCGGGTGCCGAGTGGTACTGCCCGTCCAGGATCATCGTGCCGTCGACGAAGCCGTTGGCCTTGGTGCGCTCACCGACGGTCCGGTTGAAGCTCCAGACCTCCCCCGGCCTCACCAGTGAGCCGTTGATCAGCTCGACGGCCCGGCCGATGTTGATCGTCCGGTACGGCGCCGTGGGGAAGTTGACCGTGAAGGTCGACATCTGTTCCCTGATCCCCATCTCCGCCACCGACTCACGGGTGAGGACTGGCTGGATCAGCTGGGTGGCCACCGGCCCGGTCCGTGCGGCCTCGCCCTTCTTCGGAAGCAGCGGGAGGACCGCGTCGCGCAGGGCGGCGGCGGACACCTCGTGGCCCGCGCGGCCGTCCGACAGCACGACCACCCGGCCGTCCTCCTCCACGCCCAGCTTGGCCTCGACCGGCCCGGTGGCGATCGCGCCGAGCGGTCGCGCCACCGCCGGGTCGCGGATCAGCGCCTGGGCGTTCAGCGTGGGGACGAGCCGGCCCTTGTCGTCCGCCTTCACCGTCAGATGGGCACCGAGCGTCGTCGGAGTGATCTGGAAACTCTTGCCGTCGACGGTGAGAGTGACGGGTCCCGACATCGCCGGGGTCCCGAACTCGTTGAGGAAACGCACGGTTTCGGTCTCGCCGACCTTGGGCCGGAACACGGCGGTCGGAAGCGTCACCGGGTTCCCCGCCACGCGCTCGGGGTAGTTGGCGCGCAGGGTCTCGACGGCGCCGTCGACGTCCAGCCGCTGTCCGTCGCGGGCCTGGACCGTGACCGCCTGGCCGTTCCTGAAGGACACGGACCCCTCGACGGTCGCGCGGTCGTACGTCCGGGCCGTCTCGCCCATCGCCTTACGTGCCTCGGTCTCGTCGAAGGAGACGACGGGTTCGATGTCCCGTTCGTCGGAGGAGAACAGTCGCCCGATCACGGTCGCCGGGTCGCGCGCGGGGTCGGCGGCCTTGTCGACGGTCTTCCCGACGTCGACGCTCAGGCCGGCCGCGGCGGGCTCGACGGTTCCGGTGCTCTCACCGATCCGCACCGGAATGGGAGCTGTCCAAGAGGCCGGGGCCGAGGACGTCAGCTTCGCGCGTGCCTCGTCGCGGCTCATGCCGCCGATGTCCACGCCGTCGACCCGGGTGCCCTCGGATATCTCGTCGCCGGTGGCGACGAGACCCGCGACGTACAGTCCGCCCGCGGCGACGAGGGCCACTCCGGCCGCCGTCACCGCGATGAGCAGGCGCCGACGGCCGCGGGACGAGGCGACGGCTTCGTCGTCGGCGCCGCCGTGCGTGGAGTCGCGCACACAACCCTCCCGGTGCGGTCGGGGTACCCGAGATCCACGGGCGACGTTACGCCGAGTGGGTGCCCCACGCATGTCGTAAGCCTCTGACCAGCAGCGATGTGGAGGCATTCGCCGACGCGGAGGAGAAGCGGAGGAGGACGCGCGGGCGGTGGGGGCGCGACGGCCGAGCCGTACGCGCCCCGCCCCGCTCCGATTCAGCCCTCCGCCGGGTCCGAGAGCTCGTTCGACCGCGCCACCCGCGCATACCAGCGGGCGCTCGACTTGGGCGTACGGGCGAGCGACTCGTAGTCGACGTGGATCGCCCCGAACCGCTTCGCATAGCCGTAGGCCCACTCGAAGTTGTCCATGAGCGACCAGAGGAAGTAGCCGCGGACGTCCGCCCCGTCGGCGATCGCCCGGTGCACGGCGTCCAGGTGCGCGTGGACGTAGGCGGCGCGCTCCGGGTCGTGGACGGTGCCGTCCGGGCCGACCTCGTCCTCGTACGCGGCGCCGTTCTCGCTGATCACCAGCGGCAGGCCGGGGTACTGGGACGAGACCCGGGTCAGCAGGTCGTACAGCGCGCTCGGGTCGACGGCCCAGTCCATCGCCGTGCGCTCGCCCGGCGCCCGGTGGAAGGCGACCGAGTCAGCACCGGGCCACGGTGAGTGCTCGCTGTTGCCGTGGCCGTCGTCCTGTGGCTTCTCCTCGCCCTCGGCGACGTGCGAGACGACCGTCGGCGTGTAGTAGTTGATCGCGAGCAGGTCCAGGGGCTGATTGATGGTGGCCGGGTCGCCGGCCCGGACGAAGGACCAGTCGGTGAGGTGCGCCGTATCGGCGAGCAGGTCCTGCGGGTAGGCACCCTCCAGCATCGGGCCGAGCCAGACGCGATTGCCGACGGCGTCGATCCGGCGGGCCGCGTCCCCGTCCTCGGCGGAGGGGGTCAGGGGCCGCACCTCGTGCAGATTGAGGGAGACGGCGATCTGACGGTCCGCCGGCAGCGCGGCCCGCAGGGCCTGTACGGCGAGTCCGTGACCGAGGTTGAGGTGGTGGGCGGCGCGCAGGGCGGCCACCGGGTCGGTGCGGCCCGGGGCGTGGACCCCGGAGCCGTAGCCGAGAAAGGCGCTGCACCAGGGCTCGTTGAGCGTGGTCCAGCGGGTGACCCGGTCGCCGACGGCCGCGGCGACGATCCCCGCGTACTCGGCGAACCGCTCGGCGGTCGCCCGCTCCGGCCAGCCGCCAGCGTCCTCCAGGTCCTGGGGCAGGTCCCAGTGGTAGAGCGTGAGGGCCGGTTCGATGCCAGCGGCGAGCAGCTCGTCGACCAGGCGACGGTAGAAGTCCAGCCCCTTCTGGACGGCCGGGCCCCGCCCGGTCGGCTGGACCCGGGACCAGGACACGGAGAACCGATAGGCGTTCAGGCCGAGTTCGGACATCAGCCGGACGTCCTCGCGGTACCGGTGGTAGTGATCGACCGCCACGTCGCCGGTGTGGCCCTCGAACACCTTCCCCGGGGTGTGCGAGAAGGTGTCCCAGATCGACGGGGTACGGCCGTCCTCGGCCGCCGCGCCCTCGATCTGGTACGCGGCGGTGGCCGCGCCCCAGAGGAAGCCGGGCGGGAACGAGCGGGTGGCGGTGAGCGGTCGGGGATCTGTCGCGGTCATGCGGAAGTGCTCCCGGGTGAGAGAGATGTACGGGGAGGGAAGTACGGGAGTTCGGGGCGCCCGGTCAGCTCTTGACCGCACCCGAGGTGATGCCGCCGACGATGTGCTTGCCGAGCACGGCGAAGACCAGCAGCAGCGGCAGCGTGGAGATCAGCGCGCCGGTCAGCACGATCGCCTGGTCGACGGTGTGATTGCCCGCGCCGAGACCGGCCAGGGCCACCTGGAGGGTCGGACTGCCGTCCGGGGTCAGTGCGATGAAGGGCCAGAAGAAGTCGTTCCAGGCCTGCACGAAGACCAGCATGCCGAGCACCGCCATCGCGGGCCTGGCCACCGGGAACACCACGTGCCAGATGATCCGCAGACTGTGCGCGCCGTCCATCCGGGCCGCCTCCACCAGCTCCACCGGCAGCGCCTCGATCAGGTACTGCCGCATGAAGAACACTCCGAAGGCGGCGACCAGGGACGGCAGGACGACGGACTGGAGCTGGTCGACCCAGCCGAGGTCGGTGATGATCTGGTAGAGCGGGATGACGCTGAGCTGCGGCGGGATCGTCATCGTCGCCACCACGAGCGCCAGCATGGCGCCCCGCCCCTTGAAGGGCAGCTTGGCGAAGGCGAAGCCGGCCAGAGTGGAGAACAGCACGGTGGACAGCGCCACGAGCCCCGCGACGACGGTGGTGTTGACCAGCGCCTCGCCCATGTCGACCTGGTTCCAGGCGAAGGTGAGGTTGTCGAAGAGCCGGGGGCCGGGCAGCAGCGGCGCCGGGGCCGTCGCGACCCGCTCGCCCGAGTGCGAGGCGGCGACCAGGTTCCAGTACAGCGGGAAGAGCGAGACCAGCGCGGCCAGGCCCAGCAGGACGTAGGTCAGAGGGCCGGCGTGGTGCTGACGGCCCGCCGACGGGCGAAGACGTATACGTGACATGAGCTCAGGCCCCCAGCTTCCTACGGTTCGCCCGGGACACGAGCGTCTGGACGGCTCCGATCAGCAGCAGGAGCAGCAGCATCACCCAGGCGATGGCGGACGCCTGTCCCAGCGCGCCGGTCACCCAGCCCTTCTCGTACATCAGCAGGCTCAGCGTCTGGAACTGGTTGCCGCTGCCGCCGCTCACGCCGAGACTGCCACCGAAGATCATCGGCTCCCCGAACAGCTGGGTGGCTCCGATCGTGGAGACGACGATCGTGAACAGGATCGTCGGACGGATCGACGGGATCGTCACGCTGAGGAACTGCCGCCAGCGCGAGGCGCCGTCGAGCGCCGCCGCCTCGTACAGATCCTGCGGCACGGCCTGCATCGCCGCGAGGTAGATCAACGCGTTGTAGCCGGTCCAGCGCCAGGTGACGATCGTCGAGATCGCCACCTGGGAGGGCCACTTGGAGGACTCCCAGTCCACCGGGTCGAAGCCGACCCAGCCCAGGGCGGTGTTGATGAGTCCGTAGTCGGTGTTGAAGAGCTGGGCGAAGACGAGCGTCGCCGCCGCGATCGAGGTCGCGTACGGAGCGAGGACCGCGACCCGGAAGAAGCCGCGTCCGCGCAGCCTGTAGTTGAGCAGGTGGGCCAGGCCCAGGGCCATCAGGAGCTGCGGGACCGTGGAGATGACACCGATGGTGAAGGTGTTGGAGAGCGCCTTCCAGAAGAACGCGCTGTCGGCGAGGTCGGTGTAGTTCTCGAGCCCCTTCCACTGCGCGTCGCCCCCGAGTTCGACCCGGTGCAGCGAGAGCCAGCCCGTGTAGATCAGCGGGAAGAGCCCGAAGGCGGCGAAGGTGAGGAAGAACGGGGCGACGAAGGCGTACGGGCTGAGCCGCAGGTCCCATCGGTAGAGCCGGCTGCGCCAACCACCGGGAGACGGAGGCGATGTGTGAGGTGCGGGGGAGGGCGGGGCGGGCGGCGGGGAGCCGTCGGCCGCCGCCCGGAGGGAGGTGGCCACGGGGGCGTCCCTTCGGAATCGGTGCGGATGTGCTGCGCGCGGGGGTGCGGTGGGACGGCCGCCCGGCGGGGGAGCGCCGGGCGGCTCGTGGCGCCCCCGCTACTGCTCGATCTTGTCCTCGATCAGCTTCTTGACGTTGTCCCACGCCTTCGCGGGATCGGTGCCGCGCTGCTCGATGTCGAGGATGCCGTTGTCGGTGAGGAAGGTCTTCACCTGGCCGTCCCAGCGGCTGATCGGGGCCGGCGTGATGCCCGCCGCGGCCTCCGAGTAGATCTTGCCGACCGGAGTGTCGCCGAAGTACGGCAACTTGGCGTCCCGCACGACCGCCGAGGTGAGGGTGTGCTTGGTCGAGGGGATGTTGCCGTTCACGCCGAAGACCTTGGCGTGCTGCGCGGGCGCGGTGAGCCAGGCGGCCAGCTCCGCGGCCTCCTTGGCGTGCTTGCCCGACTTCGGGACGGCGAGGAACGCCCCGCCCCAGTTACCGGCCACCGGCGGCACGGCGATGTCCCACTTGCCCTGGTTCTCCGGGCCCGCGGAGTCCTTGATGATGCCGGTCATCCAGCTGGGGCAGGCGACGGTGGCGAACTTGGAGTTCTTGAAGGCGGCGTTCCAGGTCTGCTTCTCGTCGAACTGGCGAAGCTTGGCGGTGAGCCCGCCCTGCGCCGCCGCCACGGCGGTCTCCCAGGCCTTCTTCACGCCGGGGCTGTTCTCGTAGTCCAGCTCGCCCTTGGTGTTGGCGTACTGCACCGCCTCGCTGGAGATGACGGCGTTGAACAGCCCGCTCGCGGAGTCGTGGAAGGCGGTCCCGGCCGGCGCGTTCTTCTTGTAGGTCTCGCCGGTCTTGATGAACTGAGCCCAGTCGCCCGCCCACAGCTTGGCCACCGCCTCGCGGTCCGTCGGCAGCTTGGCCTTGGCGAAGAGGTCCTTGTTGTAGCAGATGGCCATCGGGCCGATGTCGGTCCCGAGGGCGATGACCTTGCCCTCGGGGGTGCTGGCCTGCTTGATCTTCCAGTCGAGGAAGGCGTCGACGTTCGCGCCGCCGTTCTTGCCGAGGTCGACCCACTTGTCCGCCATGGCGGGGCCGGTGGCCTCGGAGATGTAGCCGACCTCCAGGGCCTGGATGTCCGCGAGTCCGCTGTTGCGGGACAGGCGTAGCTTGAGGGTGTCCCAGTACTTCTGCCCGTCGGCGACGTTCGACTCCTCGATCTTGATGTTGGGGTGCGACTTCTCGTACTCGGCGTAGAGCTTGGCACCGGTCTCGTTGTCGTAACCGAAGGAGCCGAAGGTTCCGATGCGCAGCGTGATCTTTCCGTCGCCGGCCTCGTCGGAACCGCCGTCGCTGCCGCAGCCGGTGATCAGGGCGGCGCAGACCACGGCCCCCGCGACCGCGGCGCGTGCGGTGCGGCGGTGCCTCTGTCTGCTGCGGCTCGTGCTGGAAGTGCGCATACGACTCTCCTCGTCCAGGGTGGTGCGATGCGTGGGCTCTGGGGCCCGCAACGTGGGAGCGCTCCCACTGCGTCTCGCCGGAAGGTTGCTGCCTGGCTCGTACGGGTGTCAAGAGGTGGACCGCGATCCGTTACGCGGATGGTGGGAGCGCTCCCACACTTGATAGGGTCCACAGGAACGCAGGGGACACGAGGGGAGACGGCAATGGTGGTGAGCGGGCGCCAGACCGGCAGGCCCACCCTGGAGGAGGTCGCCGCCAGGGCGGGCGTCGGCCGCGGCACGGTCTCGCGGGTGATCAACGGCTCCCCGCGGGTGAGCGAGCATGCCAAGGCGGCCGTGGCCCGGGCCGTCGCCGAACTCGGCTACGTTCCCAACCGTGCGGCGCGCGCGCTGGCCGGCAGCCGTACCGACGCCGTGGCGCTGGTGATCCCCGAGACCGAGGCCAGGCTCTTCGCCGAGCCGTACTTCCTCGACATCATCCGTGGTGTCAGCGCCGAGCTCGCGGACGCCGACAAGCAGTTGCTGCTCACACTCATCCGCAGTGACAAGGAGCGCCAGCGCTTCGAGCAGTATCTGGCGGCCCAGCGGGTGGACGGTGTGCTGCTGGTGTCGGTCCACGGCGACGACCCGCTGCCGGACCAGGTGCGGGCGCTCGGGCTGCCTGCCGTGCTCAACGGCCGCCGTACCGAGGCCGAGCCGGTGGCGTACGTCGACTCCGACAACGTCGGCGCCGGGCGCTCCGCCGTCGCCCATCTCGCCGGGCGGGGCCGCCGCCGCATCGCGACCATCACGGGCCCGCTCGACATGGACGCCGCCCGCTGCCGACTCGACGGCTACCACCGGGGACTCGCGGAGGCCGGGCTCGCCTCCGACGAAACCCTCGTGGCCACCGGCGACTTCACCGAGGACGGCGGGCGACGGGCCATGCGGGAGCTGCTTGAGCGCAGCCCCGGCCTCGACGCCGTGTTCGCCGCGTCCGACGTCATGGCGGCGGGCGCCCGCGCGGTCCTGCGCGCATCGGGGCGCCGGGTCCCGCAGGACGTGGCCCTGGTCGGCGTCGACGACTCGGCGGTGGCCCGTCACATGGACCCGCCCCTCACCAGCGTGCGCCAGCCGATCGAGGAGATGGGGCGCACGATGGCCCGGCTGCTGCTCCAGGAGATCGCCGGGGCGTCCGAGGAGCAGCCGCACCGCGTGCTGCCGACGGAGCTGGTCGTCCGCGACTCGTCCTGACGCCGCCGCGCCCGCGCGCGAACGATCCCGGGCCCGCCCCTTCGAGATGCATCTCCCGGGTGATGTGCGGAGAATTGATACACAGGGTTCGTTTCCGCCACCGGGCGCCAACCTGGCAAGGGGGCGGTCGATGATGCCGCTGCGACAGGAGAACAGCGCGCTCATCCGGACCGGGACGCTGAGGATCTGGACTCTCGTCTATCTGGTTGCCATAGCTGGTCTTACGGTCGCTTACCTCACGATCCCCTCCAGGCACACCCTCCTCTGGGCGCTGATCGGCCTCGGCGGGGTGGCCGCGATCCTCACCGGAGTTCACCTCCACAAGCCCGCCAAGCGATGGCCGTGGCTTGTGCTGGCGGGGGCCAACTTCACCTTCGTCGCCGGGGACACGGCGTACAACCTCCTGGAGAGCCTGTTCGGGCAGACGAACCCCTTCCCGTCCATCGCGGACGCCCTGTACCTGGCCACGTACCCGCTGTTCGCCCTCGGCCTCTTCGGGTTCATCCGCTACCGGGCCGCCGGGCGCGACCTCGCCGTGGCGCTCGACGCCCTCATCCTCACCTCCGGGCTCGCCCTGCTCTCCTGGGTGAACCTGATCACCCCGCTCGCCAAGTCGCCCGACATGACGTGGATCGAGAAGACGATCTCGATCGCCTATCCACTCGGCGACGTCCTGATGCTCGCGATGCTGGCCCGCCTCCTGGTCCCCGGCGGATTCAAGTCCCGGTCCGTCCAACTGCTCACCTTGGGGACCGTCGGCATTCTCGCCTCCGACGTCATCTACGGAACGCTCCAGTTGAGGGGCACCTGGCAGGTGGGCACCGGATGGGACCTCGGATGGGTCATCTTCTTCACCGCCTGGGGCCTCGCCGCACTGCACCCCTCCATGACGGGTCTGACCGAGCGGGCGCCCCAACCGCCGCCCGTCATCGCCGAACGGCGCCTCGCGATGCTCGCGGCGGCCTCGCTCGTCGCCCCCGTCCTGCTGCTCTACCAGGCCCTGCGCAACGACCGCGAACAGGACATCGCCGTCATCGCGGTCTTCTCCGCGATCATGTTCCTGCTCGTGCTCACGCGCCTGTGGGGCATGATGTCCGAACATCGCAACGCCGAGGCCCGTGAGCGCAGTCTGCGCGTGGCCGCCGCGTCGCTCGTGGCCTCGCTGAGTCCGCGCGAGGTCGCCAGTGCGGTGGAAGCGGCCGCCGCCACGCTCGTCGGACCGGGCACGCCGCACAGGACGATGCTGCTCGCCCGGGACCGCCGACGCTTCCTGTACCCCGTCCAGACCGGGCACCTGCCCTGGAGCTTCCGCGACACGGCCCTCTCGGGATTCCAGGCCACCTCATGGCCCGAACTCCTCGCCCAGGGCAGCCGGCTCGTCCCCACCGAGGACCTCGACCCCGTCGTGACGCGCGCTCTCGCACCCCTCACCCATGCGCTGCTGTGCCCCCTGGCCCTCCAGGCGCCCGCCGCGGGTGAACCCCTGCTCGGCGTCCTGGTGCTCGCCGGCCCCGAGAAGAAGCTCCGTGCGATCTCCGGACCCGCTCAGTCCCTGGCCTCCCAGGCCGCCCTGGCGCTGGAGCGCTTCGGGCTCAGCGAGGAGGTCAACCGCCGCACCAGCGAGGCCTACTTCCGTACCCTCGTGCACAACACCTCGGACGTCATCCTCATCATCGACGACGACGACACCGTGCGTTACGCCAGCCCCTCGGCGGACTCCATGTTCGGCCACTCGCTGATGCCCGGCACGCGGCTGACCGACCTCCTGGCCCCCGGAGACGCCGCCAGCGCCCTGCGCATCCTGGCAGGTGTCCGCTCGCGCAACGACGTCGACGCCCGGGACGACTGGAAGCTCCTGCGCGGCGACTCCACCGACCTGCATGTCGAGGTCCGGTGCAGCAACCTCCGCAACGAGCAGACCGTCCACGGCCTCGTCCTCACCCTGCGCGATGTGACGGAGCAGCGGAAACTCGAGCGGGAGCTCACCCACCGCGCCTTCCACGACTCGCTCACCGGACTCCCCAACCGTGTCCTGCTCCTCGAACGGATCGAGCGCGCCCTGCTGCGCGGCCGCCGGGAGTCCACTCTGACCTGCATGCTCTTCGTCGACCTGGACGACTTCAAGGTCGTCAACGACACCATGGGGCACTCCGTCGGCGACGAACTGCTCGTCGCCGTGGCCCGCCGGCTGACCTCCGTGCTGCGGCTCAGCGACACCGCCGCCCGGCTGGGCGGGGACGAGTTCGCCGTACTGATCGAGGGCGCGAAGGAACCCGCCGACGCGGAAGCCCTCGCGGCCCACATCGTGCACACCCTCAGCCAGCCCTTCCATCTCACCGACGGCGCCGTGTCCGTGTCGACCAGCGTGGGGATCGCCACCGTCCTCGACAGCGCCCACGCCGAGGAACTCCTCGGCCACGCCGACCTCGCCCTCTACGCGGCCAAGGCGGCGGGCAAGAAGCGCTGGCGGCGGTTCCGGCCCGAGCTGCACTCCCGCCTGGTCGCCCGGCACGAGCTCCAGGAAGGCATGGACACGGCCATCGCCGAGCACGCCTTCGCCCTGCGGTACCAGCCGATCGTCGAGGTCACCGACGGTGCCGTGGCCGGCTTCGAGGCGCTGATCCGCTGGCCGCACGCACGGCGCGGCATGGTCCCGCCCGACCAGTTCATCACCCTGGCCGAGGAGAGCGGGCACATCATGCCGCTCGGCGCCTGGGTGCTGGAGCACGCGGCGCTCGACGTGGCCCGCTGGCAGCAGGCCCGCCCCGGTCGGCAGCCGCCCCTGTACGCCAACGTCAACGTCTCCCCGCGCCAGTTCCGCGACCCCGGTCTCCTCGACGACGTGCGCCGCACACTCGATTCCTCCGGGCTCGAGCCGGGCTCCCTGGTGCTGGAGCTGACCGAGACCGTCCTGATGCGCAAGGACGAGCAGATCCGCACCACGATGCGCTCCCTGCGGGACCTCGGGGTGTCCCTCGCGATCGACGACTTCGGCACCGGGTTCTCCTCGCTCAGCTATCTGCGCGAGTTCCCCATCGACGTCCTCAAGGTCGACAAGTCGTTCATCGACGACATCACCACCGACCGCCAGCAGGTGGCCCTCGTCGAGGGCATCGTGCGCATCGCCGACGTGCTCGGGCTGCGCGTGGTCGCCGAGGGCATCGAGAACGAGGGCCAGCGCGAACTCCTCGCCGACATGGGCTGCCAGTACGGACAGGGCTATCTCTTCGCCCGGCCCATGACCGCGCATCAGGCCGAGTCCTTCCTGCGCCGCCGCGGCCAGGGCAAGGCGGGCGCCGCCGCGGCGGCGCCGGCGGAGCCCGAGACCCCGGGCGGTCGGCTGCCCGCCCACTCCGGGGCCCGTACCGCGGCCCGGCAGACCGCCGCCCGGCGGGCCGCCGGCAACCGGCGAGGAGAGCCCGCCCAGCGCGACCCGCGATGGCGCGACCTGGAACGCCTGAAGCGGACCAGTCCGATGTGCGACGCCGTCATCGACCAGATCGACGGACGCAAGCTCCGCGTCGAGGAAGAGTGGCTCGTCGACTTCGCCTCCTGCAACTACCTCGGCTTCGACCTCGACCCGGAGATCATGGCGGCGATCGGCCCGCACGTCAGAAGCTGGGGAACCCATCCCAGCTGGTCGCGCCTGATCGGCAGCCCTCGCCTCTACCCCCGGATCGAGGAACGGCTGACCGAACTCCTCGGCGCACCGGACACCTTGCTGCTGCCGACCATCACCCTGATCCACCAGTCGGTGATCCCGCTCCTCGCGGGCACCGGCCGGGTCTTCGTCGAGGCCCAGGCCCACCGCACCGTGTACGACGGATGTGTGGTGGCGCGCGGCCAGGGCGCGACGGTGAAGCGCTTCCACGCCGACAGCCCCTGGGAGCTGGACATGCAGCTACGGGCCATACCCGGCGATGTGAGCCGCCTGGTCTGCATGGACGGCGTCAACAGTATGACCGGCAACTACCCGGACCTCCGGGAGATCGCCAGGATCTGCCGCGAGAACGGCGCTCTTCTGTACGTGGACGACGCGCACGGGTTCGGCGTGATCGGCGAACGCGGCCCCGATGAGAGCTCCCCCTGGGGCTCCCGGGGCAACAGCATCGTCCGGCACCTCGGCGAGTCCTACGACAGCCTGGTGCTCGTGGGCGGATTCTCCAAGGCGTACTCCTCGTTGCTCGCCTTCCTCGCCGTGCCGCGGTGGCTCAAGGACCATCTCAAGGTCGCGGCGGCCCCCTACCTCTACTCCGGGCCCTCCCCGACGGCCTCGCTCGCCACGGCGCTCGCGGGCCTCGACGTCAACGCGGAGCGTGGCGACGCGATCCGCGCCGACCTGCACCGCAAGACGCAACAGGTCCTGCGACACGTACGGTCGCTGGACATCGCCACCCCCAACACCGACGGACTCCCGATCATCGAGATCCCGCTCGCCGAGGCGCAGGACCTCGAAGACGTCGCCGCGTTCCTGTGGGGTCAGGGCATCTATGTCACGCTGGCGAGCTATCCGCTCGTCCCGCGCGACCGGGTGGGCTTCCGTATCCAGGTCACCGCCGCCAACACCGACGAGGAGATCGAGCAGCTCAACGCAGCGCTGACCGAGCTGTCCCACCGCTTCGCGCTGCAACGGCCCGCGGAGCCGCACGCCGGAGGCGTCGGGGCCGGACACCCGTCGTCGGACTCCCGATGAACCGGGCGGGGCGCCCCGGCGGGGTGCGGCGCAACCGCGACGCGGACTGGAACGCGTGGCCGGTCGCGGACTACCTCGCCGAGAACTACCGGCACCTGCACCCGTGCGACATCGGCGTGATCTGCCACCACTCGGCCTTCTACCGGCAGTTCGCGCCCGGGAGCATCGGACGTTCCCTGGAGTTCGGCGCCGGGCCCAACCTCTACCCGCTCATGCTGGCCTCGGCGGCCAGCCGGCACATCGACGCGCTCGAACCCAGCACCGCCAACGTCGGCTATCTCCGGGACCAGCTCGCCCGGGGGCCGGACGACAGCTGGCAGGCCTTCTACACACTCTGCCGCGAGCTCGACCCGGGCCTCCCCGAAACGCCCGCGGAGGCGCTGGCCCGGGTGCGGATCGTCCCCGGCGACGCCGACGACATCCCCGAAGGCGCCTACGACCTCTCCTCGATGAACTTCGTCGCCGAGAGCGTCACCGAGGACTTCGCCGAGGTCACCGCGTTGTGCGCCGCCTTCGTCCGCTCGGTGCGTCCGGGCGGGTACCTCGTCGCCTCCTTCATGGAGCGGATGCCGAGCTACCGCATCGGTGCCGGACCCCCCTGGCCGGCCTGCCCGGTGGACGCGGACGCCGTCGGCTCCGTCTTCGCCCCACTGACCGCCGAGCTGAAGATCAACCGGCTGGCGAAGGACCGCACACTGCCCGAGTACGGCGACACGGGCGTCCTTCTCATGACGGCCCGACGCCCCGATTCCTGAGCCCGCCCGGCCTCAGGCGAGCAATTCCCGGTACAGCGACGCGTACTGGGCGGTGAACCGCTCGGGACCGAAGTGCTCTTCCACGGTCGCCCGGCCCCGTTCCGCGAGCATGTCCCAGACCCGAGGCTGTTCGAGCAGCCAAGCCAACTGCTGCCCGGTACGGCGCGCGTCTCCGGCGGGAGCCCGCAGCACCGCGTCGCCGAGTTCGGCGAACTGGGGGAGGTCGCTGAGGATCGCCGGCCGCCCGGTGGCCAGCGCCTGCAGGATGGTGAGCGGGATGTCCGCCTTGCTGCCGACCACCGGAGGCGGGTAGAGCAGGACGTGCGTGGAGGCCAGCAGCGCGTGCATGTCGTCGACATAGCCGCGGACCTCCACGTCAGGCAGACCCTCGGCCCCGGCAAGCTCCCTCAGCTCCTCGTCCAGGGCGACCCCGTTCTGCCCCGGCCGCCTGCGCATGGCCAGCACGAGCCGGAACATGGCCCCCGCCTGCGCCGCCTCCGCCGCGGCCTCGATGGCGGTGACCGCACCGCTCTGGCGGTCGTGATGGCCGGCGAAGAGGACCATCGGCAGGCCCCCGGGGCGGGGCAGGCACGGCCAGAGGTCCAGGGGGATCATGGGAGGGATCACCCTGATGTCGCCGAAATCCGCGGCGCGCAGCCGTCGGGCCATCGACTCCGTCAGCGCGACCGTCGTGCCCAGCGGCCGGGTCCTGGCCAGCAGCCGCGAGTCCATCACCCCGGGCACCGTGTGGACGACCGGCCGGGCCCCGAGCATCAGGGGGCGCAGCCAGGAGAAGGCGGGAAACGTCCGTCCGATCGTCAGAAAGGCGTGCACCAGGTCGGTACGGCGTGCCGCCACCGCCCCGGCGAGCGCGGACTGCACGCGTTCCGGCACATGTGGGACGCCGTCCCGGGAGAGAATCGGGATGGCGCGCCCACGCGGCGGTCGTGGGCGCCCGCGCCGGTGGGGCCACTGGGAGAACCAGAGGAAGTCCACGTCGGGCAGCGCCCCGAGGACCTCCGTGGCCAGCCGCACGTCCGATCCGTCCGCCCCGTCCAGCGGACTGCTGGTCAGGAGCAGGACGCGCGGGCGGCGGGCGCTAGCGTCCATGGCCCGCCCCCGCGGGGGCGAACGGGCACGGGGCGGGGAGGAGGGTCACGACGGGCCTCCGGACGGACGGGCCGTGGCGGCGGGCGCCGTGCTCGGCAGCAGATACGACTCGGGCACGAGCGGGATCATCCCCTGCGGAAACAGCGCGTCCGCCTGCGTGCGGTACCCCCTGATCAAAGCCTCCTTCTCGGCCAGGCCCCGCCCCCAGGAACGCTCCACGAGCGCGTGGCGGCGGGCGAAGGAGGCGGAGGGCGCGTGCGCGGACTTCCGCAGGTTGTAGGGGAAATCGCTGTAGAAGACGACCCGGTGGCCGCTCAGCGCGGCGGCCGTGCGGACGAGCACGTGGTCGGCGTGCCCGCCGACACCCAGCGGCGCCAGGACGAGGCCCGGGCCGGGGCGCAGCAACGCCTCGATGGCGTCGGTCACGCCGCGCAGCGTCTCGGCGTCGTGGGCGGAGAGCCGGCCGCGGGACAGATGCAGCCGATACGTTGGGTAGACGTGGTCGAGCTCCGGGAACAGCCGCGCGGACCGGCCGCCCGCGCCGGGACTCCTTCGCTCCTTACGGCGGAACAGTCCGTCCACCAGACCGAAATGCCGCCAGGCCACGCCCATCCGCTCCAGGACGGCCCGGTCCTCCGCGCGGCGCGCGGCGTACAGCTCCTCGGCGTCCGCGCAGCCCGCCTGCCGCAGGTACTGCCGGCCGGACAGGGTGTACGGAGGCGGCCCGGCCCGGGTGAAGAACGTGGCGACCGTGACCGGTACCCGCTCCCGGGCGTACAGGAGCAGCGCACCGCAGGAGAGCACGGCGTCGTCCAGATGGGGTGACAGCGCGATCAACGGGGCTCCGGCCGCCAACTCGGCGGTCAGGTCGGCAGCCACGGCACACACCGCCTCTCCCTCCCCGCCCGCCGCAGGGCGGCCGGTGCCTCGACGAGGCGGCGCGTCAGGGCCAGATAGCGGCCCGCCATCTCGTCCCAGGTGTAGCGCTGCGCCGCGCTGCCCGCCTGCCGGCCCAGCGTGCGCCGGGCCCGGTCGTCGGTGGCCAGCATCGCCATCCGGTCGGCGAGCGCGGCCACGTCGAAGGGCGGGACGGCGACGTCTCCGCCGTCGCTCATCCAGCGCAGCGCCGGCAGATCGAAGTGGAGGACCGGTTTGCCGTACGACATGCCTTCGAGGGCGACCAGGCCGAAGGTCTCGTGGCGGGACGGCAGGACCAGGAAGGCGCTGTCCCGCAGCAGGTCGCGCTTGAGCTCCTCACCGGCGTACCCCACCCAGCGGATGCTCCCGATCCGGGTGGCGAGCAGCGTCCCGAGCTTGCGTTCCTCGGCCTGGGTCCCGCTGCCTGCGAGCAGCAGCGGCATCGGTGGACGGACGCGGTCGTAGGCGTCGAGCAGCAGGTCGAGTCCCTTGCCCCAGACATCGATCCGCCCCAGGTACAGGATGTACTTGCCGTCGCCGAGCCGTGCGCCCTCGATCTGCCGCTGTTCCACGCCGTTGGGGATCACCTGGACCTCGGCTCGCGGGCCGAGACGGCGGACGGCGGAGGCGTCGGCCTCGTTGAGCACCACCAAGTGCCGGTAGCAGCGCAGTCCGAGCCGCTCCACGAGGAAGAACGGGATGTGGTAGCGGCGCCACAGCGCCTCGGCGCTGCGACCCTGGTCGATGCCGACGACCGGGGCGCGCGAGAAGAGCGGCAGGAAGCTGGTCGAGAACGGCGGCGTGAAGTTCTCCAGCCACACGTCGTGAGGGATCCGGCGGGCCAGGAAAGGCAGAGCGGCCAGGAACAGCAACTGTCCGGCGCGCGGCCCGGCCCGGCAGACCGGCACATAGCGGTAGCGCACACCGTCCCGCTCGCGCGTGCCGCCGTGCCGCCCCGCGGTCACCACGGTCACGTCGAACTCCTCGGAGAGCCGACGGGTGACCTTCTCCACCACCAGCGCGCCACCGCCGCGGTAGTCGGGGTTGCCCGCGTCGTCGTAGATCGAGACGACGACCCGCTTGCGCGGCGCCGGCCCGTTCCCCGACCCGCCCTGGAGGGCGTACTCGCCGCGTACGGTGGCGAGAACGCGGTCCAGGGCAGCGACCGCGACCAGGGAAGCGGGGCGTTCGCCGTCGACGCGGGCGACCCGCGGCAACCGAGCCGCCCAGGTGCGGTAGCGCGCCCACCAGAGGGCCGGCGGTCCCGCGGCCTCCTCCCAGCCGCGTTCCCGCAGACTGGCCGCCCCGGTCTCGACGAGCAGCGTCAGGTCGTAGCCGTCGGCGAGCCAGAGGAACACCCTGGAGCCCCGGAGCCGGGGCGGCAGGTCGAACTTCACGAGCCCGTCGAGAGGCCCGCGATCGCAGAGGACCACCGCCGGCCGGCCTCGGGCGCGCGCGGACACCCCGAACCGCGCGGCCCTGGTCCGTACGTACAACTCGCCGGCGTCGAGGAAGGCGTGGACACGGCGCCCCCACGATCCCCGGCGCGCGGGACCGCTGGGGCGCCGTGTTCCCTGCTCCTCGCCTTCCCTCACCCGTGGCGGAGCAGGGAACCTGCGGCACAGGAAGCAGCCGTAGCAGTGGAGGGTGGCGACGGCGAAGCCGCGCTGCCGCAGCAGTGCGCCCACGCGACGCACCACCGAGGACTTGCCCGCGCCGTCGGGTCCGGACACCGCGACCAGGAAGGGACCGCCCACCGTGCTCATGAGGCGCACCTCCGCGGTCTCCGGGCGGCTGCCGTCGCGAGGGCGGTCCGGCGCGCCCCGTGCACCGCGGCGACCTCGTCGGGGAGGGCTGCCGTGCGGGTGGCGGCGGGGCCGGTGGCGGTCATGGCCGCATTCCTTCGTCGGGCCCCACCGCGCCGACGAGTACGTCCCGTCCGGCGGCGAGCGTGAGGGTGGCCTCGCGTACGTCGAGGCGCCGCAGGGCCTCCAGCGCCTCGACCTCGTCGCAGCCGTGCAGCAGCAGTCGGAAGGTGTCCCCGTCCCGGCTCCAGTCGTCGGTCTCCCGCAGCATCCGCCGCAGCGCCCGTTCCGTCGCGTCGGCGTCCTTCGCCGTGAAGCGGGTGACGACCGACAGGTCGCTCGACGTGCGCCGCGAGCGGCGATGCCGGTGGATGCGCTGAAGGTCCTCCAGGACCACCTGGGCCAGGCGCTCGGCGCTGTCGTCCCAGGAGAAGGCGGCGGCCCATGACCGGCAGCGGGCGGCCATGACCGTACGGGTCTCCGCGTCGGCCAGCTCGTCCATGGCTTCCCCGATGCCGTCCGCGAGGTCGCGGTCGGCCGGCAGCAGCCAGCCGTTGACCCCGGGCTGTACGGCGTCGCGAAGACCGGGAACGTCGTAGGCCAGCGCGGGCGTTCCGGCGGCATTGGCCTCGATCACCGTGAGGCCCCAGCCCTCGGCGACGGAGGGCACGACCGTGAGCCATGCGCGGTGGAAGAGCTCCTGCTTGCGTTCCTCGGTGACATGGCCGTGGAAGACGACGGCGGACGCGACACCCAGGTCTGCGGCGAGCGCCCGCAGCCGGTCCAGTTCGGGGCCGTCGCCGCAGACATCGACACGGAGGTCGGGCATCCGTGCCAGCA
This sequence comes from Streptomyces sp. NPDC046712, assembly GCF_040645695.1. NCBI lineage: Bacteria > Bacillati > Actinomycetota > Actinomycetes > Kitasatosporales > Streptomycetaceae > Streptomyces > Streptomyces sp. NPDC046712. The sequence goes on along the minus strand of NZ_JBEYYW010000022.1, from coordinate 79,747 downwards.
CCGCGGGCACCGCCCGGACGAGCAGGTCCACCCGCTTCTGCGGCATGAGCCGGCTCACGACGGTGATGGCGGGTGTCCGGCTGCGCGGCCCGTCGGGGGAGGCGCCGGCGGCGCGGGGACTTCCGTTCGGCACGATGTGGATCGGATTGCCGAAGCCGAGCTCCCGCCGGGCCCCTTCCCGCGTGGACGGCGAGACCACGACCACCGGCCGGCCTCGGTACACCCGACGGCTGACCTGCTTCTCCAGGAGCCTGCCCACGGCGTTCAGCGGCCAGCGGAAGCGCAGGTCGAACTGGTGCTGGTGGATGTGGTGGATGACGCAGATGTCCGAGGTCCAGCGCGGGGTGAACAGCGGTGAGAAGAACGGGATCCCGTTCTGGAAGTCGACCACGGCGTCGTACGCGTGACGGTGACGCAGCAGATGGCCGGCCGCCGCCGCGTACACGCCGAACGTCCCGCCGCCCCGCACGATCCGGATGCCGTCCCGGTACTCCCGGGCCCGCGCGCCCGGATACCGCGCCGAGATCAGCGTGACGTGCGCGCCGGCCGCGGAGAAGCGCCGTGCGATCTCCCAGCAGTAGGCCTCGGCGCCGCCCGCGTCGGGGTGCGAGGGATCGCGCCAGTTCAGGAAGGCGATGTCGGTGCGGGCGAGTTGGTCGAGGGCGTTCATGGAAATCACCGGGCCAGAGAGATCCGCAGCAGGTCGGCCATCGAACGCAGGCCGTCCCGCCGGGCGGAGAACGTCGACCCCGGGACGTCCGACCAGTCCACCGGCACCTCGACGACGTCACGCCCGGCCCTGACGACATGGGCGAGGAGCTCCACGTCGAACGCGAACCCGTCGATGTGGCAGTCCCGGACGATCTCGCGGATCAGCGGGCCGGAGAAGAACTTGAACCCGCACTGGGTGTCCGCGATCCCGGGCACGGTCAGATGGGCGAGCGTACGGAAGAGCAGGCCGCCGCCGCGCCGCAGGACCGACTGCTCGACCTCCAGGTGGGCGCCGGGCACGTGCCGGGAGGCGATGACCGCGCCGTGCCCGGCACGCAGAAGGTCCATGACCCGGTCGAGCGTCTCGATGGGGGTCGCGTTGTCGGCGTCGGCGAAGCCGATGAACCGGGCGGAGGAGGTGACGATCCCGCGTCGGACGGCGGCGCCCTTGCCCTGGTGGCTGCAGCCGATCACATGCAGTCCCACGGGCGAGTCGGCGAACGAGCCGAGCGCGTCCAGCGTTCCGTCGGCGCTGTTGTTGTCCACCACGACGACGGCCGACGACCAGGGTCGCGAGGAGAGGAAGTCCATGGTCGACGCGATCGTCGACGGCAGCCGCCGCTGCTCGTTGAAGGCCGGAATGATCAGTTCGAGGTCCACCGGGGAGCGGGTGAGCCAGCGGGGGAGGGGTTCGTGTGCGTGCGCGGCGACCATCACGCCTCGCCTCCTTCGGGGGCGCGGCGCGGCGGGCGTCGCGGAGTCGTACGGCGGACGGGGGCGTACGCGTGGCGGGCGTCCCGAACCTGGTGATCAGCGGGCTTCGTGCGACGACCGGAGCCGTCCGAACCGTCGTTGCCTTGCGGACCGGCGGTGCGACGACGGTTCGCGGCGTGCGCCCGGACGGTACGGGAGCGGCGACGCCGGGCCGTCGCGCGTGGCACGCGGCGGGAGGTACGGCAGAGCGGAACCGTCATGCAGAGGCGGTCGGAGGCCCGCCGCGTGGGATGCGTGGTGGGGCGGCGGGGCGGGGCGCAGGGCGGGCGGCGTCGGGACTCGGCCGTGGGCCAGTCGGTAACCCGTCGCAGCGGATGCGGAGCGGGTGCCGCCGGCGTTCGGCTGAAGCGAAGTGCGGTCACGACGAACTTCTTCCGGTAACCGACCCTACCGAGGGTCTGTCACACGACTGCAATGCCTGTCTTCAACCGATAGCATCCGGTATCTGATCCGTCAAGCGGGGCGGGCCCGTTCCGCCTGTTTCTGGGGGCGCGCCCTGGGGGTGAGCCGGATCAGGGCGTTGTGCGGGCGCTCGTCGAGCAGCCTGCCCAGGATGCGTGTTCCGTCACGGACGGTGCGGGCGCGCGACGGGCCGTGGCGGTGCGGCAGTTCGAGGCTGGGTACCTCGGCGATGCGCAGCCCGTAGTGCAGGGCGTGGGTGACCAGTTCGGCGCCGAGCTCGACGCCGTCCTCGCGCAGTTCCAGCAGGTTCACGAAGCCCCGGCGGAAGGCGCAGAAGCCGAACCACAGATCGGTCAGATGTTGACCGTACAACTGCCGGGCGAGGCGCAGCAGCGCGCTGTGCCCCAGTCGCCTCAGCAGCGGGTAGTCGGCGAAGTCGCCGCCGGCGATGAAGCGTGAGCCCTTGACGAAGTCGTACCCGCTCTCCAGGTAGTGCAGGTAGTGCGGGATCTCCTTCGGGGACATGGTGCCGTCGGCGCCCATCAGCACGATGTGGTCGCCCCTTGCGGCGAGCAGCCCCGCGTGGGGGATGTCGCCCGCCTCGCAGTTCCACGGCCCGAGCCTGCGTACGGAGACGGTGCCGTGGCCGGTGCGCGTGCCGGAGTCGGTGTCGCTGTCGCCGGACGCGTGCCCGACGAGAACGACCTCCCGGACCTCGGCCGGCAGCTGGTCGAGCAGCCAGCCGGTGTCGCGGTCTCCGGGACGGACCGGGACGACCAGGCTCACCGTGCGGGTATCGGCCTCCGGCTGATGGTCGGTCGACCGGCGCAGTGGATGCGACCCGTTACTCATCGGTACGGCTCTCTGGAGAGGTCTCGTCCATACGGCTCGTTATGCGTCTCCATGGGAATTCATCGGTTCCCATTGGCGCTGCCTCCCCTCCACGGTATTACAATCCGTTCATGGCAGGGCGAATTGAGGACTACGCCCTCATCGGGGATTTGGAGACGGCAGCTCTCATAGGAACTGACGGGGCCGTCGACTGGTGGTGCGCGCCGCGCTTCGACTCGCCCGCCTGCTTCGCGGCGATCCTGGGAGACGCCTCCCACGGGCAGTGGAGTCTGGGGCCGGTCGGAAATCGCCCGTGCAATCGCCGGAGTTATCGGGGCGACACGCTGGTACTGGAATCCACCTGGGAATCCGTCTCCGGCACCGTACGCATCACGGACTTCATGCCGCCGCGCGAACGGACCCCGCAGATCATCCGGTTGGTCGAGGGCATCGCCGGACGGGTCGACCTGCACGGCGAGTTGCGGATGCGCTTCAATCACGGCAGCGTCGTCCCTTGGGCGCGCCTGATCGACGGGCGTACGGTCGCGACCGTGGCGGGCCCGGACGCGGCGTATCTGCGCTGCGGTCCCGGCACCGACATCACCGTCACCGACGAATGCACCTCGTTCGACGTCTCGGTGACGGCCGGTCGGCGCGTCTCCTTCGTCCTCGGCTGGTGCCCCTCCCATTCCGCACCACCCCCGATGCCCGACGTGGAGGCGGAGTTGGCGCGGACGCTCGCCTTCTGGGACGAATGGACGTCGAATCTCAGTTATGGCGGTCCCTATCGCGAAGCGGTCATCAGATCTCTTGTCACCCTGAAGGCCCTCACCTATGAACCGACCGGCGGAGTCATAGCCGCGGCCACCGCCTCGCTCCCCGAATGCATAGGAGGCCAGCGGAATTGGGACTACCGATTCTGCTGGCTGCGCGATTCCACCTTCACCCTGTCCTGTCTGCTGCGCAGCGGATACCGCCGCGAGGCGCTCGCCTGGAAGAACTGGCTCGTCCGTGCCGTCGCCGGCGACCCCGCCGATCTGCAGCCGCTCTACGGCGTGGCCGGACAGCGCAACCTCCCCGAGGTGCACGCCGACTGGCTGCCCGGATACGAGGACTCCCGTCCGGTCCGGTTCGGCAACGCGGCCGTCGACCAGTTCCAACTGGACATCTACGGCGAGGTGTTGGGCACCATCTACTCGGCCGTACGGGCCGGGGTCGCCATCGACCCGCACGTCTGGAGCCTGATGGCCTCGCTCCTGGAGTACGTGGAGAAGCGCTGGCAGGACCCGGACGAGGGCATCTGGGAAGTACGTGGCCCGCGCCGCCACTTCGTCCACTCCAAGATCATGGCCTGGGTGGCCGCCGACCGCGCGCTGCGCCTGGCCCGTGTCGCCGGCCTGCGCACCTCCGTCCAGCGCTGGCAGGCCCTGCGCAGCGAGCTGCGCGCCGAGGTCTGCGAGCGCGGCTGGAGCGACGAACAGCAGTCCTTCGTGCAGTTCTACGGAGGCCGGCGCATCGACGCGACGGCCCTGCTCATTCCCCGGCTCGGGTTCCTCCCCGCGACCGACCCGCGTGTCCTCAGCACGGTGCAGCAGATCGGGCGGCTCGACGACGACGGCTTCCTGCGGCGGTACGCGGACGTGAGCAACGGCGAGGTCCACGAGGTGGACGGACTCGGCGGTGCCGAAGGCGTCTTCCTGGCCTGCACGTTCTGGTACGCGGACGCGCTGGCGATGACGGGACGTCAGGCGGAGGCGCGTACCGTCTTCGAGCGGGTCCTGGACGTCCGCAACGACGTGGGCCTGCTCTCCGAGGAGTGGGATCCGCACACCCGCCGCCAGTTGGGCAACATGCCCCAGGCTCTCAGTCATGTCGCCCTGGTGAACACGGCGTTCACGCTGTTCGGGACGCGTAAACACGATCGTTCACCCGCGGGGCGTTCCGCCGTGACATGATCCCGCCCACATCGGGGGATCGGGGCGGTCATGGGGTCGTACATCGGTATCGGAAGCGCGCTGCTGGCGCTGCTGCTCGCGTTCGGCGGTGTGGCCGCGCTCACACGGGGGTGGATGTTTCCCGTGCAGCGCAGATGGATCCACCGCACGGCGCTGTTCGGCTGGGCGCAGCTGGTGACGGCGGGGTCGTTCCTGTTGCAGGCGGTCGAGGCACTGCTCGTCGAGGACCGTGACGCGGGCATCGTCGTGAGCAACGTCGGATTCGTGGCACTCGTGTGCGGTCTCGCCCTGATCCTGCTGGCACAGCGGCCCCGCGAGGACGGCTGAGCCACCGGGGCGCCCACCCCGGACGCGCGCTCGGCGGTTCGTTCGGGTGCGCCCAGCGGGCGCGCGGGCCACCGCCGGGTTCGAATCGGAGCATGGCTCCCTACGACAGGCTCCGTATCGACGGCAGCACGCAGTCGCTGGAGACCGGCACGTGGTGGTACGCCGCCGTGGCCGGTGAAGCGGCCGACTCCTTCAGCACCCGCGTACGCAAAAGAATGCGGCGAGCCTGTCTCGGCGCGGTCCTGCTGTTCGCGGTCGTCTACGCCGGGCTCGTGCTCACCGCGACAGGCCAGCGCTGGGAGAACGCGGTGCTCGCCGGTCGGCTCACCGACGGGACGCTGGCCGCCGCACACGAGGCGAACCACAGCCTGCAGCACATCGCCGTGTACTCCCTCGCCGTCGCCCTGCTGGTGCTGACCGCCATCGGGATGCTGCGCCGGCGGTACGGGCTCACGGTCGTCGCACTGGGCACCGTCGGCCTCTCGCTGGTCCTCACCGAGGCGCTCAAGCGCTACGTCCTCTTCCGCCCCGACCTGGTCGACGCGCCCCCGCACCTCCTGCCCAACAGCTTCCCGAGCGGCCACACCACGATCGCGATGAGCGTGATGTTCGGCCTCGCCCTCGTCGTCCCGCACCGGGCGCGCGGCCTCGCCGTGGGCCTGTGCGGGCTGTGGGCGGCGGCCGTGGGCGCGTACACCGTGGCCGCCGGGTGGCACCGGCCCAGCGACACGATCGGCGCCGACCTGCTCGTCCTCGCCGTGGTCTGCGGGCTCGTCGCGGTCCTCGCCCGCCGCGGCCGGGTGGGCCCCGCGCGCAGGCGCCCCCTCCCACCGCGCACGCTCCTGGTGCTCGTGCCCCTCGCTCTCACCGCGGTGTGCGGCCTCGGCATCGGAATCGTCCTGCTCGTCGACTCCATGTTCGTCCTGCAGCCCACCGACCCGGACCTCCCCCGCCTCGCCTACCAGGCCGGACACGCCCTCGCCGCCGGGGCGAGCGCGGCGGCCACGCTCCTGCTCCTCGCCCTGCTGCGCCACGTCGACCTGGACGCGAACCCCACCTCGTACCGGCTCACGGGCACGCTCGTCACCGAGCCGACGGGGCCCTTTCCCACCGAGGCCGATCACGAGATATCTTGATGTCGAGCAATCTCGCAGACGCAGACGTGGAGCGGAGCACACCCGGTGACTGACTCGACCATCATCTACACCCACACTGACGAGGCGCCCGCCCTGGCGACGTACTCGTTCCTCCCCGTGATCCAGGCCTATGCCTCGACGGCCGGGGTCAATGTCGAGACCCGTGACATCTCCCTGGCCGGGCGCATCATCGCCGGCTTCCCCGAGCGTCTCGAAGAGGGCCAGCGGATCGAGGACGCCCTCGCCGAGCTCGGCGCGCTCGCCAAGACGCCCGAGGCCAACATCATCAAGCTGCCGAACATCTCGGCGTCCATCCCGCAGCTGAAGGCCGCGATCGCCGAGCTCCAGGCGCAGGGCTACGCCCTCCCGGACTACCCGGACGACCCGCAGACCGACGAGGACAAGGACGTCCGCGCCCGGTACGACAAGGTCAAGGGCAGCGCCGTCAACCCGGTCCTGCGCGAGGGCAACTCCGACCGCCGCGCCCCCGGCTCGGTCAAGAACTACGCCAAGACGCACCCGCACCGCATGGGCGCCTGGTCCTCCGACTCGAAGACCAACGTCGCCACCATGGGCGAGAACGACTTCCGCTCCACCGAGAAGTCCACCGTCGTCACCGAGAACGGCGCGCTGCGCATCGAGCACGTCGCCGCCGACGGCACCACCACCGTCCTGCGCGAGTCGGTCCCCGTCCTCGCCGGTGAGGTCGTCGACGCCTCCGTCATGCACGTCGCCGCCCTGCGCACCTTCCTCAGCGAGCAGATCGCCCGCGCCAAGGCCGACGACGTGCTCTTCTCCGTGCACCTCAAGGCCACGATGATGAAGGTCTCCGACCCGATCGTCTTCGGCCACGTCGTGCGCGCCTTCTTCCCGAAGACCTTCGCCGCGCACGGTGCGGCGCTCGCCGCCGCGGGCCTCTCCCCGAACGACGGCCTCGGCGGAATCCTCAACGGCCTGGCCGCCCTGCCGAACGGCGCCGAGATCAAGGCGTCCTTCGATGCCGAGATCGCCGATGGTCCGGCCCTCGCCATGGTCGACTCCGACAAGGGCATCACCAACCTGCACGTGCCGTCCGACGTCATCGTCGACGCCTCCATGCCGGCCATGATCCGCACCTCCGGCCACATGTGGGGCCCGGACGGCCAGGAGGCCGACACCCTCGCCGTCCTCCCGGACAGCAGCTACGCCGGCGTCTACCAGGCCGTCATTGAGGACTGCCGCGCGAACGGCGCCTTCGACCCGTCGACCATGGGCTCCGTCCCCAACGTCGGTCTGATGGCGCAGAAGGCCGAGGAGTACGGCTCCCACGACAAGACCTTCGAGATCGCCGCGGCCGGCACCGTCCGCCTCGTCGACGCCGCCGGCAACGTCGTCCTGGAGCAGGAGGTCGCTGAGGGCGACATCTTCCGCGCCTGCCAGACCAAGGACCTGCCGGTCCAGGACTGGGTCAAGCTCGCCGTGACCCGCGCCCGCGCCACCGGCTCCCCGGCCGTCTTCTGGCTGGACGAGACCCGCGCGCACGACGCCCAGCTGATCGCCAAGGTGAAGCAGTACCTGCCGGAGCACGACACCGAGGGCCTGGAGATCAAGATCCTCTCCCCGGTCGAGGCGACGAAGTTCTCCCTGGAGCGCATCCGCCGCGGCGAGGACACCATCTCGGTCACCGGCAACGTGCTGCGTGACTACCTGACCGACCTCTTCCCGATCCTGGAGCTGGGCACCAGCGCCAAGATGCTCTCGGTCGTCCCGCTGATGGCCGGCGGCGGCCTGTTCGAGACGGGCGCCGGCGGCTCCGCCCCGAAGCACGTCCAGCAGCTCGTCAAGGAGAACTACCTCCGCTGGGACTCCCTCGGCGAGTTCTTCGCCCTGGCCGCCAGCTTCGAGCACCTGGCGACCACCACGGGCAACGCCCGCGCCCAGGTCCTCGCCGACACCCTCGACCGCGCCACCGGCACCTTCCTCAACGAGGACAAGTCGCCGACCCGTCGCGTCGGTGGTATCGACAACCGCGGCAGCCACTTCTACCTGGCCATGTACTGGGCCCAGGAGCTGGCCAAGCAGACCGACGACGCGCAGCTCGCGGAGGCCTTCGCCGGTCTGGCCAAGACCCTGACCGAGCAGGAGGAGACCATCGTCTCCGAGCTCAACGCGGTGCAGGGCTCCCCGGCCGAGATCGGTGGCTACTACCAGCCCGACCCGGCCAAGGCCGCGGCCGTGATGCGTCCGTCCGCCACCTTCAACGAGGCCATCGCGTCCCTCGCCTGATTCCGGCGCGACAGCTGTTCCGCCCCGGCCGGAATTCCTCCGGCCGGGGCGGTCCCGTCGGTGGCGGATGTGGCATCCCGGTGTGAACCTGGATGGATGAGCTGGGCATCATGGACGACCCCCGGCGTCTACACCGGGCGCGGTGGGGTGCTCACCGACGAAGTCGGTGCGGTCACGGGCGACCTGACCGTGCACACCACCTGGGCAGAGGGCGAAGCACGCGTGGCCGTGCAGTACAGCGGCGCGTCCGACTGGTTCACGATGTCGGGCAGTCCGGTTCCGTGCGCCACCGAGCAGGAGAGCCGCGAGCTCCACGAGGCCGCGGTCGAGGCCGTACGAGCGGGGAACGCGGCCACCGTGCCGTACATGCCGCACCCACCGGCATAAACATCGTCGCGAAGTGTTATCCCACCCGCGCCCACGGGTCTCCTCACCACGGGGACGAACAGACCCACGTACGAGGGAGCAGGCAGGATGCACAGCGACGAGCACGGCACGGCCGCACTGGTGGCGGCGGCCGCGGCCGGGGACCGGCACGCCGGTGAGCGGCTGATACGCGCGTACCTTCCGCTCGTCTACAACATCGTCGGCCGCGCGCTCGACGGGCACGCCGATGTCGACGACATCGTGCAGGAGACCATGTTCCGCGCCCTGGACGGACTGCCCGGGCTGCGTGACCCCGAGCGCTTCCGGTCCTGGCTGGTCGCGATCGCGATGAACCAGGTCCGCCGGCGGTGGCGGGAGCGGCAGGCGGGTCCGCTGCCCGGTCTCGACCGCGCGACGGAGCTCGCCGACCCCGCCGGAGACTTCGTCGACCTCACCATTCTGCGGCTCGGCCTCTCCGGGCAGCGGCGCGAGGTCGCCGAGGCGACCCGCTGGCTCGACGAGACCGATCGCGAACTTCTCGCCCTGTGGTGGCTCGAGGCGGGCGGTGAGCTGAGCCGCGCGGAGCTCGCCGAGGCCCTGGCCGTCACCCCCGCGCACGCGGCCGTCCGCGTGCAGCGGATGAAGGACCGGCTGGAGACCGGCCGGGCCATCGTCCGGGCCCTCGGCGCGCAGCCGCCCTGCGCGGAACTGGCCCGGGTGACCGCGGGCTGGAACGGCCGTCCGGCGCCCGTCTGGCGCAAACGCATAGCCCGCCACGTGACGACCTGCGCCCACTGCGGCCGCACCCGCTCGGGCCTCGCCCCCGCCGAGGGGCTCCTGGTGGGCCTCGGCCTGGTGCCGCCGCTGCTGCTCTGGGCCTCGGCCCGTCCGGACACCCAGGCCGCCGCCTGGGCGTCGGACGCTCCGGACCCGACGTCGTACGGGAGCACGGGACCCGATCCGGTCTCGTACGGGGGCGCGGGGGCCGACCCGATCCCGTACGAGCGCACTGGGCCCGACGCAAGCCTGTACGGGAGCACGGGAGCCGACCCGACGCCTTACGCGGGTGGGCCGCTGGAGCCGGCGGTGGACCAGGTGGGCGCGGGGCCGGTGGCGAGCGGGGCCGGGGGTTCTCTGCGGCGGGCCTGGGTCGCGGGAGCGGTGGCCCTCGGTGTACTGGGCGGGCTCATCCTGCTCGTACCGTCCGAGCCGGAGGCACGCAAGCACACGCCCGCCACGCCCGCGGCGGCGCCGCCCCCGGCGCCGACGACCCCGCCCCCGCCGAGCCCCACCACCCCCTCACCCACCCCGACACCGACCCCGACGCCCACCCCGACACGGACGGTCACCGTCGAGGAGCGGCTGACCCGGCTGGTGAACCAGCGTCGTGCGGAGGAGGGCTGCGGGCCGCTGCGGACGGATCCCCGGCTCGCCGAGGCCGCCCGCGCCTACGCCCGGGACATGGTCCGGCGCGGCTACTACGCGCACAGCAGCCCCGAGGGAGAGTTCGCCGGCGCGCGGATGTCGTCGGCCGGATACGCCTGGTCCGCCTGGGCCGAGAACCTGGCGCGCGGCACGACCGACCCCGCCGCCGTCTTCGACGGCTGGATGGACGGTGCGATGCACCAGGAGAACATGCTGGACTGCCGTTACCGGCACACGGGAGTCGCGGCCGTGTCCGGCCCCGACGGCACGGTGTGGGTGCAGAAGCTGGCCTCGCCCGCGTCCTGAACCCCCACCGCCCGGAGCCGTGTCCCGGTCAGCGCCCGGTACCGAAGTTCTGTACCCACCACGGGCCGTTGGAGGCCAGCGCCACCCCGACGCCGATGTCCTTGAACGAGCAGTTGAGGATGTTGCGGCGGTGCCCGTCGCTGTTCATCCAGTCCTCCATCGCCTTGGCGGGGGTCTTCGGGCCACGGTGGATGTTCTCGGCCCAGCTGTCCCACGCGTACCCGGCGGCCTTGATCCGGTCGCCCGCGTCCCGGCCCTCCGGGCTGCGGTGTTCGTAGTAGTCGCGCGTCGCCATGTCGTTCGCGTGTGCCTGGGCAGCCTTCCGCAGCCGGCTGTTGGAGCGGAGCGGGCCACAACCCGCCCTCTCCCGTTCGTCGTTGGCGAGCGAGACCACTTGGGCGATGTACTGGTCCGTCTTCCCGACGGCGGGCGCCAGGGCCGCCGGTGCCGCCGCGTTCCGCGGCGCGGGCGGTGTGGTCGCCGACTGCTGGACCGGCGTGGGGCGGGCGGACGCGGAGGCCGACGCCGACACAGACGGGGGCGCGGCGGGCGGCGTCGTCGTCCGATCCGAGGGCACGGCGGACGGGACGGATCCCGCGTGAAGAGGAGCCACCTGCGACAGGGCGGCCGCTTCCGGACGGGCGCCCGCATCGTCCGGCGTGCTCCGGGAGGCCATGTACGCCCCGGCCACGACGGTGAGGACGACCGTCGTCGTACCCGCGACGGTCACAACGGCACGGAACGACGGCACGCGGCGCACGTGCCGGCCCGCACCCGCTCCCCCTCCTCTGCGGTGCCTGCCGCCGTCCGTCCGTCGGTCGTCGGGGCTGCGCGCGTCGTGGTGCTGCATGGGCTCCGCTCTCTTCTCCGAGTCCACCGGACGGTCCGGCACAGGGGAGAGCCGCCGGGGCGGCGGTCGTAACACTTTCCGGCCCCCGACCTGTCGACACACTTCGTCAACGGCGTGCGTCACCGACTCACTCGTGCGGAACGACCGCCACCGGGCACGGAGCCAGGTGCAGCGCCGCATGGGCCACCGAACCGATCCGGGGCCCGATCGCCCCGCGCCGCGCCCGCCGCCCGACCACCAGGAGCTGGGCGATGCCCGACGCTCCGAGCAGCACCTGCCCCGCGCTGCCGATCTCCACGTGCTCGGCGACCCCTACCTCGGGGAACCGCTCCCGCCAGGGCGCCAGCGCCTCACGCAGCGCCTTCTCCTCGTACGGGACGGGGCCGCCGGCCTCGTCGGCGTCCGCCAGCTTCGTGGAGGTGGGGCTGTACGCGTACAGCGACGGCAGGCTCCACGCCCGTACCGCGCGGACGGAAGCGCCCCGGGCCGCCGCCGTCTCGAAGGCGAAGCGCAGCGCCGGCGCGCTGTCCTCGGCCCCGCCCAGCTGACCGACGACGATCTCGCCGCCCTTCGGTTCAGCCCCGCCGCCTTCGCCCTCCCGCGAGCGCACCGCCACCACCGGCCGGTGGGCGGCCGCTATGATCTGCTGCCCGTGGGAACCGAGCAGGAAGCCGGCCAGCGCCCCATGCCCGCGCGAGCCGATGACGAGCATCTCGGCCCCCTCCTCGGTGCTCACCAGCGCGTCGACCGGGGTGTCGGGCAGCACCTCGGCGGTGAGGGCGAGGCCGGGATGCCGCTCGGCGACCGCCGACTCGGCCTCCCGCAGCACCTCGTCGGCCATCCGCTCCTGGCTCGCCCGGTCCTGCCCGATCGGGAGGTCGAGCGCTTCCCAGCGCCAGGCGTGGACCAGGCGCAGGGACCAGCCCCGGCGTCGTGCCTCGCGGGCGGCCCACTCGGCCGCCGCGAGACTCTCGGGCGACCCGTCCACTCCCGCGACGATCTCTCGACTCATCAGGCTGCCTCCGTCACTCCGCGGCGGGCCCGGCCCCTTCACCGGACCCTCTTCCTTCGGCGTGGGCCCGTCGGCCGCACGACGAGAGGGCCGGACGTCCCCACATGACGGTACGTCGGTCCTCCGTCCGCCGCCTCCGCTCGCCCCGACCTGAGCCTCGGCGACGGCGGCCCGGTCTTCACCGACATCGACGTCGCGCGCCCCGTGTCGACTGCCCGCGACCGGACGGGATCCGCGGCTCACGCCCGCAGGGTGAGCCGCGGATGGGTGCCGTTGAGGTAGTGGTCGCCGATGTCGCGGAGCCGGTGGGCCGGGGACGAATGGGCCGTGAGGGTACGTGCGTTGCGCCAGAAGCGGTCGAAGCCCGGTCCGCCGCCCGCGGTGTCGGCGGCCTCCGTGGTGTCGACGAGTTCGAGGATCCGCGTGGTGATCCGGACCGCCGATCCGCCGGTCACGGCCTCGGCCGCGGCGACAAGCACGGCGATGTCGGCGCGTTCCTCGACCCCGAGCGACCGCTCCGCGACGAGACCGCGCGCCAGGGCCTCCGTCGCCCGCTCCACGACCGCCGCGGCGGCGTGCGCCGCGGTGGCCAACTCCCCGTACGCCAGCAGGAGGTACGGGTCCTCCCCGCCGCCCACCGGGTAGGCGTCGGCGTCGGCGCGCGGGTCGGCGGGCGGCGGCGCGGCCTGGGCGGCGCGGCTGATGTCCCGGGCCTCAGCGAGCGCTCCCTCGGCGATCCCGAGGCCGACGTGGACCAGGAGCAGCCGCAGGGCGAGCGGGGCCAGCGTAGTGAAGGGGGCCACGGCGTGCTCGTCCCGGGGGAGCGCGCCCAGGATGTCCCGGGCGTCCACCGGGACCTGGTCGAAGGTCACGGTGCCGGCGCCGGCGAGGCGCTGGCCGATCCGGTCGGTGGCGGCGTCGGTGAACACCGCAGGATCCGCGGGATCCACCAGCGCGACCAGGAGGTCCCCGCTCCCGGTACACCGGGCCCCCACGATCAGGCGGTCGGCGACGGCGACGCCGGACGAGAAGGAGCGACGCCCGTCGAGGACGTAACCGTCGTCGGACGGGGTGAGGGTGAGCTCGGGCTCGGCGCCCGTCCGCGACGGTTCGATGCCACCGGCGAGCAGCCACCGCTCCTGTGTCGTGCGGTCCTCGAGACTCTCCGGTGTGCCCGGCGCGCCGCCGCCTCCCGAGAGGAAGCGGGCGGTCCACGACAACACGTAGTGGTGGGCGAGGAGTTCGCCGATCGAGCTGTCCGCGGCGGATATCTCACGGATCACCGCACAGGCGGCCCGCCAGTCGGCGCCACGGCGGCTCGGCCCCGGCGGGGTGAGCAGCGCGGGCAGGCCGGCTTCCCGCAGCCGGGCCACCTCGTCGAAGGGGGGCTTGCCGGCCCGGTCCCTGGCCGGCGCGTCGACCGCGAGGTCGTCGGCGAGCTCTCGGGTGACGCGGGGCCAGATCTCGTCGTCGGCCGGGCGGTCGGCCGGTCCGGAGGTGGGCCGTATCGCTGACTTCTTCGGCGTTCTCACGTCACCTCACATGATCCCTAGTATTCCCACTGGAATAGTAGGGATATTGGCAGAGGGTCTGCCCAGGTCCCAACAGGCGTTCGCATCATGGACAGATCAATCCCATGGGGCGAGACGATCAGGGGTTGGTCCACGCCTCAGGGTCGTCCGCCAGCTCGGAGATGCCCGCCGGCAGCTTCGCCGCGGCCACGTCCGCGAGCGACACCCCGTCGAGCACCTGGCGCACGTTCGCGCGCAGCGCGATCCACAGCGTGAGCAGCGACTCGGCCGGGCCGGTGTACGAGAGCTCCGGAGGGCGTACCCCGCGCACGGACACCAGTGGGCCGTCCACGCACCGGATCACATCCGCGACGGAGATCGTGTCGGCCGGTCGGGCCAGCCAGTAACCGCCGTTCCCGCCCCGCTGGCTCAGCACCAGACCGCCCCGGCGCATGTCGCCGAGGATCCCCTCCAGGAACTTGTGGGAGATGTCCTGGTCCTCCGCGATCGCCTCCGCCTTCAACGGGCCCGCGTCCTGGGCGGCGGCGAGCTGAAGCGCGGCACGCACCGCGTAGTCGGCTCTGGCTGAGATGCGCATGGCCGCATTATCCCGCACAGCGGTGACCGGATTCGTACGCCCGAGGCTGTGCATCGAGGGAGTGTCCGCACCCTTGACGCGGGCCGTGACCACCCCGACACTCGGGGGCGGGAAACCGAGCGAACAGGTAGGGAACCATGGAGCTCACGGCGGGAACGGACGCGGCTCGCACCGTCCGGCTGCCTCGCTCCCTGCCCCTGACCTCCCGCCGCCACATCGACCTCCTGCGTGTGTGCAGCGCGGCGAGTCGTGGGAGCCTCCGGGGCGCCGGCTCCCTGGTCTGAGCCTCCCGCCCCCTTTCCGCAGGACCTCCTTCCCGTATCTCTGCTGCCTCCGAGCGCGTGCCGACGCAGACGCCGACGCCGTCGCATGCCGTCGTGACCCAGCACCGAGCACCCCCAAGGGAGAAGCATGTCCATCACCCCGTCCGTCGTCGCCCCCGTCTTCCGTGGCCGGATCGGCTGCGACGTGCGCAGCGGCCACTACCCCGTACCGCACCGCTACCGGCTCCACCTGGCGCTCTCCTGCCCCCGCTGTCTGAGCATCGCCGTCACCCACAGCCTGCTCGGACTCGAGGACACGCTTCCCCTGACGCTGCTGCCCGCCACCCCCGACACACCTGGCGGCGGTTACGCCACGCTGCGCCCGCTGTACGAGGCCAGTGCCCATCAGTACGCCGGGCCGGCGGCCGGCCCGGTGCTCAGCGACGGCTGGACCGGCCGGATCGTCAGCACGCACGTCCCCGACATCCTCCGCGATCTCGCGCTGCGCTTCCGCGACACCGGCCCGGATCTGCTACCGACGGGGCGTGAGGCCGAGATCGACGCGATCGGCGACCTGTGCGAGCGCAGCGTCAACGGTGCCGCGCAGCGCGCCGGTGAACTGGGCCTCGACGACCTGGCCGCGCACCACGACCCGCTCTCCGTGCTCTTCGCCGCCCTCGGCAGGCTGGAGCGACGGCTGGCACGGCAGCCGTACGTACTCGGCGACGAGATCACCGCCGCCGACGTGCATGTCTGGGTGACCCTCCTCCAACTGGACACCGTGCACCGCTGGCACCTGGACGCCGGTGCCATGGACCGCGTCGCGGGCCATCCCGCCCTGTGGGCCTACGCCCAACGCCTCGCCGCACGGCCCGCGTTCGGGCGCCACCTCGACCTCGACGGCATCGCGGACCGGCACCGCGCCCACTGCCGCGGCCGGGAGGCGGCGGGCGCCGCCATGAGCATCGTGGACTGGCAGGCCTACCGCGTCTGAGGAGAGTCGGACGGGGCCGCGGGGAGCCGTGAGGCTAAGGGGATCACGGGACCGTGAGGCGGAGGGGGCCGCGGGGAGCCGTGAGGCAAAGGGGATCAGGAGCCGTGAGGCGAAAGGGGGTCATGGGAGCGGTCAGGCGACGGGGGTGACGGGAGCCGTCAGGCGAAGGGCGGTTCCCAGTCCTTCTTGACCTCGAAACGGTAGTCCCGCCGGTCGAGCACATGCCCCGCCCCGTCGACCAGCGCGGCGGACACCTCGTAGACCCCGCGCGCCCGAGGGCCGCTCGGGACACGCTCGGGCGGAAGCTCCAGATCGTACGGTCCGCCGTGCCGGAAGTCCCCGAGCATCACCTCGTGCCCGCCGACCTCCACGCCGTCCTTGCTCCGCTCGTCGACCACCTTCAGGCCGGTCACCGACCGACCGTCGACCTGGAAACGCACCACGGCGCGGAATTCCGCGCCCTCCTTCACCGTGAACGGGTCCGCCACCGTCGTCCCCGACGCGGGCACCGGCAGTGTGATCTCGCCCGGGCCGGTGAACCGGAGCGCCAGTCCGAGCAGGCGGACGGTACGACCTTCACGGAGCGGAACGGCCGACGCCGGATCGGCGAGGGAAACCATGATGTGCTCGTCTCTCGGGACAGGGCCTCGTGGGAGGCATGGGGTACGACAGCGCTGCTACCCGATTCGTTCCCGCCCATGCGGACCCGGCCCGGGCCGAGCCGTCAGCCGATACGGCGCCCGGCGAGCGGAGCCGTCTCGTCGCCGCTGCCCGCCCGTACACCGCGCAGAAACGCGCCGAGGGCCTCCAGAGAGGTCGTGGACGGCTCCCAGCCGAGCTCCCGGCGGGCGCGCTCCGTGGCGAGCAGCGGCAGCCGCAGCACGGCGTCGAAGAGGTCGGGGGACGCGGGTACCACCCGCAGTTTCCAGGCCGTCGAGAGCAGGCCCCGTACCGCGCCGCTCGGCATCTTCACCGGTCGGGCGTCCAGGAGCGAGGCGAGGGCCGCGGTGTCGATCACCGGTTCCGCCGCCAGGTTGAAGGCGCCCCGGACGTCCCGTACGAGCGCCCGGCGGTAGGCGTCGGCCGCGTCGTCCGTGTGCATCGCCTGGAAGCGGAGTCCTTCCAGCTCGGGAAGGAGCGGCAGCAGGTCGGGGCGGACCAGCGCGCCCGGGAAGAAGCGGCCCGCGAAGATCCGGCGCTGCCCGCTGGCCGACTCCTCCTTGAAGAGGAAGCAGGGCCGCATCCGCACCACCCGGGTCTGCGGATGGTCGCGCTCGAAGGTGTCCAGAACCCGTTCCAGATACGCCTTCTCGCGCGTGTAGGCGGCGCCCGGCCAGCCGTGTGTCGGCCACGACTCCGAGACGGCGGCACCGTTCGGGGGACCCGGGGAGTAGGCCCCGACGGACGAGGCGCACACCAGGACGGGCACCCGTGCCGTCGCCACCGCGTCGAAGACCCGCAGCGAGCCCAGGACGTTCGACCGCCAGGTCTCGGCCGGGTCGTGGGTCGGCTGGAAGCGCCAGGCCAGATGGACGACCGCGTCGGCGTCCTCGATGTACTGCGCGAGTCGGGGTTCGTCGCCCTCGAGCGACAGGTCGACCTCGGCCCACTCGGTCTTCGACAGCGTCAACGCGGGTCTGCGGCGGGCGAGTCCGAGGACGGAGGCGATCCGCGGCTCCTGTTCCAGTGCCCGGACCAGGCTCGTCCCGACATTGCCCGTGGCGCCCGTGACGACCACCTTCAGTCCCTCGCTCGCCTTCATGATTCGACCATCCGTCATCCCCGCCGGGCGCGCACGCCGGGCCACGGCCGTGACGGAGTGTGTCTGCGTGGGTCGCGCAGGTGACGAGGTGACCCGAATATGGAGCGACGGAGCGAAGGGGGGTGTGCCAGGAGGACATGATGCTGCTGCCCGACAGAAACACGATCGACCGGCTGCTGCGGTACTACCGGGCTCAGGAGAGGGCGGTCCTGGCCAGGCCGTGCGACCTGGCGATCCGCAGGCGCTTCGAGGACACGGCGTACACGCTGTGCGTGCTGATGGGGGAGAGGACGGCACGGGAGGCGGTCCACGCCGCCGAGCGGTACGTGGGCAAGGCGAAAGCCGCGTCCCGGCAGACACTCGAAGGACTCCCCGGCTCCTGACCGGGAAGGACCCCCGGCTCCTGACCGGATGGGGCAAAGGTCGCGTTCCGGGGCATGAGTGGGGTAGAAGCCCCTGTACGGAAGCGGAGGAGGCGGGTGACCCGATGGCGTCGGAGCGGTTCAGCGTGACGGCGGCACCCGGGCCGCAGCCCGGAGTCGTGGTGCTGTCCCTCGCGGGGGAGCTCGACCACGACACCGCGGACGCGCTGCGCGGGTCGCTGGAGGAACGGGCCGGCGCGGTTCGGATCCTCGTCGACTGCGAGGGGCTGCGGTTCTGCGACTCGACAGGACTGAACGTGCTGTTGCGGGCCCGTCTCCACGCGCTGGAGGCGGGCGGCCGCCTTGAACTGGCCGGGCTGCGACCGCCGGTGGCCCGGATGTTCGAGATCACGGGGGCCCGGACCGTCTTCCGGGTGTACGAGAACGTGGCCGAGGCGCTCACGGATCGACGGGCGGACGGCTAGGCGGGCGATGACGGAGGGAGCGGTGGGCGAGAAAACCTCGGAAGAAGGCCAGGTCCGGCGCCTCGTGCTGTTCGGGACCAAGGGCGTGGTGATGCGCTGCCGCGACTTCACCGCCGAGGCGCTCGCCGACTGGGGCTGGATCCCCGCAGAGGACGACGAGGCCCGGGAGCGCGTGGACGACGTGCTGCTCCTGGTCTCCGAGGTGGTCACCAACGCCTGTCTGCACGCGGGAGGGCCCGAGGAACTCGTTCTGCGCCATCGCCAGGGAGGCCTGCGGGTGGAGGTCTCCGACGCGAACCCTGAGCACCCGAGGCGTCGGCAGCCCCGGGCGCCGTCATTGCCGGGCGGGCACGGGCTGATGGTCCTGGACCGGCTCGCGGGGGACTGGGGATCCGAGCCCCGCGAGCGCGGCAAGGTGGTGTGGCTGGAGGTCGGCCGTCCGTCCCGCCCGCCCTGGAACCGCGACGGCCGGCCGTGAGCCCTGTACAGGCACCTTGCGGGCACTGAACGGGCACGGCGGGCCTTGAAGGCGGGCCCTGAACGGGACGGCCGACGGCCGACCCTGCATGGGTCGGCCGTCGGAACGGTCGGGAAGCGCCCGGAACCCGGCTCCCTCGACAAGGAAGCTCGGAACCCGCCTCACCCGACGAGAGCCCGCCTCACCCCGCCGAGGCCCGGTGCGGGCTGTCGCTGTCCTCGAGGAGCCCGGCCCTGAGCTCGTCCAGGATCCGGGCGAGCAGCCGCGAGATGTGCATCTGCGAGAGGCCGAGCCGCTCGCCGATCTGCGCCTGGGTCAGCTCCTCGCCGAAGCGGAGTGCGAGGATCGTGCGGTCTCGCGCGTCGAGCCCGGCGATCAGCGGTTTGAGCGACTCCAGCGAGTCGATCAGCTCGAACGCGCGCTCCTCCTCGCCGAGGCGCCGGGCGCCCGCGGTGACGGCCGACTCGTCGTCGCCGGCCGGGGTGTCGAGCGAGCGGGCGACGTAGCCGTTCGACGCCTGTTCGCCCTCCGCCACTCTCTCCTCGCCGATGTGCAGATACGCCGCCAGCTCGGCCCGGGTCGGACGCCGGCCCAGACGCTGCTCCAGGGTGTCGACGGCCTTCGCAAGCTCGATCCGCAGCTCCTGGAGCCGTCGCGGCACCTGGACGGACCAGCTGGTGTCCCGGAAGAAGCGTTTCATCTCGCCGACGATCGTGGGCAGCGCGAACGCGGAGAACTCCACGTCGCGGCCCACCTCGAACCGGTCGATCGCCTTGATCAGGCCGATCGTGCCGACCTGGATGATGTCCTCCGTCGGCTCGGCCCGGTTCCGGAACCGGCGGGCCGCGAACTTCACGAGGCTGAGATTCAGCTCCACCAGGGTGTTCCGTACGTACGCGTGCTCGGGCGTGCCCTCCTCCAGGCCCTCCAGGCGGGTGAAGAGCGCCGTGGACAGCGTCTGGGCGTCCGTCGTGCTCACCTCGGTGGGCCGGTCGATCTCGGGCAGGCCGTCGAGCGCCCGGCGCCGCACGGCGGCGGGTTCCGCGGATGTCGGGTTGTGGTGGGTGGACATAAGACTCCCTCGACGGGTGGCTTGGGCCTGCGCCACCGGGCGGGCGGCGGGGTCCGTCGTTCGAGGTCCTGAAGGAAACATTCCCCTTTCGGGTGATTTGACACTGAATGTCCGGGCAGCGGCGTGACATGACGATGACCGCACGCCGGTTCGCACTGGGCGAGGCCCCGGGGGTGGTGGGGGAGTGTCGCGACCTCACCCGCCAGGCGCTCCGCGACTGGTTCGGCCACGTGGGCGGCGCGGCGGAGATCCTTGTCGAGGACGTCCTGCTCCTGGTCTCGGAGGTCGTCACCAACGCGTACACGCACGGCGGCACCCCGTACGAACTCCGGCTCGACCGCACCGACGACCGGCTGTGGGTGCAGGTCAGCGACACCAGCCCGGTACGTCCGCACCCCCACGGCCCACACGTCGCGAGCCGGTCCTCGGGCCATGGTCTCTATCTGCTCGAACGGCTCTCCACGGCGTGGGGCTCGCTTCCGCGCGGCGAGGGCAAGGCGGTCTGGTTCGAGGTGGAGATGACGCGGGCCGCTCCCGAAGACGGAACCGCCCCCGCCGACGGCACCCCCTCCGCCGACGCTGCCGCCCGCCCCCGTCGTGCCTAGAGTGGAGAAGCGGGGCGGAGGCCGTCGCGGGGCGCACCCCGTACCCGTGGCGGGATCCGATCCGCTTCCCTGCCGTATCCGCGCCGCGCGAGGTCCGCGATGGAGAGTTCCCCCCGAACGCCCGCGTCCGAGCCGCGCGTACCCACGGAACAGCTGGGCGAGGACGGGCTGGGAAGGCTCCTCGCCGGGCTCACCGCCGTACGCGACGGTGATCTCTCCGTCCGCCTGCCCGACTCCGCAAGAGGCATCCTCGGCGAGATCGCGGCCGTCTACAACGACATGGTCGACCAGCTCTCTCTGGTCACCTCCGAGGTCACCCGCGTCGCCAGCGAGGTCGGCGGACAGGGACTCCTCGGCGGCCGGGCCCGCGAGCCACGGGTGAGCGGTGTGTGGCGCGAGCTGACCTCCGGCGTGAACACCATGGCCGACAATCTGACCTCCCAGGTCAGGTCCATCGCCCAGGTCGCGACCGCCGTCGCCCGGGGCGACCTCACGCGGAAGATCCGGGTCGACGCGCGCGGCGAGATCCTGGAGCTGAAGGAGACCATCAACACGATGGTGGACCGGCTGTCCTCCTTCGCCGAGGAGGTCACGAGGGTCGCCCGCGAGGTCGGTACCGAGGGGAAGCTGGGCGGTCAGGCCACGGTCCATGGCGTCTCCGGCACCTGGAAGGACCTCACGGACAACGTCAACTCCATGGCCGACAACCTCACCAACCAGGTGCGCAACATCGCCCAGGTGACCACGTCCGTCGCCCAGGGCGACCTGACCAGCCGGATCGACGTGTCCGCGCGCGGCGAGATCCTGGAGCTCAAGACCACCATCAACACCATGGTCGACCAGCTCTCCTCCTTCGCCGCCGAGGTCACGCGGGTGGCCCGCGAGGTCGGCACGGAGGGCAAGCTCGGCGGTCAGGCGGAGGTCGAAGGAGTCTCCGGGACCTGGAAGCGGCTCACGGAGAACGTCAACGAACTCGCGGGGAACCTGACCCGGCAGGTCCGCGCCATCGCCGAGGTCACCGGCGCGGTCGCCGAGGGCGACCTCACCCGCTCCATCACCGTCGAGGCCCCCGGCGAGGTCGGCGAGCTGCGGGACAACATCAACGCGATGGTCGAATCGCTGCGGGCCACCACCCGCGCCAACGAGGAGCAGGACTGGCTGAAGACGAACATCGCCCGGATCGCCGCACGCATGCAGGGCACCCGCACCCTGACCGACATCGCCGAACTCATCATGACCGAGGTGCCGCCGCTGGTCTCCGCCCAGTACGGCGCGTTCTTCCTCGCCCGGCACGACGCGCGCGGCACCGAACTCGTCGTGACCGCCTCCTACGGAGCCCCCGACGACCCCGCCTTCCCGCCCCGCCGCTTCCGGCTCGGCCAGTCGCTCGTCGGCCAGGCCGCCCACGACCGGCGCACCGTCGTCGTGGAGCAGGTGCCGGCCGGTTACGCCACCGTCGCCTCCGCGGCGGGCTCCGGCGAACCGGTCATGCTGATCATCCTGCCGATCGTCGTCGAGGACCAGGTCCTCGGCGCCGTCGAACTCGCCTCGCTCCGGCCCTTCACCGCCATCCACCGCGACTTCCTCGACCAGTTCGTGGACACCGCGGGAGCCGTCGTCAGCTCGCTCGTCGCCAACCTCCGTACCGACGAACTGCTCG
The DNA here is from genome assembly GCF_040645695.1 of Streptomyces sp. NPDC046712. NCBI lineage: Bacteria > Bacillati > Actinomycetota > Actinomycetes > Kitasatosporales > Streptomycetaceae > Streptomyces > Streptomyces sp. NPDC046712. The sequence goes on along the minus strand of NZ_JBEYYW010000022.1, from coordinate 57,597 downwards.
CCCAGTCCCAGCGGCTTACCGACGAACTGCGCTCCAGTTCCCAGGAGTTGCAGGAGCGGCAGCAGGAACTGCAGCGCTCCAACGCCGAACTGAAGGAGAAGGCGGCGCTGCTCGCCGAACGCAACAAGGACATCGAGTCCAAGAACCTCGTCATCGAACAGGCCCGTCAGGAGCTGGAGGCGCGCGCCCAGCAGCTGTCCCGCACCTCCATGTACAAGTCCGAGTTCCTGGCGAACATGAGCCACGAGCTGCGCACCCCGCTCAACAGCCTGCTGATCCTGGCCCGGCTGCTGGCCCAGAACCCGGAGGGGAATCTGACGGAGAAGCAGGTCGACTACGCGGAGGTCATCCACTCCGCCGGCTCCGACCTGCTCCAGCTGATCAACGACATCCTGGACCTGTCCAAGGTCGAGGCGGGCAAGATGGACATCCGCCCCGAACGCTTCCCGCTCCACCAGCTCCTGGAGTATCTGGAGGCGACCTTCGGACCCGTGGCGGACGAGCGAGGGCTGACCTTCTCGATCACGGTCTCCTCGGACGTGCCCGAGGAGCTGACCACCGACGAGTCGCGGCTGCGGCAGATCCTGCGCAACCTGCTGTCCAACGCGCTGAAGTTCACCGACGAGGGCGGGGTCGAGCTGACGATCGAGCACGCGGGCGCCGACGAGCCGCCGCCCGGGCTGCGCGGCAGCGGACCCGTGCTCGCCTTCCACATCAGCGACAGCGGGGTGGGGATCCCCGCCGAGCGCCTGGAGGGAATCTTCGGCGCCTTCCAGCAGGGCGACGGCACCACGGCCCGCCGGTACGGAGGCACCGGACTCGGGCTTTCCATCAGCCGCGAGGTCGCCGGCCTGCTCGGCGGCGCCATCGACGTCCGCTCCACGCCCGGCCAGGGCAGCCGGTTCACCTTCTATCTGCCCGCCCCCCGCACGGCTCCGGTGGGCGCGCCCAGCGGTCCCGGCGCCGTGGCCGCGGACGGGGGCACGGACACCGGCACCGGCAGGCGGGGCGAGCGCACCACCGGTGAACACGACCCCCGGACCGCCGGCCGCACCGTCCTCGTGGTCGACGACGACGTGCGCAACGTCTACGCGCTCACCGAGGTGCTGGAAGGCCACGGAGTCCGGGTGCTCCAGGCCGACAGCGGTCGCGCCGGCCTCGACCTGCTCGAATCCCACGACGAGATCGAACTCGTCCTGATGGACGTCATGATGGCCGGCATGGACGGGTACGCCACCACCGACGCCATCCGCAACCTGGCCGGCCGCGCCCACCTGCCGGTCATCGCCGTCACCGCCAAGGCCATGCCCGGCGACCGGGCGCGGGCCCTGGCCGCCGGGGCCAGCGACTACGTGGCCAAACCCGTCGACGCCGACGAGCTGATGGCCAAGGTCCGGCAGTGGCTGGCCGGATGACACCGCGTCCGGATCGCCCCGAACCCCTGGTCACCGTACGAGTACCGCGACTGGTCACCGTACGAGTACCGCGACTGGTCACCGTACGAGTACCGCGACGATGCTCGTGTCGTCGTCCGTGTCTCCGGTCGCCGCGCCCAGGAGCCGCTCCACCTGCTCGTCCGGCGGGTAACCACTGAGCCGTTCCGCCGCCGCGACGAGCTGCGCGAGTCCGTGGTCGAGCCCGTCGTGGCGCCGTTCGACCAGCCCGTCCGTGTAGAGCAGCAGCGTGTCACCGGGCCGCAGCGAGGTGCGGCGCTCCTCATACGCGTACGAGGGCACCGCGCCCAGCAGGATGTCCTGCGGCGGGTCGAGGAGCCGTGCCACGCCGTCACGCAGGAGCAGCAGCGGCAGGTGCCCGGCGTTCGACCAGACGAGGCCGCGGTCCTCGGGGTCGTACAGCGCGCACACCGCGGTCGCCGTGGGCTGTCCGCTGGTGCGCAGCGTCATCTCGTTGAGCCATGCCATCAGCCGCCGCGGTGAGTCGCCGGTACACGCGAGGCCGCGCTGGGCGTTGCGCAGCGCCACCATGCCGGTGACCGAGTCGATGCCGTGCCCCGCCACGTCGCCGACCGTGACGAGGACCTTCCCGCTCGGCAGCGGCTGGACGTCGTACCAGTCCCCGCCCACCCGGTACTCCTCGGCCGCGGGCCGGTAACGGGCGGCCACCACCAGGCCCGGAAGATCCCGCAGATCGGGGACCTCGGGCACGATCGCCTGCTGCAGCTGCAGGGCCATCTGGTGCCTGAGCTCGGCCTGCGTCCGCACGGCGGTGAGCTGGTCGAACGTCGCGGTCAGCGCGGCCTCGGTGCGCCGGCTCGCCGACACGTCCTGGTACACCCCGGCGAGACCGGTGACCGCACCGGCGTCGAGGAGCGGCTCCGCCGCCACCCGGACATGGCGGACGGTCCGGTCGCCGAGAACGATCCGCAGCACCGTCTGCGCGCCCGTGCGCCGCTCCACCAGCGTCCTGAGCAAGTCGGTCAACGCCTCGCCGTCCTCCGGGTGGACGAGTCCCCGCATCCCCAGCAGCGGTACGGGAGGCTCGTCCCGCCCCCGGCCGAAGACGGCATAGGCCTGTTCCGACCAGACGGTGTCGCCGCCTGTGAGGCTGTCCTGGAAGAGGGCCACGCTCTGCAGCCGGGACATCGCACGCTCCGAGGCGAGCCCCGGATCCGTGGCCTCGTGCCACAGCACCACCGCCCGCTCGGCGCCCGCCGGCAGCACGCGTACGTCGAGGAGCGGCGCCTCGTCGGTCGAACCGGTGTCCGCGGACGTGGGCAGCCGGGCCAGCCGTTGGGTGCGCGCGGTCCGTTGGGCGCGGCGTGCGAGATGGGCGAGGTCCGCGTGGACCCGGGGGAGGAGCAGCGACAGGGAACGGTCCTCGGCGGGAGGCGTGCCGCCGAGCGCCGCCACGGCGTACTCGTTGAGGTGCTCGACCGCCGTCTGCGCGCTGTCCGGGGCGACCTTCAGGAGCATCGCGGGATGGACGAGGGCGTCCAGGACGTCCACCAGGACCGGCGTGGCCGGCGGGGGCGAGTCGGCCGCGTCCAGGACGGTACCGGCCACGTCCGTCAGGCCCACCAGCGCCCTGCGCAGCCCGTCGTCGAACGGACGCGGCCCCGGCCAGGCGACCAGGGCCAGGCCCACCGTCGTCCCGCGCAGGCGCAGGGGGAGCAGCGCCCGCGCCGCGTGCGGCCCGGGGCCCGGCAGCACCTCGCCGTCCTCGGGGCCGGAGTCCAGCCAGACTGGCGACCCGTCGGAGAGCGCCGAGCGGAAAGCCGGAGGGGCCGCAGGGGGGATCCACTGCCAGGCGCCCGCCTCCGCCGCCCCGACTCCCGCGTGCCCGGCCAGGCGCAGACAACCCGACGCGTCACGCCGCCAGAGCCAGAGGCTCTCCGCCCCGAGCGGCACGAGGCCGCCCTCCAGGAGGGCACGGGCCGCCTCGCCGACGGTGTCCATGGTCTCGGCCGCCGTGGCCGCGATCCGGGTGCGCCGCTCGGCGGGGGTGCTGAACACGACGGGCGGGGCCGGGGGCTCGTCCGCCGAAAGGATCGCGGACTCGGCTCCGGTCGCGGTGCGTCCCGAGGGGGTGCGTGCGGGACCCGCGGCGGTGGTCCCGGCGACGGCGTTGACGATGTCGGCGGCGAGATCCTCGATGCCGAGGCCCGTCGCATGGGAGAGGGAGTCCAGGTGCTCCGCCGCATCGGCGGGGGACGCGCCGAGCTGGGCCGCGAGAACACCCGTGGCCAGGTCGATGAGATGCCGGCGGGTGAGTTCGGCACGCAGGCGTCTGTTCTCGGCCGAGAGACCGCTGGTGCCGGGCTCCGGGGCTTCCGCCGCAGACGTCGTCACGACTCCTCCCGTCCCTCCACCGAGTGGTTGTCCGGAATGATCGCGTCCGCTCAGGATTCTACCGGTCCGCCTCGCTCGAGTGTCCGAAGGGCTCCGCCGGGGTACCCGCCTGGGCGGAACGGATCCGGTGTCCACCGGGAGGTGTCGGCGATGGACGAGGCCCGGCTCTCACAGCGTGAGCGGCGCATCCTGGCCGAGATCGAGGAGGCGCTCAGCGAGGACGAGGCGCTGGAGCGCGGACTCCGCACCATGCGACGCAGGGGACGTCGCGGGGGAGGCGGCAGGTTCAGCTTGGGCGGACACCGGGCGGCGCTGGGCGTCGTACTGCTCGGGGTACTGACCCTCGGCCTCCTGGTGCTCGCGGTCGCGACCGGGCACCCCGCGCTGATCTGGGTCTTCGCGGCCATGTGGGTGCTGACCCTGTGCTGTCTGCTGCGCCTGGTCGTCCGCTGGTCCCGGCACATCAGGCCGAGGTCCTGGCCCAGCTGAAGAAGTCCTGGTGGAGCTGAAGAAGCCGAGCTGAAGAAGCAGTGGCGTCCGCCCGACGCGACGGGCAGCGTGCGTACGTCGGCGCCCGGGGCCGATTGTCAGTGGTGCCCGGCACGATGGACACCATGACAACGACTCCGGTTCTTGCCGATGCCGCCGCGTACGCACAGGCGGTCGAGGACGCCAAGCAGGCCGCCGCCGCGTACTACGCGGGCGGTACGTCCCCGCTCGACGACGACGCCTACGACCGCCTCGGCCGGGCGATCGAGGCATGGGAGGCCCAGCACCCCGACGAGGTGCGCGCCGACTCCCCGACCGGCAAGGTCGCCGGGGGCGCTGCCGACGGAGACGTACCGCACACCAGGCCGATGCTCTCGCTCGACAACGTGTTCTCGGCCGAGCAGTTCACGAGCTGGGCCGCGTCTCTCGAGCGCCGGATCGGCCGCGGTGTCGAGCGGTGGAGCGTCGAGCCGAAGCTCGACGGACTGGCGATCGCCGCCCGTTACGAGCGAGGGCGGCTGACCCGGCTCGTCACGCGGGGCGACGGCACGGCCGGGGAGGACGTGTCGCACGCGAGGGGCACGATCGTGGGCCTGCCGGAGCGGCTCGCCGAGCCCGTCACGGTCGAGATACGCGGCGAAGTGCTGATGACCACCGAGCAGTTCGAGGCGGCCAACCCCATACGGGTGGCGCACGGCGGTGAGCCGTTCGCCAACCCGCGCAACGCGGCGGCCGGCACGCTGCGCGCCAAGGACCGCCCGTACCGGGTGGAGATGACCTTCTTCGCCTACGACATGCTCCCGCTGTCCACGGCCGACGCCCAGGACCCGGCCGCGGGGGAGGTCGCGGTCGTGGACCCGGACGGCCTGGACGATCTCGCCCACAGCGAGCTGATCGCGCGGGCGGTCGCCCTCGGCCTGCACACCTCGGGTGCCACGGCCGTGCCCGGGCGCACGGTCACCGGCACGGAGGCGGTGCTGGCCCGCGTCGCCGAGATAGCCGCCCTGCGCGCCGAACTGCCGTTCGGGATCGACGGGATCGTGATCAAGGCCGACCTCGCCGCCGACCGGCGCGAGGCCGGCGCCGGCTCCCGCGCGCCGCGCTGGGCCATCGCGTACAAGCTCCCCGCCGTGGAGAAGGTCACCCGCCTGCTCGCGGTCGAGTGGAACGTGGGCCGCACCGGCGTCATCGCGCCCCGCGCCGTCCTGGAGCCGGTGGAGATCGACGGCAGCACCGTCACGTACGCCACGCTGCACAACCCCTCCGACATCACCCGCCGCGATCTGCGCCTGGGCGACCAGGTGATGGTCTACAAGGCGGGCGACATCATTCCGCGGATCGAGGCGCCCGTCGCCCACCTGCGGACCGGTGAGGAGGAGCCGATCGACTTCCCCGAGTCCTGCCCGCAGTGCGGCTCGGAGATCGACCGCAGCGAGCAGCGCTGGCGATGTGTCCGCGGACGCGACTGTCACCTCGTGGCCTCGCTCTCGTACGCGGTGGGCCGCGACCAGCTCGACATCGAGGGGCTCGGCGCGAGCAGGATCGTCCAGCTCGTCGACGCCGCCCTGGTCGCGGACGTGGCCGACCTGTTCACCCTCACACGGGAGCAACTGCTCGGGCTCGACCGGATGGGTGAGACCAGCACGGACAACCTGCTGGCCGCGATCGCCACCGCGCGCACCCGGCCGCTCGGCCGCGTTCTGTGCGCCCTCGGCATCCGGGGGACGGGACGCTCCATGTCCCGTCGCATAGCCCGCCACTTCGCCACCATGGACGCCGTACGGGCGGCCGACGCGGAGGCGATGCAGCAGGTCGAGGGGATCGGGGCGGAGAAGGCGCCGGTCATCGTCACCGAGCTGGCCGAGCTCGCCGCTGTCGTCGACAAGCTCGTCGCCGCCGGGGTGAACATGACCGAGCCCGGGGCCACCCCGCCGCCCCCGCCGGGGACCGCGTCCGACTCCGGGTCCGGGTCCGGGCCTGGGGCCGATGCCTCCACCGCCGAGGCGGCCGGTCCGCTCGCGGGCCTGTCGGTGGTCGTCACCGGTGCCATGACCGGCCCCCTGGAGGCCCTGAGCCGCAATCAGATGAACGAGCTGATCGAACGCGCCGGCGGCAAGTCCTCCTCCAGCGTCTCCAAGCGCACCGGCCTCGTCGTCGCGGGCGAGAAGGCCGGATCCAAGCGGACGAAGGCCGAGGAGCTGGGTATCCGGCTGGTGGACCCGAAGGAGTTCGCCGTGCTGCTCGGCGACTTCCTGCCGGCCTGACCCCGCAGGGGAGTCCCGTGCTCACCGCACCGTGGTGAGCACGGGACTCATCCGTCAGACGCCCTCGTCGCTCCGCCGGTCCGAGCGCCTGCGCCACATCCACAGGGAGAGCGCGGCGCCCAGCGACGCCCCTACCAACGCCAGGGGCAGCCCCGCCCAGGGACGGGAGGGGACGTCGTCGCGGGAGACGGTCCCCGGCTTCTCCGGCGCGGCGGGAGCGGCCACCTCCGCCGAGCCCGCGACCGAGCCCGCAGGCGGACCCGCCGTGGCCGACCCCGCGGGCGGACCCGCCGCACCCGCCGCACCCGCCCCCGTCCGGTCCCGCGCTTCCCTCCCCGCGTCCCTCCCCGCGTCCTTCCCTGCTGCCTTCTCCGCTTCCTTCTTCGCCTCCGGACCCGCCTGCGGCACCGTCTTGTGCCCCGACTGCTCCTTCGCCGCCTGCTTCACCGACTCCTTCGACCCGTCGCGTGCCGGCGCGAGGGAGCCCACCGGCTGGACCCGGTCCGCCGCCTCGAACCCCCAGTCGAGGAGCGTGCGCGCCTCCTCGTACACGGCGAACCCGCCGCCCGACTGCGGGTTCATCACCGAGACCACCAGCGTCCGCGGGCCCCGGCGCGCCGCTGCGATCAGCGTGTTCCCCGCCTCGCTCGTATAGCCGTTCTTGATCCCGATGAGCCCCGGATAGCGCTTCACCCCGTCCGCCCCGGTCAGCAGTCTGTTGGTGTTGCGGATGCCGTACGACCAGCTCCCCGAGGGGAAGTCCGCGTACGCCGTGGAGCAGTACCGGACGAACGCCGGGTCCTGCAGCCCCGCTCGGCCGAAGATCGCCAGATCGTAGGCGGACGACACCTGCCCGGGCTCGTCGTACCCGTCCGGCGACACCACCCGCGTGTCGCGCGCCCCCAGCGCGCGGGCCTTCTCCTGCATCTGACGGGCCATGGACTTCCAGCCGCCGTTCATCGCGGCGAGCACCCGGACGGCGTCGTTGCCCGAGTTGAGGAAGACCCCGTTCCACAGGTCCGACACCTTGTACGTGTAGCCGGCCTGCACCCCCACCAGGCTGCTTCCCTCGCCGATTCCCTCCAGCTCGGACTCGGTGACGGTGTGCTTCTGCTCCTGGTCGGCGCGGGGGAGCGCCGTCACCGCGAACAGCGTCTTGAGCGTGCTGGCCGGTGGCAGCCGGCGATGCGCGTTGCGCGCGGCCAGGACCTCGCCGGTCGAGGCGTCCGCCACCAGCCACGACAGCGCGGAGACGGAGGAAGGCGCGTCCGGCGCGCCGGACAGCGGTTGGACCTGGGTGCCCGAGCGGTGCAGCCGGGCGGGATCGACGAAGCGGGCGGCGGGAGGCGTGGGTTCGGTGACGGAGGATGCCGTGGCCGCCGGGGCGGGCAGCACGAGCAGCAGCGCCGCGGTACCGGCGGCAGCGTGACGGACAGCTGACGTGACGATCATTCAGCCACCGTAGGGAGCGGGGGCGGCGCCCGCAGATCGAAGTGCGCCGACCGGCGTACGCCTGTGGCGGGCGGGTGAACGGCGACCGGTGGCCGGACTGTCGGAGGGGCAGGGCATCCTGGTGACGTGTCCTCACTTCCGTACCAGAGCACGCCCGTTCCCCCGGATCCCGTGGAGCGCCCGCCCGCCGCCGAGCCGCAGGGCGTGCCGTTCGGCGCGCCCGTGTTCCGGGCCGAGCGGCAGCCCCAGCCCGCCCCGGTCGGCCACATGATCGTCTGCGGGGACGATGTGCTCGCCCACCGGCTCGCGGGTGAGCTCCACGAGGTCTACGGGGAGCGGGTCACCCTTCTCGTACCGGCGCGGTCCGACACTCCGCAGCAGCCCGCGGGCCGCCCCGGTCGCGCCTCCGCGCTCTTCGGACGGGTGACCGCCGCCGTGACGCGCACGGCCGTCGGGGAACAGCGGGGCGCGCCCGCCGGGCGGTCCGTCCGCCTCGTGGAGACGGCCGAGGTCGACGACGCCGTGCTGCTCGACGCGGGGGTGGAGCAGGCCGCCGCTCTCGCCCTCGTCCACGACGACGACGAGACGAACATCCGGTCCGCGCTCGCCGCCCGGCGCCTCAATCCACGCCTTCGCCTGGTCATCCGGCTCTACAACCGCAAGCTCGGCCAGCACCTGGCGACGCTCCTGGACCAGGCCGCCGCCGTCGCCGAGCCCTGTCTCGACCCCAAGCTCCTCGACGCCTCGACGACCGTGCTCTCCGACGCGGACACCGCGGCCCCCGCTCTCGCGGCCACCGCCGTCGCCGGCACGAGCAAGGTCGTGCAGGCCGGCGGTCTGCTGCTGCACGCCGTCGAGCGGACTCCGCCCGCCCGCGGCGAGGTCGCCGACCCGGGGCTGTGCACGCTCGCCCTGCTGTCGGCGACCACCAACGACCCGGCCGGCTGCGAGGGCTCGGAGCGCAGCGGCGACCAGGGCCCGCTGCTGCTGCCCGACGACCGGGCGGTCGCGGCCGCTCCCGGCCGGGGCACGGTCGCGCTCGAAGCGATCACGTACGCCGGTCCGACCCTGCCCTCGAAGCGGTTCGGCGGCTCCGCCCTGCCCGTCGGCTCGCTCTTCTCCCGCCGTCTGCGCTGGTCGCTCGCGGGCGTGGGGGCCGCCGTCGGCGCGATCGCCCTCGCCTCCTGGCTCACCACCGGGGACCACCCCCTGCACGCCGCCTACCTCACGCTGCTCGACATCTTCGCCATCGGGGACCCGGCCGTCGAAGAGGCGACGAGCCGTCAGGTGCTGCAGATCCTCGCCGGCTTCGTCGGCCTCCTCCTGATGCCCGTTCTGATCGCGGGCATCCTGGAGGCCCTTGGCACCTTCCGGACGGCGACCTCGCTGCGCCGCCCGCCGCGCGGCCTGTCCGGGCACGTGGTGCTCCTCGGCCTCGGCAAGGTCGGCACGCGCGTCCTCGCGCGACTGCGCCGGCTGAACATCCCCGTGGTGTGCGTCGAGTCCGACCCGGAGGCGCGCGGTATCGCGCTGGCGCGCCGGCTGCGCGTGCCCACCGTCATCGGGGACGTCACCGAGGAGGGCGTCCTGGAGGCCGCCCGTATCCACCGGGCCCACGCCCTCCTCGCGCTGACCAGCATCGACATCACCAACCTTGAGGCCGCGCTCTCCGCCCGCTCCGTCAAGGCCGATCTCCGGGTCGCCCTGCGGCTGTACGACGACGACTTCGCCACGGTCGTCTACCGCACCCTGCGCGCCGCCCATCCCGACGCCCTCACCCGCAGCCGCAGCGTCTCCCATCTGGCCGCGCCCGCGTTCGCCGGCGCCATGATGGGCCGCCAGATCCTGGGCGCCATCCCGGTGGAGCGCCGTGTGCTGCTGTTCGCGGCCGTGGAGGCCGCGGGCAACCCCCTGCTGGAGGACCGGACGGTGGCGCAGGCGTTCCGCCCGGGAGCCTGGCGGGTGATCGCCCTGGCGACGGGTTCGGCGCCGCTCGGCCGCTATGGAGCGGGACTCGTCTGGCAGCTGGAACCGGACCGTGTGCTGGGGGCCGGGGACCGGGTCGTCATCGCCGCCACGCGTCGCGGCCTCGCCGAACTCCTCGGACGCCGCCCGCGTCAGCCGGCACCGGACCCCGTCGGGTGAGACACGGAGGCACGATCAGGGCCGGGAGCACGCCGGAGGACGTGGTGGAGGGCGGCGGCGACGATCTGCAGCGCGGCGGCGCCAAGGAGCAGCGCGGCAGGGGCCGCGTGCGCCGCGAGCCCGGTCAACGCCGCGCCGCACGCCGCCGCCGAGATCTTGAGCCCGGCCCCCAGAGTGAACACCTGGGTCCGTACACCGGTCGGGGCGTGGTCCGCCCGGATCCGCAGGGTCGCCGTCAGCAGCGGGCCGTCGCACAGCCCGGCCGCCCCGAACAGTGCCGCACACAGGAGCGGTGAGGGCACGACGGCCGCCGCGGCCAGGGCGAGGCCGGTGCCGAGCAACGTCGCGCCGACCAGCTGTCCGGCCGGCAGGCGCGGCCACAGCCGGTCCACGGCGAGCGAACCGACGAGCGCACCGACGGCGAACGCGGTCATCAGCAGGCCGCCGTCGCCCGGCCGACCCCGCTCGGCCGACAGCAGCACCGCCGTCGTGGTCAGCCCACCGAGCCCGAGGAAACCGACGCAGGTGGCGGCGGTGACGGCCCGTAGCTCCCGCACGCCCCACACCGCCTCGAGCCCGGCCACGAGATCGGCGCCCAGCGACCGTTCCCGCACCACACGACCCACCCGTGCTCCGGAGGCAGCGCCTGTCGGTGTCCTGTGTCCGACGGGCAGGAACGCGGCGAGGAGCGCCGCGACGGCAGCGGAGCAGCCCAGGCCCGCGACGGCGGCTCCCGGCCCCGCGACCGCCGCCGTCGATGCCGCCAGGGCCGGCCCCGCGACCGAGGCGGCGTTGTACACCGTGGCGTCGTGGGCGTAGGCACGGTCGCGCTCCCGCCCCGCGCGGGTGAAGGAGGCGACCAGGCTGGAGAGGCCGCCGGAGACCACCGGACCGCAACTGCCCCCGAGCAGGGCGACGACGAGGACGACCGCGACCGGGGCGCGGCCGGTGAGGAGCGCAAGGATCAGGACGGCGAGGGCGAAGCCGCCCAGCGCGGTGGCGTGGAAGAGCACCGGCCTGCGCACGCGTTCGGCGAGCGCCCCCGCCAAGGGGGCCGCGGCGATGTGCGGCGCCATCCACGCCGTGAGGACGAGGGCGCCCAGCCTCGCGTCGCCGGTCCGCGACAGCGCCAGCAGGACCACGGCGACGGGCATGCCCTCCTCGGCGAGCCGCGCGAAGAACGCGGTGCCCAGATAGTGCCGTACGGCTCTCCCCACACCGACCACCCCCGTGTAACGTCTTGTCTGAACAAGACGTTACACGCAGGAACGGCGGTCCCCATGAACGATTCCGGCCAGGGTTTCCGGCCCGCCCAGCGGCTGATCGACCTCGCGAACGCCGTACGGGCCACTCCCGAACTCCCCCGCGAAGCCCTCGCCGAGCTGCTCGCCCGCCACGGCGAGAGCCCGCAGGACCTCACCGAGACAGCGTTCTCCGCGGGTGATGCCGAGGAGCTCCGCACCGCCGTCACCCGCATCGGCAGGGTGCTCACCGAGACCGACCCCGACCGCGCGGCCGAGGAGCTCAACTCCCTGCTCGCCGCGCACGCGGGACCGCCCCGGCTCTCGCGTCACGACGGCCACCCCTGGCACCTGCACGTCGACCGGGGCGACGACACCGGCTGGGCCGACTGGTTCCTGGCGTCCAGTGCCCTCGCCCTCGCCCAGATCCTCACCGAGTACGGCCGGATCACCTGGGGAAGCTGCGCCGCCGCCCGTTGCTCGACTCTCTACCTCGGCACGGGACCCGGCAGCGCCCGGCGGTACTGCTCCGCCGCGTGCGCCTCCCGCGAGCGGGTCGCGGCCCACCGCCGCCGCGCCAGAGGGTGACCAACTCCGTACGTTCGGGAAGGGGTTGACCGTAGGATCTGACCGCTCGCGAGCCGAATCGGCCCGTCTTCGCCGACAGGAGTGCCCAGTTGAACGATTCGCCGTACCGCCTCGACCCCGCCGGCGGCTGCCCGCACGCGGCCAACGCCCGGCTGCTCGCCCAGGGCGCCGTGGCCCGCGTGGTGCTGCCCGGTGAGGTCGAGGGCATGGCCGTACTCGGCCACGACGCGCTGCGTGAATTCCTCTCCCACTCAGACGTCGCCAAGAACGCCCAGCACTTCACCGCGCTCGCCGAAGGCCGCATACCCGAGGGCTGGCCGCTGCGCACCTTCGCCACCGTCCAGGGCATGACCACCGTCGACGACGCCGACCACCGCCGGCTGCGCTCCCTGGTCAGCAAGGCCTTCACCGCCCGGCGCGTCGAGGAACTGCGGCCCCGGGTCGAGACGGTCACTGCCGAACTCCTCGACCGGCTCGCCGAGGCCGCCCACGCCGGCGACGGAGTCGCCGACCTGCGCCGGCACTTCGCCCTTCCGCTGCCCCTCGGGGTCATCTGCGAACTCCTCGGCGTGGACGAGGAGTACCAGGACCGGCTGCACCACCTGTCCAGTCAGGTCGTCGCCACCGACATCGGCCCCGAGCAGGCCCTGCGGGCCAACCGGGAGCTTCTGGAGGTCCTCACCGCCATCGCCGCCGACCGTGCCCGCCGGCCCGGCGACGACCTCACCAGCGCCCTGATCGCCGCCCGTGACGAGGGCGGCGACCGGCTCAGCCAGCCCGAGCTCATCGGCACCCTGGTCCTGATGATCATCGCCGGGCACGAGACCACGCTGAACCTCGTCACCAACGCCGTCCGTGCCCTGTGCACGCACCGCGAGCAGCTCGCCCACCTCGCCGAGGGGCGCGCCGACTGGTCCGACGTCGTCGAGGAGACCCTCCGCTGGGACAGCCCCGTGAGCTACTTCCCGTTCCGCTACCCCACCCGCGACCTCACCGTCGACGGCACGCCGATCCCGAAGGGCACCCCGGTCCTCGCGGGCTACTCGGCGGCCGGCCGTGACCCGAAGGTCCACGGTCCGGACGCCGACCGCTTCGACATCACCCGTGTGCCAGCCGCCAAGCACCTCTCCCTGGGCCACGGACCCCACTACTGCCTGGGCGCGCCGCTCGCCCGCATGGAGGCGACGATCGCCCTGGAAGCGCTCTTCACCCGCTTCCCCGACCTGGACCTCGCCGTTCCCCAGGAGGAGCTCACCCGGCACGCGAGCTTCGTCGGCAACAGCGTCCGAACCCTCCCCGTACGCCTGGGGTAGCCGCTAGGTCCTGTCCGGCGGATCATGGCCGCGGCCTCTCCGACCCTGATCCGCCGGACAGGCCCTACCCCGCCCTGCCGCGGTCGGCCGCTGGGGAGGCGCGCAGCGCCGAGACGAGGCGCAGCAGATGCGCCTCGTTGCCCGAGAAGCCCGCGGCCCGCAGGGCCGCGTCGGCCTCGGCCATGGGGTGGGTGAGCATCGCCGCCGCGTAGGGAACGAGGTGCGGATCGGTCAGCACGGCCTGGGTGGACTCCAACAGGCGAAGGTACGCCTGGGCAGCGGCGCGCTCACGGGCGGTGATCGTGGTCATGTCGGGCTCCCTCTCGACAGATTGGACGCCTCCACCCTCTCGTACGGGTCTGACAATGAGGCTTCACGCGGCCTCGCTCGGGATGTCTGCCCCCGTGTCAGGAACCTTTCGGCGGAGTTGGCACTCATGACCCATGGGATCGGGAGACGGCACGCGCCGGACTCCCGGAGCCTTACGGCTGACCACAGTTCGTGCGCCGTACCGATCGAGTCGAGGAAGAAAACGTGCCCTTGTCGTCACACCGCCGCCTTACCGTGAGCGTCACCCTGATCGCCGCGCTCGCCGCCGGTATCGCCCCCGTCGGCGCCGCGTCCGCCACGCCTCTCGCCCCCTCCGCCCCCACGGTCCCCACCGCCCCCGCCCCCGACATGGAGGGCGTGACTGCCGCGCTGAACGCCGCCATGGCCAACGGCTCACCGGGCGCGATGGCCCGCTACACCGGCCCCGGGGGCGTCCAGACGCAGGCCCTCGGAGTCCGCGACCGTGTCTCGGGCGCGGCCATGGACACCCAGGCGCGCTTCCGGATCGGCAGCGTCAGCAAGACCTTCTCCTCCGTGGTGCTGCTGCAGCTGGTGGACGAGGGCAGACTGGAGCTCGACACGGCGGTGAACAGCTACCTGCCCGGACTTCTGCCCGACGACCGGATCACGGTCCGTCATCTGCTCACCCACCGCAGTGGGTTGGCGGACTACACCAATGCGATGTTCAACCACACCGTTCCCGGCTTCGAGGCCGTGCGGAACCGGGTGTTCAGCTACCAGGAGCTGGTGGACCTCTCGCTGAGCGAACCGCGCACCACGGAGCCCGGCGTCGCGTACAAGTACTCGAACACGAACTTCGTCGTGGTCGGCATGCTCATCGAGAAGGCCACCGGCAGGCCGGTCGCGAAGGAGTACCAGCGCCGCATCATCAAGCCGCTGGGGCTGCGCAACACCTCCTACGTCCACCCCGAGACCCGGATCAAGGGCCTGCACGCGCGCGGCTACCTGCACCCCGACGAGTCCGGCGCCCCGCTCGTCGACTCCACGGAGCAGACGGTGTCCTGGGCACAGTCGGCCGGGGCGGTCATCTCCAACCCCGCCGACCTGAATACCTTCACGACCGCGCTGATGCGGGGCAGGCTGCTGTCGCCCCGCATGCTCGACGCCATGACCACGGTCACCCCGACGGACACGACCAACACCCGGTTCTACGGACTCGGTCTGCGCCGCTACGACCTGTCCTGCGGCACCCAGGTGTACGGACACACCGGCACCGTCCAGGGCTTCTACACCTATGCCTTCGCCACCCGGGACGGCCGCCGCAGCCTCGCCGCGATGGCCAACACCTCCAACCGCGGCGCGGCCAACACCGCACTGGGCGGGACGCTGGAGGCCGCGTTCTGCGGCAAGAAGCCGGCCCCGGCGATCTCGGCGCCCATGGCACGCGGCTTCTGGGCGCTCCCGGCCGAGGAGGACCTGCCGGAGCGCCGCTGACGCCGGCCGGGGCCATCAGCCGGACGAGGGACTGAGCCGGACGAGGCAGTGAGCGCGACCAGGCCGTGAAGGCGCGGTCCGCGCGATGAAAGGCCCCCGGTGTCGCCGGTCGGCACTGCCGCCGCCGGCGGCACCGGTCGACGCCGTGGGCCGTCGCTCCGGTCCGCTCTTCCCCTGTGGAGGCATGCGGCAGCGGCGACTAGGGTGAGGTGTGAGCCGGCGGGACCACCCGGAGCCGTGATGCGCGGACAGCGTCCCGAGCCGCCCGACAACGCGCAGCAACTCCTGATCGCGCTCGGACAGCTCGTCGATCAGGCCCTGGAGCGGATCAAGTTCCAGCGTGCCAGGGTCGAGCTGGCCATGGCGTTGCAGCGCCATATGCTGCCGCCCGGGCTGCCGGAGCTGCCTGGGCTGCATTTCGCCGCCAGGTACACGCCCTCACGCGACGGTCTGGACGTGGGCGGCGACTGGTACGACGCCTTTGTGATGACCGACGGGTCGCTCGGGCTCGCGATCGGCGACGTGCAGGGCCACGATGTGGAGGCGATCGCCTTCATGGGGCAGGTGCGTACGAGCCTGCGCGCCATCGCCGAGGCGACGACCGACACCCGCGAGGTGCTGGGCCGCGCCAACGATCTGCTGATCGCCATGGGGTGCGGCCTGTTCGCGACCTGCTGTTTCCTGCGTTTCGACCCGGCCACCCGCGATCTGACGGTCTCCCGGGCCGGCCATGTCCCCATGGTCTGGGCCACAGCCGCGGGCCACTGGGGCATAGCCCTCGACCGCGGCGGGCCACCGCTGGGCATCGTGCCCGGCGAACGGTATCCGGTGACCCACCGACGGCTGACAGAGGCAGGGGTCCTGGTGCTGCTGACCGACGGAGTGGTGGAGGGCCCGCGCTACCCGATCGAGGCCGGCCTGGACGAGGTGGCCAAACTGGCGCGCGCGGGGTTCGACGCCGATCCCGAAGTGCTGGCCTCCGCCGTCGTCAAAGTGGCCGATCAGACGGGACACCGTGATGACGCCGCGGTCCTCGTCGTCCGCTACGACGGCCCGCAGGAGCCCGACTGACAGACGAAGGGGCCGTCGCCGGAGTCGCCGGGGGAGGGCCGCGAGCGCAGACTGCTGTAGTGCGCCGTGCGGAGATGAGGCGCTACGGTTCCGATGCCGTGCGCGTCCTGGCCGTGGCCGCCGTCTACTACGGAGCCGCCCGGATCGGGCTTCTCCAGCAGCTGGTACGTGACCAGGTCACGCCGCTGTGGCCGCCGACCGGCGTCGCGCTGGCCGCGCTGCTCCTCCTGGGGCTGCGCGTCTGGCCGGGCATCGCCCTCGGCGCGTTCCTGGCGAACGTCTTCCTAGGACCGTCGGCGATCGCCGTCCTGGCCATCACCGTGGGCAACACCCTCGCGCCGGTCTGTGCCTGTCTGATGCTGCGCAGAGCCGGATTCCGAGCGGAACTGGACCGCCTGAGGGACGTACTCGCGCTGGTCTTCCTCGGCGCGCTCGCCGGAATGTTGATCAGTTCAACCATCGGCAGCGGCGCACTGGTGCTGTCCGGGGCGGTGGACGCGGGCGACTTCTGGCCGACATGGTCCGTGTGGTGGACCGGTGACGCGATGGGGATCCTTGTCGTCACACCCTTCCTGCTCGTGCTGCGCAGGGCGCGATGGCCGGCGCGGACAGGGCCGGCCCGCTGGCTCGAGGCGGTGGCGCTGGCAGCGGGTACGGTCTGCACCACGCTGGTGGCCACGCGCACACCCGATTCGACGCTGCTCTTCCTCGTCTCCCCCTTCCTGATCTGGGCGGCCTTCCGCTTCCAACTGGCCGGCGCGGCGCCCTGCGCGCTCGTGGTCTCGACGCTCGCGATTCTGGCCGCTGCCGACGACAGCGGTCCGTTCGCCGGCGAGGATCTCTTCTCCAGCATGGTCACGCTCCAGGCCTTCAACGGCACGACGGCGCTGACGGCTCTGCTCCTCGCGGCCGTCATCACCGAACGCAACAACACCTATGAGGAGATCAAACGGGTGTGCGCGCGGTTCGCGGAGATGGTGGGCCAGTTGGAGCCGCGGCCGGATTCGTATGAACTCCCGCCCGAAGACCCGCCGTCATGACGCCGCTCCCGTCCTGCCGCCGTGCCCCGCCACCGTGCGGGAGCGATTCCGAGACATGGCCTCGGTATCAATAGGGTGATCCCCATGTCTGCCACGTTGAGTTCCACAAAAGCCGCCGCCGCGCTTCGCACCGCAGCACGCGTCTCCGCCGAGTCACTGCTGGTCCTCGTGATGGCTGCCGTGAGCCTGTGGATCGTGGGCCGCATGTGGCCGGTCGTCTGGCCACTCATAGTGGGCCTGTTCCTCACCACCCTCACCTGGCCCCTGACCCGCTTCCTGAGACGGCACGGATGGCGTCCCGCCCTGGCCGCGGGCGCCGTCACCCTGCTGTTCCTCCTGGTCGTCGCGGGCATCGGCGCGCTGATCGCGGTGCCGGTGGCGTCCCAGTCCGGCGAGCTGGCCGACGGCGTCGTCGAAGGCATCCAGAAGTTGCGGGAGTGGGCTGCCGGGCCGCCGCTGAACATCGGCGACGACCAGATCTCAGGCGCCTTCGACACCGCGATGGCCCGCATCCAGGACAGCGTCGGCAGCATGGTCACCGCCATCGCCTCCGGGGTCGGCACCGTGTTCAACGGCATCGTCACCGCCGTCCTGGCGCTCTTCCTGATGTTCTTCTTCCTCAAGGACGGCCCGCGTTTCCTGCCGTGGCTCACCCGGCAGCTCCCCGGCCGGCTCGCCACCGACGTTCCGATCGTCGCCGAGCGCGGCTGGGACACCCTGGGCACCTTCGTACGCTCGCAGGCTTTCGTCGGCCTGCTCGACGCCGTCTTCATCGGCCTCGGCCTGTGGATCCTGGATGTGCCCCTGGTCCTCCCGCTGGCGGTGCTGACCTTCGTGTCCGCCTTCGTGCCGATCGTGGGAGCCCTGTTCGCCGGGCTCGTCGCGGTGCTCATCGCGTTGGTGTCGAACGGTCCGACCGACGCGCTGATCGTGCTGGCGATCATCGTCGCCGTCCAGCAACTGGAGGGCAACGTGTTCCAGCCCATGATCCAGAGCCGCGGGCTCGGCCTCCACGCGGCGGTGGTCCTGCTGGCGGTGACCTTGGGCGGCAGCCTGGCCGGCATCGTGGGCAGCCTGCTCGCCGTGCCCGTGGCCGCGCTGATCGCGGTGGTCTGGAACTACCTGCGCGAACAGCTTGGTGAACCCCTGACGGAACCGGAGACCGACGAACCGCTCACCGGTACCCCCGTCCCGTCCTAGGGCCTGTCCGGCGGACAGGCCCTAGCGCCTGGGAGCGCCGGTCAGACGTCGCCCCGACCGTTCACGCTCGCGCTGAGCCGTTCGAGGAAGACCCGCTGACCGGCGACCAGGAGGGGGGCGGCCGCCTCGGGGGCGAACCAGCCGACCCGGTCGATCTCCGGGAACTCCCGCTGGACGCCCGAACCGCGCGGCCACTCCATGGTGAACGTCCCCGGCACGATCCGGGTCGGGTCGAGATCTGCCTCCACCGCCCAGATCGTGACGGTCTTTCCGTTGGCCTGCCGGGCCTCCCCGAGCGCGATCGGCTCGCCGTCCGGTGCCGGCAGGCCGAGCTCCTCCTCGAACTCACGGCGGGCGGCGGCCTCCGGCGTCTCCTCCGGGCCGTACTCGCCCTTGGGGATCGACCAGGCCGAGACGTCCTTCGAGGACCAGAACGGCCCGCCCATATGACCGATGAGCACCTCGAAGCCACCGTCCGCCGTCCTGCGGAAGAGAAGAAGCCCGGCACTGCGCTTGTCCGACATGGCGTCCAGTGTGGCGGAACGGGTCAGATGCCGCAGCTGCTTGCCGACCAGTAACGCGACGCACGCGTGTCCACGTGCGCGTGGTCGCCGTGGCCCGGGTAGCCGGGGCCGAGGATCCCGTTGAAGCCGTGGTTGCGCGCCTGCTTGGCCAGCGTGCAGAGCGAGGGCGAGCCGGTCAGGTCGATCCCGTCGCCGTACAGATGCCGGCTGTCCGAAGCCCCGCCGACCGCCGAGTTGCAGGCGTACGAGCGGAAGCCGCTGCTCACCGAGATCGGAACGTCGCCGAGTGCGTGGCGCATCGCCTCCAGCTTCCACATCGCGCGCAGGGCGTTCGACTTGGCGGTGGCCGCGCTGACGGCGCCGCCGGAGAAGTCGCCGTTGCACTTGTTGAGCTCGGCGTAGGTGAAGTGGATCGGCGTGCAGTCGGCGTCCTGGAGGGCGTACAACTTCGAGAAGGTCGCGGGGCCGGCGACGCCGTCGGCGGCGAGTCCGTACGCCTGCTGGAAGCGGGTCACCGCGGCCTGGGTGGCGGGGCCGTACTCGCCGTCGACCGCGAGGACGGCGCCGTAGCCGGGATATCCGGCGACCCGGATCTGCAGTTGGGTCACGTCCGCGCCGGACATGCCCGAGGACAGGGTGCGGCCCCAGGTGTAGCACTCGTCCGCGTGTGCGGTGCCGGATGTGGCGACGGTGCCCGCGAGGGCGGCGACCACCACGAGGACCGTGGCGAGCAGGGATCTGACCAAGCGCCGGACCATGACACCTCCGTGTCGGAAGGGGACGGGACCGGACCTCCGCCGGTCCTGCGTCATGAGCATGACCATGAGCATGGGGTGGGGCGGGACGGCGGTCAACGGTGCCGGACCCCTGCCATTGGCCCAGGCCAGTGGCGCCTACGAGCCGATCCGCACGGTCACGGCACCGCCCGCCGGATCCACCTCCCGCGCCCACGCTGCGGCGAGCCGCACGGAACGGTGCGGCCACGCCGTGCCCAAGAGCCTGCCGCGACGGAGGATCCGGCCGTCCTGGGAGACCTCCACGACCGGGCGCACCAGCGGCTCCCGTACCCGGAGCAGAAACGGACGTCCGACCGCTTCCGCGGTGATCAGGTTCGGCGCCGCCCAGGCCACGGGCGCTTCCGCCACCACCGGCACTCCCGCCGGGGGCCACGGCTCTCCCGACAGATGGCGCAGCACCGCGTCCGCCACCCCGCGCCCCTCGGCCGCCGCCGCCCCCGCCGACTCGACGCCGCGCAGCACGTTGCCCACCGCGAAGACACCCACCGATCCGGTACGGAACGAGCCGTCCACCGCGGGCCCCCGGGTACCGGGATCCAGCGGCACCGCCCCGGCGCGGGCCAGCTCGTGGTCGGGGATCCAGTCCCCGGTGAAGACGACCGTGTCGCAGCGGATCGTGACGCTTCGTCCGTCGGGGCGGCTCAGGCGGACTCCGGTGAGTCGCCCCCAGCCCAGCAGCTCCGTCACCACGGCGCCCGTCAGCAGCGGAGGCATCGGCGTGGCGGTGAAGCGCCGTGGCCCGCGCGGCTGCTCGGTCACCATGGCCACCACATCCGCTCCGCCCCGGCGCAGCGCCCGCACAGCGTGATGGGCCACCGGCTCGGCGCCGATGACGACGGCCCGCCGCCCGAGTCGCTCACGCCGCACCCCGTACAGATGCACGGACTGCTGCAGCTCGCCGGTCGTCAGCACCCCGGCAGGGCGTGTCCCCGGCACCAGGCGTGCGCTGCGCGGCCGTTCGCGCGCGCCGGTCGCCAGGACCACCGCCCGTCCCGTGATCCTCTCGAGCCCGGTCGGGGCCGTGACGTCCAGAGTGAGGGGGCCGGCCCAGCCGGTCGCGGAGACTCCGGTACGGACCGTGGCCCCGGCCACCATCGCGGCCCGCGCCATCCGGCGCGCGTACCCCGGCCCGTCCACCGGGCGGCCAGGACCGGTCAGGCCGAAGCCGCCGTGGGCGCAGTGGCGCGGCACGCCGCCGGCCTCCTGCTCCTGCTCAAGGACCTCGATCCGGTACCGGCTCGCCCCGGCCGCGGCGAGCCGCGCGGCCGCCGCGAGCCCGGCGGGCCCGGCTCCGACGACGAGCACGTCCACCGTACGGTTCACCGCTCCGGCCATGGGGGCTCCGCCTCCTCGAACATCGCCCGTACCGCCGCCCCGCAGGAGAACCCCTGGCACCGGCCGCCACGGGCCCGGGTGCGGCGCCGCAGCCCGTCGAGCGAGGCAGGCGGGATCGTCGAGCCGAGCGCCGCCCGGATCTCGCCCCGGGTGACCCGCTCGCAGTGGCACACGATCGACCCGAACTCCGGTTCTCGCGCGATGAGTTCGGCGTCCCGGTACGGGCGCGGGAACGCCTCGCCCAGGTTCGGCATCCGCACCGGGACGAGCGGACGCTCCGCCCCCAGGGACAGTCCGCTGTCCGCGAGCAGCTCAACCACGTGCGCGGCGATCGCCAGGGACCCGGTCAGGCCGGTGGACCGGATGCCGCCCACCGTGACGTACCGGAGCCCCGGGTGAGCAGCGCACTTGTAGTCGTCGTACTCGGTCGCCGCCCGCAGCCCGGCATAGACGGCCGTGACCTCCTCGTCGAGGAGTCCGGGCAGGATCCGGCCGCCCTGGGCGCGCAGCGCCGCCAGGCCGTCGGCCGTCGACCCGGTTGCCGATCTGTCGTCCAGGTTCTCGGCCGTCGGGCCGAGCAGCACGTTCCCGTAGACCGTCGGCGCGACCAGGACGCCCTTGCCGAGCGCTCCGGGGACGGGCAGGAGGATGTGCCGGACCAGGGAGCGGGCGAACTTGTCGAAGACCATCAGCTGGCCGCGCCTCGGTGTCACCGTGAAGTCGCGCCGGCCGAACAGCGCGTCGAACCGGTCCGCGTACAGTCCGCAGACGTTGACGACGTACCGGGCGCGCAGGACACCGCGCGGTGTGACCAGCCGGTGCGGCTCGCCGGGATCGACCTTCTCCACACGGCAGTTGAGGTGCAGGTCGACCCCGGAGCGGACGGCCTGGGTGGCGTACGCGAGTGTGGTCGTCCAGGGACAGATGATCGACTCGCCCGGGACGTCCAGGGCACCGAGCGCGCCGGGCCCCAGGTGCGGCTCCCGCGCGCGCAGTTCCCCGGCGCCCAGGATCCGGGTGGTGCGGTGGCCGTTGCGCACGGCCTTGTCCGCGAGGCGGGGGAGTGCGGCCAGTTGCTCCTCGTCCCAGGCGACGAGCAGCGCGCCGACCGGCTCGACGGGAATGCCGGTCTCCTGCGCGTAATCGGCGAGCAGACGCTGCCCCTCCCGAACCAGCCGGGCCTCCAGCGAGCCCGGCACGGCGTCGAAACCGGTGTGCAGGATCGCGGTGTTGGCCTTCGAGGTGCCCTCGCCGACATCGCCGGACGCCTCGACGAGCGCGACCCGCAACGGGCGGCGGGCCAGTTCGCGGGCGATCGCGGAGCCGACCACCCCGGCACCGACCACCGCGACGTCGTACTCCCCGCCCGGCGCCGAGGTGTCCGGCAGTGCTCCCGTGCGGGTGACGACTCCGGGTCGCCGTCCGGCCGTCATGGGCGCGGCGCGGCGGGGGAGCCGTCGAGGAGCGCCGCCACGGCGGTTCGGAACCGGCCCCTGCGTTCCTCCGCCTCGGCGGGCGTGACGGCGGGCTCGTACACGGCCGACGGCTTCCACTCCGGAACGGCCTCATGGACGGCTAGGCCGGGATCGAGGCCGAGCCGGGCCACCGCGCCGACTCCGAGCGCCGTCGCGTCGGGCAACGCCGAGACCTCGACGGGGACTTGGAGCAGGTCGGCCTGCGTCTGCATCAGCAGCGCGGAGCGGGTCAGCCCGCCGTCGACCCGCAGCGCGGTCAACGGCGCGCCGAGGTCGGCCGCCGCCGCGCCGGCGAGCTCCACGACCTGGGCGGCGATCCCCTCGCACAACGCGCGGACCAGGTGCCCGCCGGTCGTGTCCAGGCCGAGCCCGTGCAGCGAACCGCGGACGTCGCCGCGCCACCACGGCGCGGCGAGTCCCGCGAGCGCCGGTACGAAGGTGACTCCGCCGGAGTCCGGCACCGCCCCGCCCACCGCGTCGATGTCCTCGGCGCCCGACAGCACCCCGAGGTCGGTCAGCCAGCGCACGGCGGACGCGGCCGTGTAGACCTGGCCGTCCAGGCAGTAGTCCGTCCGCCCGGCGAGGCGCCAGGCCACACAGCTCACGAGCCCCGAGTCGCCGCGGCGCGGGGTCGGCCCGGTCTGCGCGAGCAGGAACGCCCCTGTTCCGTAGGTGCACTTGGCCGCGCCCGGTTCGGTGACGCTCTGGGCGAGGAGGGCCGCCTGCTGGTCCACGAGCAGTCCGGTCAGCGGGAGTGGTGGCCCGAACGCGGTGGTGACCCCCACTCGGGTGTCGGCGTCCACCACGCGGGGCAGGCGTTCGCCGCCCAGACCGAAGACGTCGAGCGCGGCAGCGGACCAGGACACCGTGTCCAGGTCGAGCAGTCCGGTGCGCCCCGCGGTCGCGGCGTCCGTGACGAACTCGCCCGTGAGACGGTGCACCAGCCAGGCGTCGCTCGTCGTGACCACGCCGGCCCCGGTGAGCTGCCGACGGATCCAGGCCATCTTGGGAGCGGCGAAATAGGGGTCCAGCGGCAGCCCGGTCCATTGCCGCAACTCATGGGCGTGGGCGGAGAGTTCCGCGCACAGGCCCTCGGCTCTGCGGTCCTGCCAGACGAGCGCGTCGGTGAGCGGCTCGCCCGTCGCCGGGTCCCAGGCGAGAACGGTCTCGCCCTGATTGGCCAGGCCGACCGCCGCGACCGGGGTGCCCGCCTCAGCCAGTGCGGTCCGGCCCGCGGCGACGACCGAGTCGTACAGTTCGGCCGGATCGACCTCGACCAGGCCGCCCGGCAGATATCGCGGCCGTACGGGCGCCGAACCGGAGCCGATGACGCCGCGCTCCGGGCAGACGACGAGCGCCTTCGTCCCGGAAGTGCCCTGGTCGACGGCGAGTACCGGGCCCGTCATCGTCGTACTCCCGTCCCCGAAGCGTCTTCGGTCCTTGATCGCGGAAGCGGAAAGACTGGTGCACACGAACGGTTCCGTCAAGCGGCTGCCGACCCGGACGTCAGCTCGTCACACAGATGTGATGGATGATCATATTCATTCCGTGGCTGAATAGTTACGGTCAGATGTGAAAGTGGACCGGTCTCGTCCAGACGTCTCTATAGTGATCGCCGATCGACGGCCGGGATGCCCACCGGGGGACTGACCACCCCCTCCACCCACCGAGGACCCATGTCTCCCACCGCACGCCCCGCTCCGTGAAGGCAGGACACGGCTTCCGGCCCGTCTACCATCCGGCGGGCCACGATCACGCCCTGCGTCATGCCGTCCAGGATCTGCGGACCGGCCGCTGGGTGTCCATGGCCCGATTACTCGACGAGACGTCCGGCTGGGACGGCTGGACCCGGCGCACCCAGGTGCTCGCCACGGTCGCCGCCGGCACGGATGTCGTCCAGATCTGGCGGAGCGAGCAGCCCGACAGCCTCCCCGCGACCGTGATGCATACCCGGGTCGCCGTGGAACGGGCCGTACGGGCCCACCGCGGTGGCCACCCCCGCACCCGCGCACTCTGGCAGGAGGCGTGGACCGCCTGCCGCCACGCCGCCGAACAGGCGCCCGCCGACCCGGTCCCCTGGGTCTGCCTGCTCGCCCTCGCCGTACTCGACGAACACCAGCACATGGAGGAGCACCGGCTCCGCCCGCCCGCGCCCATGCTGCCGCCCGGCCCGTGGGGCCTCCTCGCCGAGGCGGAGAAACGCGACCCGTTCAACCGCGAAGCACACCATCGGATGCTCCAGTTCTTCTACGGGCGCCGGTCCGGACCGCTCTCCGAAGCGGTCAACTACGCTCAGTGGGCGGCCGGTTCGGCACCCACCGGCTCCGCCCTGCACGCCCTCCCGCTCTACGTACGGGTCGAGCGCTACCGGCGGGAACGCGGCCACGAGCACGCCCTCGACCTGCACTGGGTCGCCGAGGACGCCATCCGTGACGCCCGCCGCGCCCTGGACACCTGGTTCCTCTTCTGCGCCACCGACGAGGCATCCCTCCTCGACCTCAACCATCTCGCCCACGCCCTCCACGGCGCCCTCCGCTTCGCCGACGCGGCCCGCGTGTTCGAGGCCCTCGGGCCGTACTGGACGGTCCTGCCCTGGGCGTACCGCACGCCCCGGCCCGACGACCGGGCGCTCGCCGAGGAGGCCTTCGTGCGTGCCCGCGCCCGCTGTCTCGATCCGTGACCCCCCTACCCCGGCCACCCCTTCACTCCCCACGTCCCCAGCTCCCGGAGGAACCGGCATGTCCCGCACCGCCCCCACCGACGAGATACGCAGGCCCCCGGCCGGGCAGGACGAGGAGGCCCGGCTCAGAGAGCTCGGCTACCAGCCCGTTCTCGCCCGCCGTATGGGCGGCTTCGGCAACTTCGCCATCAGCTTCTCCGTCATCTCCATCCTGTCCGGCTGTATGACGCTCTACGGCTTCGGCCTCGGCACCGGCGGCCCCGCCGTCATGATGTGGGGCTGGGCGGGCGTCGGGCTCTTCGTGCTGTGCGTCGGCCTCGCGCTCGCCGAGGTCACCAGCGCGTACCCCACCTCCGGAGCCCTCTACTACATGGCCGACCGGCTCGGAGGTCGGCGCTGGGGCTGGTACACCGGCTGGCTGAATCTGCTCGGTCTGCTCGGCGCGATCGCGGGCATCGACTACGGCGCCGCGCTCTTCACCGGAGCCTTCCTCAACCTCCAGTGGGGCATCGTGCCCACGGCCGGCTCCACCTTCCTGATCTTCCTCGCGATCCTGCTGCTGCACGCTGTGCTGAACCTCTTCGGCGTGCGTCTGGTCAGCGTGCTCAACTCCGTCAGCGTCTGGTGGCACCTGGCCGGCGTGGCCGTGATCGTCGGCGCCCTGGCGATCGTCCCCGACCGCCACCAGTCCGCCGAGTTCGTCTTCACCGAGTTCGTCAACGACACGGGCTGGGCCAACCCCTTCTACGTCGCCGCCGTCGGCCTGCTCCTCGCTCAGTACACCTTCTCCGGCTACGACGCCTCCGCCCATCTCTCGGAGGAGACGTCCAACGCCTCGGTCAGCGCGGCCAAGGGAATCGTCCGTGCCATCTGGGTCTCATGGATCGCCGGCTTCGCGCTGCTCGGCGGACTGACGTTCGCGATCCAGGACTACGCGGGCACCCAGAACAGTGCCACCGGTGTACCGCCGGCACAGATCCTGCTCGACGCGCTCGGCTCCGGCGGCGCCACCGCCCTGCTGCTCGTGGTGATCGTGGCCCAGCTCTTCTGCGGCAACGCCGAGGTGGCCGCCGCCAGCCGGATGGTCTTCGCCTTCAGCCGCGACAACGCCCTCCCCGGCTCGGCCCTCTGGCGCAAGGTCAGCAGCCGTACGCAGACCCCGGTACCGGCCGTGTGGCTCGCGGTCGGCGTCGCCGCTCTCCTCGCCGTGCCGTCGCTGTACTCCGCGACCGCCTACGGCGCCGTCACCGCCATCAACGTCATCGGCATCACGCCCGCCTACGCCATTCCCATCTATCTGCGGCTGCGGGCGGGCAAGCGGTTCACACCGGGCCCGTGGAACCTGGGCCGTTGGAGCGCACCGATCGGCTGGACCGCCGTGATCTGGGTGGCTCTCGTCACCGTGCTCTTCTGCCTGCCGCAGAAGTCCCCGGTGACCATCGACTCCATGAACTACGCGGTCATCGCCCTCGCCGTCGTCCTCCTGCTCGCCAGCGTCTGGTGGTACGTGGCCCGCCGCTCGTACGGCACCCCCTCGGCGTACGGCAGCCCCCGCGAGGAGGCGGAGATCGCCGAGGGGATCGTATGACCGAACGTCACCCGCTGAACTCGTAGGTCCACGCGGCCCCGTGCGCCGCGAAGTCGATGTCCGTGATCTCCAGCGCGTGCCCGTGCTGGTCGCTCACCACCCGGTGGACGACCAGCCGGGCGGCGCCGTCCCCCACCCCCGCGGCGGAGACCGGCGGCACCCCGATCGACTCCCGGCGGGTGAGGCGCAGTCCGGCCTGGTGCATCCAGTGGTAGAGCAGCCGCAGATCGGGCTGGAGCACGGTGCCCCTGCCCCGCCGATAGCGGGCGAGCTGCGGTATCTCGGCGAGCGCCTGCCGGGAGAACCAGGACACCGAACGCTGCAGGGGCGCGCCGCCGGGGGAGAGGACGACATGCCGGTGGACGAGCGTGGGTTCGCCGGGGACGAGTGCGAGCCGCCGGGCGGGCGCGGTGGGCGGGGCCTCCCAGGAGAGCGAGGCGCGGACCAGGGCGTCGGCCGCCTCCGTACCGCCGGGGAAGGACTGTCGACGAGACGTCAGGACCGGTACACGCGGCTCGTGTTCGGTGGCCGCGGCGAACGTGCCGCGACGGTCGGTGACGACGAGCCTTTCCTCCCGCAGGAGTCGCAGCGCGCTGCGGACCGTCTGCCGGTTGACGTGGTAGCGGTGCGCGAGGGAACGCTCGGACGGGAGCCGGCTGCCGGGGGAGATCTGCCGGTCGGCGAGGTCGCTGCGCAGCGCGGCGGCGACCCGGAGGTAGAGCGGGACCACCGCCGCCTGCTCGGGTTCGGGCTCAGCCATGTTCCAACCCTCTCTTTGCTCGGCGTGACATGTGCTCAGCGTGACTGTCTGGGCCGTGTGGGTGATCAATTCCTATCATTGGTCTAAACCACTAAGGAAGGGGGGGTGACGGGACTGGCCGAAATCCGGACCGTCCCGGGGTGCGCGCGGCAGCGTCTGACCTTGTAATGAGTCTCGACCGGTAGGAGCGGCGGAAGAGGCGGGTGAGGCCGGATGACGACACCTGCGGCGCGGGTCGAGGCCGGCAAAGCGGCCCGCAAGATCGTCCCGCGGTCCTCGCACGGCCGCTGGATACCCTCCTCGCAGCGCCCGGACCCGCTGGCCGTGCTGGAGCGGCAGGCCGTCGACCGCGTACCCGAACTGATCCCCATCCGGTACGGCCGGATGGTCGTCTCGCCCTTCGCGTTCCTGCGCGGAGCCGCCGCCGTCATGGCCGCCGACCTCGCCGCCCAGCAGCACACCGGCCTCACCGTCCAGCTCTGCGGCGACGCCCATCTGCTCAACTTCGGTGTCTACGCTTCACCCGAACGGGCGCTTCTCTTCGACGTAAACGATTTCGACGAGACCCTGCCCGGCCCGTTCGAATGGGATGTGAAGCGGCTTGCCGCCAGCGTCGCCGTGGCCGCCCTGCAGAACGGCACCACCAAGGCCAAGGCCCACCGGGCGGCCCTCGTCGCCACCGAGGCCTACCGCAAGGCCATGCGCCGTCTCGCGGGGCTCGGCGAGCTCGACGTCTGGTACGCGCGGATCGGCGCCGACGA
Source organism: Streptomyces sp. NPDC046712 (assembly GCF_040645695.1). NCBI lineage: Bacteria > Bacillati > Actinomycetota > Actinomycetes > Kitasatosporales > Streptomycetaceae > Streptomyces > Streptomyces sp. NPDC046712. The sequence goes on along the minus strand of NZ_JBEYYW010000022.1, from coordinate 29,280 downwards.
CCTGACGGCCCTCGTCGGTCCCGAGAGCCGGGCCCGGCTCGAGAACCGCCTCGCCCGTGCCCGCCGCCGCACCAGCCTCCAGGCGCTCGCCAAACTCACCGACCAGGACGAGAGAGGCGGCCGCCACTTCGTCGACGACCCGCCGCTCCTCGAACGCACCACGGACGTGGACCGGGTCACCCTCGGCAAGATCTTCAGCGACTACCGCAGCTCGCTCTCCGAGGAGCGCCGACTGCTCCTGGACCGGTTCCACTTCGTCGACGCGGCCCGCAAGGTCGTCGGCGTCGGCAGCGTCGGCACGCGCTGCTTCATCCTCCTGCTCGAAGGCCGTGACGACACCGACCCGTTGATCCTCCAGATCAAGGAAGCCGGCCGCTCGGTCCTGGAGCCGTACCTGTCGCAGAGCGCGTACACGCACCAGGGACAGCGGGTCGTCTGCGGACAGCGGCTCACCCAGGCCGCCAGCGACATCTTCCTCGGCTGGATGACCGGACCCGAGAAGCGCCACTTCTACTGGCGCCAGTTGCGCGACATGAAGGGTTCGGCCGAGGTGGAGACCATGTCCCCGTCGATGCTCCGCAGGTACGCGGGGCTCTGCGGCCGCGCCCTGGCCCGCGCCCACGCCCGCTCGGGCGACCGCATCGCCATAGCGGCCTACCTCGGCTCCTCCGACGTCTTCGACCGGTCGGTCGCCGACTTCGCGATCCGGTACGCGGGCCAGAACGCAGACGACTACGCGGCGCTGAGCGCGGCGATCGCCGCCGGAGTGATCACGGCGGCGCCGGGGGTGTGACGACGGGGGCCGGCGTGAACAGCGGGGGCCGGGCCGGTGAACCGCCCGGACCGACCCCCGCGGCGTATCAGATCTCGCGGCGCATGGGCGGCTCGGCCGGTGTCTCCGGGACCGGACCGAAGAGCACCGCGCGGGCCACAGCGGGCGCGAACAGCGTGGTCATCGGGGACGAAAGGGTCAGTACGGAACGGAACGCCGCGCCCACCACCGGATCCCCCGCGTACCGCTGCTGCAGCCGGCTCAGGTACCAGCCCACCGGCTTGTCCACCGCGCGCGCGGCCAACGCGTTGCCGGTGGCGCCCGGCATCTTCTTGTCCGCGCCGGCCGAGATGTCCCAGGCCTGCCTCGAGGAGTCGAGCAGCGCCTTCTGCACCGCCCGGGTGGTCGCCGTGCGCTTCGGGTCGGTCAGCGCCCGGCGCAGGGCGACGGCGTTCATCGCGGCGACCGCCATGCCCTGGCCGTAGATCGGGTTGAAGGCGCACAGCGCGTCACCGGTGGCGAGGAAGCCGGCCGGGCGGCGGCCCGGACGGTCGTACCGCCGACGGACGTTGGCGGTCTTGCGGAAGCCGAAGACGGAGGACTCCGGTTCGGCCTTCGCCAGCCACTCGCCGATCAGGGGATGGGGCAGCCGGTGCGCGTACCCCTCGAACCCGGCCTCGTCCGTGGGCGGTTCGTCGCCCCTCAGCCCGGACAGCGTCACCATGTACCGGCCTTCGCCGAGCGGCAACACCCCACCGCTGTAGACCTGTTCGGGGTTGGGAATGATGTAGTAGGCGAGCGCGTCCGACGCGTCCGACGTGCTGTCCCGCGGGCCCCGGTAGACGCGGGTGGAGTAGGCGAGCCCGGTGTCGATCGTCTCCTCGTGCGGCGCCTCGGCGCCGATCGCGGCCAGCCAGTCGGGCGCGCCCGTGCCGCGGCCCGAGGCGTCCACCACCAGGTCGGCCTCCAGGGAACGGGTCTCCTTGGCGGCGCCCGTGCCCCGTTCGCGCAGCAGCACCCCGCGGACCCGCGAGGAGTCACCGAGCAGACCGACCGTCTCGGCCCCTTCGACGGTCTCGATCCGCGGATCGGCCAGAACGCGTCGCCGTACCAGCCATTCGAGCTGAGCGCGCGGGCCTGTCGAGATGGAGGAGGTGGCGGCCATCCGGCGGAACCACCGGCCGTTCTGCCACTGCACCATGTCCTCGGGCATGCCCACCCGGGGCGCACCCAGCTCGCCGAGTTCCTTCATGAACCCCGGCAACAGCTCGTCCAGCGCCCGCTGTCCACCCTCGACCAGCACATGCGTGTGGCGGCTCTGCGGCACACCGGGCCGGGTGTCCGGCCCCTCGGGGAAGCGGTCGCGCTCGACGACCGTCACCTTCTCCGCGTGCTCGCTGAGCACCCGCGCGGCCAGCAGACCCGCGAGACTTCCCCCGATGACCACCGCGTGACGTGTCCCGCGGTGCCCCAACTCGTCGGCCATCCCCGCCCTTTCCCCGAAGTGGATCTAAGGCTGACCAGTATCCACGGTCTCGCGGGGCACGTCGCGTGCGCCGAGGCGCAGGTGCTCGATGTGGTAGACGGCCTCGTCGAGGAGTTGGGCGACATGGTTGTCGTAGAGGCTGTACTCGATCCGGCGGCCCTGTCGGACCCCGGTGACGAGGCCCAGCGCGCGCAGCAGGCGCAGTTGGTGGGAGACGGCGGACTGCTCCATGTCGACGGCGGAGGCGAGTTCGGTCACTCCGCACGGGCCCTGGCGCAGCTTGGTGAGGATCATCAGCCGCGAGGGCGTCGCGAGGGCCTGGAGGGTGGCGGCGATGGTGGCCGCGGACTCCGCGTCCAGGTGGGTTGCCGGGGTTGTCTCGCCGTTCACGCCGTGTCCCATGGGCTCATCGTAGCGGCGACGATAAACAGATGAATGAAGACCTCTTCATGTATTCCGCTATGGTGGTGCCCCGCCCCCGTCGTCCCCCGATCGAAGAGGTGTCCACGCATGGCTTCCCCGGTGCTCGAAGCCCGGACCGCTGCCCCGGCGGACAAGGCCACGCCGCCTTCCCGCCGCACCCGCGCGTCCGCCCTGCCCGAGGTCCGCTGGGCCGCGCTGTCCGCCCTGGCCTTCCTCCTCGCCCTGCTGCTGGACCTGGCCGGCGCCCCCGCCTGGGCCTGGGGGCCGCTCTACGCGGTCTGCTACGCCGCCGGAGGCTGGGAACCCGGCTGGGCGGGGCTCCAGGCGCTCCGAGAGAAGTCCCTCGACGTCGATCTGCTCATGGTGGTCGCCGCGATCGGCGCGGCGTCGATCGGCCAGTACCTCGACGGCGGCCTCCTCATCGTCATCTTCGCCGTCTCCGGCGCGCTGGAGGCGCTCGCCACCCGCCGCACCGCCGACTCCGTACGCGGCCTGCTCGACCTCGCGCCCGCGAAGGCCGTACGGCTGACGGGCGGGGCCGAGGAACCGGTGGAGGTGGCCGATCTGCGGATCGGCGACACCGTTCTCGTACGGCCGGGGGAGCGGCTGCCCGCCGACGGCACCGTGCTCGACGGCGCGAGCGACGTCGACCAGGCGACCATCACCGGGGAGTCGCTGCCCGCGGCCAAGGCGCCCGGCGACGAGGTCTTCGCCGGCACCCTCAACGGCACAGGCGCCCTGCGCGTCCGGGTGGACAAGGACGCGGCCGACTCCGTCATCGCGCGGATCGTCGCCCTCGTCGAGGAGGCCAGCGCCACCAAGGCGCCCACCCAGCTCTTCATCGAGAAGATCGAGCAGCGCTACTCCGTCGGCGTCGTCGTCGCCACCCTGGCGCTCTTCGCGATCCCGCTCGCGCTCGGCGCCGACTTCACCGGCACGCTGCTCCGCGCCATGACCTTCATGATCGTGGCCTCGCCCTGCGCAGTCGTCCTCGCCACCATGCCGCCGCTGCTCTCCGCGATCGCCACCGCCGGGCGACACGGCGTCCTGGTCAAGTCCGCCGTCGTGATGGAGCGGCTCGGCGCGGTCGACCGGGTCGCGCTCGACAAGACCGGCACCCTGACCGAGGGCGCGCCGCGCGTGACGCGCGTCGAGGGGGACCCGGAGGCGCTCGCCCTCGCTGCCGCGGCCGAGCTGCCCAGCGAACACCCCCTGGCCCGCGCGGTGGTGGCCGCCGCGCGAGCCCGCGGACTGACCGTCCCCGAGGCGAAGGACTTCCTCTCCGTGCCCGGTGAGGGCGTGCGGGCCGTGGTCGAAGGCCGAGAGGTGCGTGTCCGGCGCGCGGACGGCGAGCACGCCGACACCACCGTCGAGGTCGTCGTCGACGGCGCGCGGGTCGCCGTCCTCGAACTCGCCGACCGGCTCCGGGACGGCGCGCCCGAGGCGGTGGCCGCCCTCACGCGCCTCACCGGCACCACACCCACCCTGCTGACCGGCGACAACGCGGGCGCGGCGGGCCGGATCGCCGAGCAGGCCGGCATCACCGACGTACGGGCCGGGCTGCTGCCGCAGGACAAGGTCGCGGCCGTACGGGAGTGGGAGCGGGCGGGCTCGAGGGTCCTGGTGGTGGGCGACGGCGTCAACGACGCCCCCGCCCTGGCCGCCGCCCACAGCGGCATCGCGATGGGCCGGGCCGGCTCCGACCTCGCCCTGGAGACCGCCGACGCGGTCGTCGTACGCGACGAACTGGCGACGGTCCCCGCGGTCGTGGCCCTCTCGCGCAGGGCCCGCCGTCTGGTGGTCCAGAACCTGGTGATCGCCGGCACCTGCATCGGAGCCCTGGTGATCTGGGACCTCGTCGGCCACCTCCCACTGCCCCTCGGCGTAGCAGGCCACGAGGGCTCCACGGTCCTGGTGGGCCTCAACGGCCTACGCCTGCTGCGCGACAAGGCCTGGCAAAAGGCGTCGGCCGGGGAGTGAGCCGGGCGGCGGAGCCGGTGGGAGCCGCGTTCCGGTCCGCTCCCACCCCTTCGCGCTCAGCCCTCCGGGCGCAGCAGGCCGCGCTCGTACGCCCGGGCCAGGCGCTGCGGTACGCGGTAGGCGACGCCGTCGACCGTGATCGGGACCAGCTGGGGCGTGGTCGCCTTCCACTGGGCGCGGCGGTGGCGGGTGTTGGAGCGGGACATCTTCCGCTTGGGTACGGCCATGGGAATCGGACCTCCATCGTCGGGACGTGAGCGTCACGCTACATGAAAATGGTTCCCATTAACAAAGAGCCGGCCCCCGGATGAAGAGCTCGGCTCGCGGCCGATGAGACTCCGGGCGACGATGGCCGCACGGAGGAGTCCCGGACTTCTGCGCGGGCCGGGACATCTCCTCGGCGACGAGGACCGAGAAGGAGCCGGCCCAGCGGTCGGCGGCCCCCGGTGCCGCCCTGACCTGCCACGTCGTCACACCCCCGCACCCGAAAGGTCGGCTCCCATGCACCCCGCGCTCAGCACCGACGCGCTTGCGAAACTGCGTCAGCCCCGCCCCTATCCGGCCGTCTCCCTGCTCATGCCGACCCATCGCCGGGAGCCCGACAACACTCAGGACCCCGTCCGGCTCCGCAACCTCCTGGCCGAGGCCGGGGCGCTGCTCGAGGCGGACCCCGCGGTGACCCGTGAGCGGCGGACGGACGTCCTGAGCCAGTTGGAGCAGGCGCTCGCCGAGGTGGATCTCGTCCATGCCGAGGACGGCCTCGTGATCTACGCGGCGCCCGGAGAACACCAGGTCTGGTCCGTGGGCCGCCCGGTGCCGGAGCGCGTCGTGATCGCCGACACCTTCCTCACCCGCAACCTCGTCGCCGCCCAGGCGGCCGAGCAGCCCTTCTGGGCCCTCGCCGTGGCGGCCGACCGGGTCTCGCTGTGGAGTGGCGACGCCGAACGGGTCACCGAGCACACCGAGGACGGCTTTCCGCTCTCGCGGAGCCTGGAGGACCCGGACGCGGAGCGCAAGGAGCGCATCGGCGACCTGCCGAGCACCTTCCAGGACGAGCAGACCCGCCGGTTCCTGCGCGACGCGCACGAGTCGCTGCGCGTCGTGCTGAGCTCTTCGCCCCGCCCGCTGTACGTGATCGCTGAGCCCGCGGCGCTCTCCCTCCTGGAGGAGATCGGCCCGCTGGGCAAGGACACGACGGCCGTTCGGCGCGGCGGCCTCGCCGCCGGTCCGGCCGCGGCGGTGTGGCAGGCGCTCGAGCCCCTCCGTACGGACAAAGCGGCGGCGGACCGGGCGGCGGTCGTCTCCGAGCTGGACGCGGCACAGGGCCGGCGCGAGTTCGCCGGTGGTCTCGACGAGGTCTGGAAGGCCGCGAAGGAGGGCCGGATCCGCCTGCTGGCCGTGGAGGAGCACTTCCGGGCCATCGTCCGCGACTACGGCGACCACCTGGAACCGGCCGAGTCCGCGGACCTCGACGCGCGCGACGACATCGTGGACGAGATCGTCGAACAGGCCCTGGAGACAGGCGCGGAGGTGCGCTTCGTCCCCGACGACACGCTGTCCGGAGCGGGCCGGGTCGCCGGCGTCCTGCGCTACTGAGCTCTGTCGTCGACCGGGTGGCGTGCGGCTCGGACGGCGACGGCACAGCGGTACCGACCCGGCGAGGCGCGGACCATCGATCAGCAGAGCACCGATCTGGTGACCACGGAGGAACAGATGTCGGAACTCATTGTCATCGGCTACGACGAGCGCTCCGTCGCGAACGACGCCTTCAGGACGGTTCAGGAGCTCGAGAAGTCCCACGTGGTCGAACTCGCCGGGCTCGCCGTCGTCTCGGTCGACCAGGACGGCGAGACACATGTCGACACGCCGAGAAAGAGCGAGAAGACGGCCATCTCCGCCACGGCCGGAGCCCTCTGGGGCTTGGTCCTCGGAATCCTCGTCCTCACGCCCGGACTCGGCGTGGTGGGCGCCGCCCTGGGCGGACTGATCGGCAAGCTGAATCAGATGGGCGTCGACAAGGGCTTCCGGGACAAGGTCCAGTCCCTGCTCAAGCCCGGTTCCGCCGCCGTGGTGATCATGGCCTCGAAGATCACCGAGGACAAGTTCGCCACCGCCATGCAGCCCTACGGCGGAACGGTCCTCAAGACGTCGCTCACGGAGGAGAACGAGAAGGAGCTCGTGGAGCAGCTCGCCGGCGCCGAGTAGGACCCGCCCCCGAGTGAGCCCCCGCCCTCCGAGTGGCCCCCCCGCCCTCCGGGGCGGGGCGCGGACCTCAACGCTCCAGTTCGTCCAGCGCGTGCGTCAGCCACTCCACCCAGAACCGCTCCAGATCGATGCCGCCGCGCAGGACGAGATGCCGCAGCCGGTCCGGCTCGCTCTCCCGGCGGGCCGGCGGGAAGTCCCGTACCTCGATGGCCCGGTACTCCTCCAACTGCCGTCGGTGCAGGTCGAGATGGCGCTCCAGCTCATCCCGCATCCCCGGGGCCCCGACGACCGCCGCCGCCCGCATCCGCAGCAGCAGCGCCGCCCGCATCGGCTTGGGGTCCTCGCTCCTCGCCACCCACTCGCTCAGCTCGGAGCGGCCCGCGGGCAGGACCTCGTACTCCTTCTTCTGTCCACGGGCCGGGACCTGGGCGGGCAGGGCACGGATGTGCCCCGCCTGCTCCAGCTTGCCCAGCTCGCGATAGATCTGCTGATGCGTGGCCGACCAGAAGTAGCCGATCGACTTGTCGAATCGGCGCGTCAGCTCGAGCCCGGAGGACGGCTTCTCGAGCAGCGCGGTCAGGATCGCGTGCGGGAGGGACATGCACGCATCCTAGGTTCGGCCCGTACGGCTCACAGCGCGGCTGCCAGCCGGGTGCCCTGGTCGATGGCGCGCTTCGCGTCCAGCTCGGCGGCCACGTCGGCGCCGCCGATCAGGTGCGCCGTACGACCGGCGGCGATCAGCTCCTCGTACAGACCGCGACGCGGCTCCTGGCCGGTGCACAGGACGATCGTGTCGACGGGGACGGTCTGCGGCTCGCCGTCGAGGGTGATGTGCAGGCCCTCGTCGTCGATCCGCTCGTACGAAGCGCCCGCGACCATCGTGACGCCGCGGTGCTTCATCTCGGCGCGGTGGATCCAGCCGGTGGTCTTGCCGAGGCCGGCGCCGACCTTGGTGGTCTTGCGCTGGAGCAGGTGGACCTGGCGCGGGGGCTTGGGGCGCTCTGGGGTGCGCAGTCCGCCGCGCGTCTCGTACGAGGTGTCGACACCCCACTGCCGGAAGTAGGTCTCGGGGTCCTGGCTGGCGCCCTCGCCGCCGTCGGTGAGGAACTCGGCGACGTCGAAGCCGATGCCGCCGGCCCCGATGATCGCGACCCGCTCGCCGACCGGTGCGCCGTCGCGCAGGACGTCGAGGTAGCTGACGACGCTGGGGTGGTCGATGCCCTCGATCTCCGGCGTGCGCGGGGTGACGCCGGTGGCGACCACGACCTCGTCGTACTCCGCGAGCAGCTCGGTGGTGGCCGTGGTGTTCAGCCGGACGTCCACGCCACGGGCGTCGAGCTGGGTACGGAAGTAGCGCAGCGTCTCGTCGAACTCCTCCTTGCCCGGCACCCGCTTGGCGATGTTCAGCTGGCCGCCGATCTCGCCCGCGGCGTCGAACAGGGTGACGGAGTGGCCGCGTTCGGCGGCGGAGACGGAGAAGGCGAGACCGGCCGGGCCCGCGCCGACGACGGCGATCTTCTTGGCGAGCCGGGTGGGGGAGAGGACCAGCTCGGTCTCGTGGCAGGCGCGCGGGTTCACCAGGCAGGAGGTGATCTTCAGGCTGAAGGTGTGGTCCAGGCATGCCTGGTTGCAGCCGATGCAGGTGTTGATGGTGTCGGCGCGGTCCGCGGCGGCCTTGGCGACGAACTCCGGGTCGGCCAGGAAGGGGCGGGCCATGGAGACGATGTCCGCGCGGCCCTCGGCGAGGATCTGCTCGGCGACCTCGGGGGTGTTGATGCGGTTGCTGGTGACGAGCGGGATGCTCACCGCGCCCATCAGCTTCTTGGTCACCCAGGTGTAGGCGCCACGGGGCACCGAGGTCGCGATGGTGGGGATGCGGGCCTCGTGCCAGCCGATGCCGGTGTTGATGATGGTCGCGCCGGCGGCCTCGATCTCCTTGGCGAGGGCGACGACCTCCTCCAGCGTGGAGCCGCCGGGGACCAGGTCCAGCATCGAGAGGCGGTAGATGACGATGAAGTCCTCGCCGACCCGCTCGCGGATACGGCGGACGATCTCCAGCGGGAAGCGGACCCGGTTCTCGTAGCTGCCGCCCCAGCGGTCGGTGCGGTGGTTGGTCGCCGCCGCGATGAACTCGTTGATCAGGTAGCCCTCGGAGCCCATGACCTCCACGCCGTCGTACCCGGCGGCCTTGGCGAGCTCCGCGCAGCGGGCGTAGTCCTCGACGGTCTGCTCGACCTCGGCGTCGGTGAGCTCGTTGGGGACGAAGGGGCTGATCGGCGCCTGGATCGCGCTGGGGCCGACGAGCGCGGGGTGGTAGGCGTACCGGCCGAAGTGCAGGATCTGCATCGCGATCCGCCCGCCCTCGCCGTGCACGGCGTCGGTGATGAGCCGGTGCTCGGCCACCTCCTCGTCGGTGGTCAGCTTGGCGCCGCCGTCCCAGGGGCGGCCGGCCTCGTTCGGGGCGATGCCGCCGGTCACGATCAGCCCGACGCCGCCGCGGGCGCGCTCGGCGTAGAACGCGGCCATCCGCTCGAAGCCGTTCTCGGTCTCTTCGAGGCCGACGTGCATGGAACCCATGAGCACCCGGTTGGGCAGGGTGGTGAACCCGAGGTCGAGCGGGCTCAGCAGGTGCGGGTACGGGGTCATGGGGGCGCCTCCTCGCGCAGTGTCGTCACGACTGTTGTAGACGACCCGAGGCAGCTTGTGCAACAAGTTGCATAACGGTGGGAGGGTGATCTGCGCGACGTTGCGACGCGCCACGGCCCCCGGGCGGGTTCTCCGCCAGGGGGCCGTCGGGGGTGCGGTACGGCTGGGACTACGCGCCGCGCGGTGCCGTGACCCAGCTGTCCAGGTCCTCCGCCGTGCGCGGGCCCTCCGCGTCCGCCGCGAGCAGACCGTGGGCGCGGAGCAGACGCGTCACCGCCATTCCCCACGGGCGTCGCAGCCGTGCCGCGTCGAGGAGCGCGTCGTCCGCGAGCAGCTCCTCGATCGGGCCCGTCCGCAGCCCCTCGGGCGAGAGCACCGCCGCGTCGTCGGCCCAGCGCAGCGCCAGATCGACGTCGTGGGTCGCCATCACCACCGTGGTGCCCGACTCCCGCAGCCGCGCGAGCGCGTCGAGCAGCCGCTCCTGCCCGTGCGGATCGAGGCCGGCCGTCGGCTCGTCCATGATGAGCACCCGCGGCCGCATGGCCACGGCGCCCGCGATCGCGGCCCGCTTCCGCTGCCCGTACGAGAGCAGATGGGTCGGCCGGTCCTCCAGGGCCACGATGTCCAGCGCCTCCAGCGCCTCGCGCACCCGGAGTCGTACCTCCTCCTCCGGCAGCCCCAGATTCATCGGACCGAACGACACGTCCTGGCCGACCGAGGCGGCGAAGAGCTGGTCGTCCGGGTCCTGGACGACCAGCTGCACGGTCGTGCGCAGCCGGGTCAGCCCCTTCCGGTCGTACGAGACGTCCTCACCGTCCAGCCGGAGCGCGCCGCCGGCACACCGCAGGCCCCCGCTCAGCAGCCGCAGCATCGTCGTCTTGCCCCCGCCGTTGCGGCCGAGGAGGGCCATCGCCCGGCCCTCCGGCACGGCGAAGTCGATGCCGTCGAGGACGACCGGCCCGTCCTCGTAGGCGAACGTGGCCTTCACCAGTTCCACGACAGGCGGCGCAGGACTCACAGCAGGGACCTTTCCAGTACGAGAGTGAGGGCGACGAGCCCGGCCAGGAGGCCGGCCGTCGACGCGAGGAACCGGGTCGAGACCGCGGCCTGGGGCACCAGGACCCGCAGGGTCCCGTCGTAACCCCGCCCGGCGAGCCCGGTCTGCAGGCGCTGTGCCCGGTCGAAGGCGCGTACGAACGCGGTCGCGCCGAGCCCGGCGAGCGAGCGCCAGGTCGCCGCCCGGGTCGTCAGCCCGAGCCGGGCCGCCTGCGCCTGCCGGATCTTGGTCATCGCGTCCAGCAGAAGGAAGCTGATCCGGTACATCACCAGCGCCACGTCCACCACGGGCGCCGGCACCCCGGCCCGCACCAGCCGCGGCAGCACGTCCGAGACGGGCGTGGTGAACGCGAACAGCAACACGCCCAGGGACGCCGCCGAGGTCCGCAGCAGCAGCTCACCCGCGTGGACCGGTCCGTCCGGCGCGAAGGCGACGATCCCCCGTGACCCGCCGACCTCGAACAGGAGCGGGACCGCGCCCGTCACACAGAACCCCAGGGGGATGCGGAACGCGCGCCACAGCTGACGGCGCGGCACCCCGGCCGGACCCAGGAGCACCGCGAGGGTGGCCGCCGCCACGAGCACGGCACCCGGCCACGGCGGCAGACAGACCGCGCAGAGCGTCAGACCGAAGCCGAGCACGGCTTTCTCGCAGGGGTGACGGCGGCGCCAGCGACTGCTGTGCGCCGCCGCGTCGATCGGCAGCACCGGCGGTTACTCGTCGCCCGCGCTCACGAGCGGGGCCTTGGCCTCCGCCGCGCGCGCCTCACCCTGCCTGCGACCGCGCCGCAGCCCGAAGTAGTACGCGAGCACCCCGGCACCGAGCGCGGCCTGCAGGGAGAACAGCGCCGACTCGATCTCGCCGGACGGCGGCTCGTACAGCGGGCTGAACCACGGCTCGTAGTCCGGATCGATCTCGGTGATCGCCGCCTCCGCCTGCGCGTCCGCGCCGGTGAACGGCTCCTCCTTGTGGTCGCCGAGCCCCAGCATGAGCGGGAGCACCGCCAGCGCCGCGACGACGAGCAGCAGCAGCGTGTTGATCTTCGCGTTCCTGCTCATCAGGCGCTCGCCTCCGCGGTGTCGGCCTTCTTCTTCCCCGACGGGAGCAGAACCCCGAGCCGGGTCAGATCCCCCTTGCTGGACTGCGTGAGCAGCCGCATCACGAGCACCGTGAGCAGCCCCTCGCTGACGGCGAGCGGCAGCTGGGTCACGGCGAAGATCCCGCCGAACTTGGCCAGCGCGCCGAGCACACCGCTGCCGGGGTCCGGGAAGGCGAGCGCGAGCTGCACGCTGGTGACGCAGTACGTGGAGAGATCGGCGACGAACGCGCCGAAGAACACGCTCACCATCAGCGGCACGTCGAACCGGCGCAGCAGCCAGTACGTACCGAAGCCGGCCCACGGCCCGACGATCGCCATCGAGAAGACGTTGGCGCCGAGCGTGGTGAGCCCGCCGTGCGCGAGCAGCAGCGCCTGGAAGAGGAGCGTGATGGTGCCCAGGACCGCCATCACGGGCGGCCGGAACAGGATCGCGCCCAGGCCCGTACCGGTGGGGTGCGAGCAACTGCCCGTCACCGACGGGATCTTGAGGGCGGACAGGACGAAGGTGAACGCGCCCGACGCACCGAGCAGCAGGGTGGACTCGGGATTCGCCCTGACCTCACGGGTCAGCGCGCGGACACCGTGGACGACGAACGGAGCGGACGCGACGCCCCAGGCGGCCGCGTGCACAGGGGGCAGATACCCCTCGGCTATATGCATGGTTGGGAGACCCTCTCCAGCACCTCGTGGATGGACAACGCACCTTGGCCGGTCTCCTGGCTGACGGGTCATGCCGCCGCGGCTCCGCCTTCCCACACCGCCGCGGTCTCCCGCGGCGGTCCAGTGGCTTCCCCGGAGGGATGGAGCCGGACTTCCCGATCACAGTGGCGAGGGCCGCACCGGTACCGCACCGGTTTCCCGTACACCAAGGCGCTGTGACAGTAGTGGGTTGACCAGGTACATCACAACACGAGAGCCCCTCCGGACGGTGTGTGACGAGTCTCTCGCGCCCCCCGTTCACCCCTTTCGGTACGTGTACGCCTCCGAGGCCGCGGCCACCACCGCGTCCATGTCCCCTCCGGCGCTCGCCGTGACGAGGGCGGCGACGGCGCCCTCGACGAACGGGGCGTCCGCGAGCCGTGCTCCCTCCGGCAGCTCGTCCCCCTCGGCGAGGAGCGCCTTGACCGTCAGCACGGCGGAGCCCAGGTCGACGAGGAGCGCCACGCCGGAGCCGCGGTCGACCGCACGGGCCGCCTCGACGATCAGCTCGGAGCTGGTGCCGAGACCACCGTCCGGCGTGCCGCCCGCGGGTGCGATCGGCGCGCTCTCCCCACCACCGGCGAGACCCTGGGCCAGGGTGGCGACGGCGGCGGCCACGGCCGCACTGTGCGAGACCAGCACGATGCCCACCTGCGCGGTCACGCGGCCGCCACCTCCGCGAGCGCGGCGATCAGCAGCGCGGACGAGGTGGCCCCGGGGTCCTGGTGCCCGATCGAACGCTCGCCCAGATAGCTCGCCCTGCCTTTACGGGCCTGAAGGGGCACGGTCGCGAGGGCGCCCCGCTCGGCCGCCTCCCGGGCCGCCGCGAAGGACGAGCCGAGCCCCTCGGCGGCCGGAACGAGCGCGTCCAGCATGGTCTTGTCGCCGACCTGGGCACCACCGAGCTGAGCGACCGCGGCGACTCCCGCAGTGAGTGCCGCCGCCAACTCCTGCCGTGTCACCGCCGGGGCCTCGCCGAGACTCTTCCCGGTGCGGCGCAGCAGCGTCCCGTACAGCGGCCCGGAGGCACCCCCGACGGTGGAGATCAACTGCCGCCCGGCTGCGACGAGTACGGCCCCGGGAGTCCCGGGCGGCTCCTTCTCCAGCACGTCCGTCACGGCGGCGAACCCCCGCTTCATGTTGGTGCCGTGGTCGGCGTCGCCGATCGCCGAGTCGAGCTCGGTCAGCCGGTCGGCCTCACGGTCGACGGCGGCCGCGGCGGTGGTCAGCCAGTTGCGGAAGAAGTCGGCGTCGAGATCGGTCACTTCGGTCACTCCTCCTCACCGGCCCCAGCGCAGGGCGGGCGTCTGCACGGGCGCGTCCCACAGCCGCAGGATCTCCTCGTCGGCCTCGCACAGCGTCACCGAACAGCCGGCCATGTCGAGCGAGGTGACGTAGTTCCCCACCAGCGTCCGGGCGACCGGCACTCCACGCTCGGTCAGGACCCGCTGGACCTCGGCATTGAACCCGTACAGTTCGAGCAGCGGCGTCGCCCCCATCCCATTGACGAGGGCGAGGACCGGCCCCGACGGCCGCAGGTCGTCCAGTACGGCATCGACGGCGAAGTCCGCGATCTCCCGAGAGGTCATCATCGACCGCCGCTCACGCCCCGGCTCACCGTGGATCCCGATGCCCAGCTCCAGTTCGCCCGCGGGCAGGTCGAAGGTGGGGCTGCCCTTGGCGGGCGTGGTGCAGGCGCTCAGGGCCACGCCGAAACTCCGCGAACGCTCGTTCACCCGCCGCGCGATCGACTCCACCCGCTCCAGCGGCGCGCCCTCCTCGGCCGCGGCCCCGGCGACCTTCTCCACGAACAGCGTGGCCCCGGTCCCGCGCCGCCCGGCCGTGAACAGGCTGTCCGTCACCGCCACGTCGTCGTCGACGAGCACCTTGGCGATCTGGATGCCCTCGTCCTCGGCGAGCTCGGCGGCCATCTCGAAGTTGAGGAGGTCCCCGGTGTAGTTCTTGACGACGAACAGCACCCCGGCCCCGCTGTCGACCGCGGCGGCGGCGCGCACCATCTGATCGGGCACGGGCGAGGTGAACACCTCGCCCGGACAGGCCGCCGCGAGCATCCCGGGCCCCACGAACCCCCCATGCAACGGCTCATGCCCCGACCCGCCCCCGGACACGAGCCCCACCTTGCCGGCGACGGGCGCATCCCTCCGCAGCACGACGCGGTGCTCGACATCGACGGTGAGCTCGGGATGCGCGGCGGCCATACCCCGCAGCGCGTCGGACACCACGGTCTCCGGAACGTTGATCAGCATCCTCATGGGTACCTCCTGATGAGATTGACAGGCAAGCTGCTGAGCAGGGTCTTTGCAGGTCAGGGCATGTGAGGTGGGATATCGACCTTGGCGGTTCGTGGCGGCGAAGGACGGTTCTGCGCGGTACTGATGGGGCGTCAGGCTCGGGTGGCTGGATGACCTTTGCGCGTGCGCATCATGGCGCAATTATCGACGCGAGATCGTGTGCGCGCACTGGTGTGTCATGGGCCGGATCCCGGTGGATCTGATTCCAGAGCGTCTGCAAGGGCCGGAGCCATGGGTGGGTCCGCCCCAGCGCGTGGGACACGCCCGGCCGTGGCTGAGTACGACCTTCCTCCCCCACCCGACGCAGCCCCCCGTCCAGTGCAAGGACTACCAGGAGTTCACTGCGGGGGACCTGCGGAAGGCTGTTGGACCTCTCAAGACTGGAGGAGCCGGCTTCCGAGGGTATGAACTCGCAAGAACGGTGGGGCGGATCGTGTTCCCAAGCTAGGCCGCGCCCGCCTCAAGCAGTTCCTTGACGTGCGCCTCATCCCGCGGAATCTCCTTGCGGACCAGTGGCTTGACGACGAGCGGGACGAGGACCCTGCCGATGCCGTGCGGCTCGAGGTCGAGGGACAGCGTCAGCCGGGACCGCTCGCCGTCGTCGAGCGGCTCGATCGTGCCCCGGAGGTCACCGCGGACCGGGCCGTCGACACCGTGGAAGTGCCAGCTGCGCGGCGGGTCGAACTCCGTGACCTCCATGGTCATGGGGACGTCCAGGCGCCCGATCCGCCGCTGCACCTGGAAGCGGGAGCCGACGCCGAGCGGCCCTTCACTCAGGGTGCGTACCGCTGCGGCGCTCTCCTCCCACTCCGCGATGTGCTTCGGGTCCGTGATGTACGTGAAGACTTCGCCGGGGCGACGGGAGATGTCGATGCTTTCTTCGATGCGGGACATAACGCCCCCTTCAGGTAGCCCCTAGGACAAAATGATCCCACGCGGCAAGGAGGGCGACCATCGGCCGCCGCGGCCCGGCGAGCCGCCTGCGGCGCCACGGTGCGGTCCGGTCAGGCAGCCGGCTGCAGCCGGACGCAGCATCGTCCGGGGCGGGGGTCCAGGCATGCCTCGAGTCCTGCCGGGTCCAGGCCGCTGAGGACGCCGCGCAGCAGGTGGAGGTTCATGCCGCACACGGTCTGGGTGTGTTCCTGGGCCAGGACGTGGAAGGGGCAGTTGGCCAGAACGATGGCATCGTCCTCGCGGTGTGGCTCGAAGCCGTGGCGCTCCAGCAGGTCGAAGACGTTCGTCTCGTCCTGTTCGCCCAGCTGTCTGCCGAGTTCTTCGGCCTTGCGGTGCAACGCCTCCCGTACCGGTTCACCAGTCGCGTCGGATTCCTCCACGGCTTGGGCGAGGAGTCGGCCGGCCAGCTCGTAGCGGCGGTCCGGAAGGCTGACGGCGACCTGCCTCGCCGAGCGTCGGTAGAGCTTCGCCGGCCTTCCCGCGCCCGGCCCGGAGCGTCCGCTGCGGCGTTCGTAGACGACGTCGAGCAGCGATTCGTCCGCCAGCCGGTCCAGGTGGAACGCCGCGGTCTTCCGGGCCAGCCCGAGAGCGGCGGCAGCCTCGTCCCGACTCACGGGGTCCGACTGGCGCACCACGTGGTCGTACAGCCTCCTACGGGTCGGCTCGTCGAGAGCGGCGATGGCCGAGACGGCAGGGTCGCGTACGTCCTTCGAGGTGTCCACGAACCCCATTGTAAAACCCGCAGCCGTTGACTATAGAGAGGAAGAGGGCTTCTATAGGAAATGAACCTTGCCGATAGAAGGAGGGGCCATGTCCTCCGTAACCACAAGCACCAACTCCGCCGGGCGGCGGCGGGCGGCGCTCGCCGACCCCGGCTACCAGGCGTTCGTGATCCTCCGTGTCGGATTCACGGTGGCGCCCATCCTGTTCGGTCTGGACAAGTTCGCCAACCTGCTCGTGGACTGGCCCACCTACCTCGCGCCGTGGATCGACGACATCGTTCCCGGCAGTGCCCAGGCGGCCATGTACGCGGTCGGAGTGATCGAGATCGTGGCCGGGCTCGTCGTGGCGCTGGCTCCCCGCTTCGGTGGCTGGCTGGTGGCCGGCTGGCTGGCGGGCATCATCATCAACCTGCTGACCATCCCGGGCCACTACGACATCGCTCTGCGCGACTTCGGGCTGCTCCTCGGTGCCGTCGCGCTCGCACGGCTCGCCCAGCGCTACCACTCCGAGCGGCAGCAGCCGTGAACAGACGCGGAGCGCGCTGAGCCTCTCCGGTGGGTGGAGCGGGTGGAGCCTCACGGCGCCACCCGCCCGCGCCGCGCCTCCTCGGACCGCATGGAGCGGGAAGAGCTACGCCCTTCAGGGCATCTGACGCAAGGCTGCCGCGCGGCGCCGGCGTGTGGCCCATGGCTTGGGGATATCAGTGGTCGCAGTCGGCGGTCGGCGGTGATCGCCCCTGTTCGGAAGGCGGGGTTCGGTGACCGTCAGGCCCATTCCCGAGGGATATCCGCGTGTCACGCCGTACCTCTGCGTCGACGGAGCCGCGGCGGCGATCGACTTCTATGTGTCGGTACTCGGCGCGACCGAGCGGATGAGGATGCAGGGGCCCGACGGCACGATCGGCCACGCCGAGCTGGAGCTCGGCAACTCGGTCGTCATGCTCGCGGACGAGTTCCCCGACATGAACTTCCGCTCGCCGAAGACGGTGGGTGGCACGCCCATCACCCTGCACGTGTACGTCGAGGACGTCGACGCGGTCTTCGCCAAGGCCCTCGCCCGCGGCGCCAAGGAGCTGTCGCCGGTGAAGAACGAGTTCTACGGCGACCGAACCGGGCAGGTGGAGGACCCCTTCGGCCACCGCTGGAACCTTGCCACGCACATCGAGGACGTTCCTCCGGAGGAGATGGAGAAGCGGGCCACGGAGGCCATGCAGTCCACGGGGTCCGCCCCGGACGGCGATTGAATCACCCGCGCTTCTCCCCGCGGGACACGTCCTCTCGGCCCTCCTGACATGGATCGGGGCGGGCGGGACCTCTGGACCGATGGCGCTGCCGTCGCGGCCCAGGGGATCCCGCGAGCCGCGATGAGTCCTGCGGCGTCCGGCGGTCGTACTGTCGAGCCCGTTACCGAGGAGGACCTCCGATGCGCAGCGTGACCTATTCGATGAACGTGTCACTCGACGGCTACATCGTCGGGCCGGACGGCGACTTCGACTGGACGGGGCCCGACGAGGACGTCTTTCGCTTCTGGATCGACGAGATCCGAGACGTCGGCGTCCATCTCTTGGGACGACGCCTGTACGAGACGATGCTGTACTGGGAGACCGCTGACCAGGATCCCTCGCTCGACGAGGCAGAGCACGAATGGGCCGCGCTCTGGAATCCGCTCCCCAAGGTGGTGTTCTCCACCACGCTGTCGACGGTGCAGGGCCACGCCCGCCTGGCCTCCGGCAGCGTGGCGGAGGAGATCGAGCGGTTGCGGGCCGAGCCGGGAGAGGGCGAGATCGCGATCGGCGGCGCGACTCTCGCCGCCGAGGCGGCCGGGGCGGGCCTGATCGACGAGTACCGGACCATGGTCTACCCGGTGCTGGTCGGCGGTGGCATCCCGTTCTTTCCCCGGCACGAGCGCCGGGTGGATCTCGAACTCGTCGAGACCCGCACCTTCAGCTCGAGAGTCGTCTACCTCCGCTACCGCGTGGCGCGTTAGCCGGCTCGTCCACGTGGGTCCGGCACTGTCAGGAGGACCGTGTCGTCCTGGCGGACGCGCCGCCGGCGGCGGCCACGCGGAAGCCGATGTTGCCGGTGGAGCTGTCCGGCGTGTTGGAGCTGCGGGCGGCTACGCGGTAGCGGTTGCAGTACGAGTCGTGGCAGAGGTAGGAGCCGCCGCGCATCACCCGGTTCGTCTCCGGGGTGAACCAGTCGGCGCACCATTCCCAGACGTTGCCGACGACGTTGTGGAGACCGTAGCCGTTGGGGCGGAAGGACGTCGCCGGGGCCGTGCCCTCGTAGCCGTCCTCGGCGGTGTTGAGGGTGGGGAAGTCGCCCTGCCAGATGTTGCACATGTGCCGGCCGCCGGGGGTGAGCTCGTCGCCCCACGGGTAGCGCCGCTGTTCGAGCCCGCCGCGGGCCGCGTACTCCCACTCCGCCTCGGTGGGCAGGCGGGTGCCTGACCAGGCGCAGTACGCCTGGGCGTCGTTCCACGAGACGTGGACCACGGGGTGGTTCTGGCGGGCGGTGACCGATGATCCGGGACCTTCGGGTCTGCGCCAGTTCGCGCCGGGGACGGCCCGCCACCAGGGGACGGCTGCCACGGGCCGGGAGATCGCGGCGACGTCGTCGCTCAGGAAACCGCCGAAGACGAAGGAGAAACCGAAGAGTTCGGCTTCGGTGACATGGCCGGTGTCCTTCACGAACGTGGCGAACTGGGCGTTGGTCACCGTCGTGGGGGCGATCCGGAACGGGCCGACCTCGACCTCCCGTACCGGCCCTTCACCGTCGGCAGGAAAGCCGTCCGGGTCGTCGGTGCCCATGAGGAACCGCCCGCCCGGCAGATCGATCAATCGCCGGGCGGCCCGCTGGGCCGGTCCGGTGCGGGGCGGCGCCGCGAGAGAGAGCGTGACGGCGGTGGCGGCGGCGTCACCGTGAGCGGGCGTGCAGCAGGAAGACATGACGGCTCCGTCGGCGAGGAGGGCGAGGAGGGCGAGGAGGACGAAGGGGAAGGGGCGGGGCGCCCCGCGGCGGTTCGCCGCGGGGCGCCCGACCGGGTTGCGCTACGCGGCGCGGTCCGCGGCGAGCTGTGCCGCCAGGGCGGGGATGCCCAAGTTCTGCTCCTCCGCCGGGGTGGCCTGGTACAGCTTGTTCGTCAGCTGGTACGGGTCGCCCGCCAGGTCGTAGTACTCGCGGAACTTCAGCTGGCCCGTGCCGGACACGGTGCCGTTGCCGTCGGTGGTGAGGTCGTAGTACTCCGTGTACTGCTTGTTCTTGGCCACGTACGACGCCCAGGTGGGCGCACCGCCCGCGTTCGCGCCCTGCTCCCACCACTCGACGAGCAGGTGGTCGCGGCTGTACGAGGACAGCAGGGACTTTCCGTCCACCGAGTGGGCGGGCGTGATACCGGCCGCGTCGAGGACGGTCGGGGCGATGTCGATGTTGGCGGTGATGCGGTTGTCGGTGGTCCCCGCGCCCAGGCCGCCGGCCGGCCAGGAGAGGTAGAACGGCACCTCGTGCGCCGGGCGGTAGGGCACCGACTTCTTGGTCCAGCCGTGGTCGGCCCAGCCGAATCCGTTGTCGGCGATGTAGATGACCAGGGTGTTGTCGAGCTGCCCGAGCGCCTGGAGCTTGTCCTTGAACGCCTGGACCGTGTCGTCGACGGTGAGCAGGGTGCGCAGCTGCTCCGCGCGGATCTGCTTCCCCTCGGCGAGGGTTCCGGTCGCGTTCCGGATGTACGCCGGTTTGTCGCTGCGATCGTTCTCCGGGACGGAGGGCCTGCCGTTCCAGTCCGGTACGGCGGTGCCGGCGTACTTCGCCTCGGGTGTGCGCGGGCCGTGGGAGGCGTAAGGGGTGACGTACGCGAACCAGGGCCGCGAGTCCGCCGTCGCCTGGTCGAGGAAGTTCAGGGTGCGGTTCTTGATGATGTTGGTGGTGTAGCCGTTGATCGTCTGAACCGTGCCGTTGACGTTCCACTGCGCGTCGACGTAGCCCGGCTGGAGCAGGGCGAAGTCCTCGAAGTGCGGCGGATTGTCGGACAGGGTCCAGGAGTTGAGCCACTTGCCGAACAGTCCGGTGCGGTAGCCGGCCTGCTTCAGGTAGCGGGGCAGGGTGGTGCTCTGGTCGAGTCGGTACGAGGCCTTGTTGTTACGGACGCCGTGGTTGTGGGCGTAGCGGCCGGTGAGGACGGAGGAGCGGGACGGCGAGCACAGCGGGGTGGTGACGTGCCCGTTGGTGAACTTCACGCCCTGGTCGGCCAGCCAGGCGGTGGTCTTCGGGAGCGCCCATTCGGTGTGCTTGGGCTGGTCGTCGGTGACGATGAGCAGGATGTTGGGGCGGGTCGCGGCGGCGGCGGGGCTGCCGGCCGCCACCTGGGAGATCGCGGGAACCGCCGCGGCCGCCGCGGCGGCCGCCGTGCCGGCGAGGAATCCGCGGCGGCTCACGCGCGGTCTGCGGTTGTCGCTCATGGGATGTCTTCTCCAGGTTCTCGTACGGGCACGGCAGGACGACTGCCGTGAAAGGAGTGGGGAGAGAGAAACGAGAGTCGGGCAGCGGCGGCCGGCCGGCCCCGAGCGGGGCGGGCCGGCGCGCGATGCCAGGTGGGGATCCCGTGCGAAGAGGCGTGATTACGGTCGCGCCACCGCGACCGGACACAACGCGCTCGCCAACCTGCCCAGATCGAGGTGGCGGCGAGCAGTGAGAAGGCTTCCTGCTGCCATGACGACGAGCCTAGGGGCGCGGCGCGTACGGGTCCATGTACGGCATGTGAAGCGTCGAACTCCGCTTCACGGACGGCTGGTTGGGTGCCGTCACGAGGCCGCGCGGGACGCGTAGGCGCGGACGTCGGCGTCCGCGTCGGAGGCGGCCGCGGCGAGGGCCGCGCGAACCCCGGGCTCGGCTCCGTGGGGGAGGAGCGAGAGGACGGCGGCCTTACGGACGTCGGCGTTGGGATCGGCCAGGGCCCCGGCGAGGGCCGGGACCGCCTCGGCGGGCGGGGCCGCCCGGAGTGCGGTCGCGGCGCCCGCCCGTACCTGCCAGGCCGGGTCCTCGAGCGCCGCCGTCGCCTGCGCTGCGTAGCGGGGCGGGCAGCCGGCGGCGGCCAGGGCGGCGAGCGCGGCGGCGCGCACGAGCGGGTCCGCGTCGTCCAGCAGCGGGTCGAGTGGCGCCGGGGCCGGAGCGTGCACGGCCGCGAGTCCGCGGGCCACCGCGACCCGGACCTCACGGGCCGGATCGGCAGCGGCTTTCGCCAGTTCCGGGACCGCGTCCACCGAGACCAGGGCCCGGACGGCGGTGATACGGACCTCGATGTCGTCGTCGGCGAGCGCGACGGCGTACACCCCCGCGTCGCCCAGCCGCAGGGCGCGCAGCACGTCGAGCGCGGCGGCCCGGACGGCCGGGTCGTCGACACCCAGCGCCTCCCGCAGCCCGGCGCTCAACTCGGCGTCGGCGGGGAGGACTTCGACCAGCTCGCGCAGCGCGGCCGCCGCGGCGGCCCTGACCTGCGGCGCGGTGTCCTGAAGGCGTTCGGCGAGCGCGGGCCCGGCGCCGGCCGGCACGGTCTCGCCGAGGGCGGCGACGGCGGTCGCCCGCACCGCCGGGTCGGCGTCGTCCAGGTACGGGCGGAGTGCGTCCAGGTCGGGGGACTCCTCGGCGAGGGACAGGAGGCTGAGGAGTGCCGGGCTGGGTGCGGAGACCTCGAGGGCATCGGTCGGCACCGGCGCGGCCACGTCCGGTGCCGCCGCCGGCGTCGCCGGGCGGGCGGCCGGGGCGGCGTCCCGCGGGCCGGCCGTCGCCACCGGCACCAGCGCGACCTCGCCGAGGTGCCGCTCCGGCCTCGGAGCCGGGGCGAACTCCGGCACCGGGACCACGTACGGCTCGACCGCCCGCGCGGTGAACTCCATCGCCCCCGACGCGGACTTGCGCAGATCGAGGTGGTGCAGCCAGCCCGTGTCGTCGCGCTCCGGGTGGTCCAGCCGCTCGTGGTACAGGCCCCAACGGGACTCGGTCCGGGCCAGCGAGGCCCGGGCGGCCATCTCCGCGCAGTCCCGGATGAAGCTGACCTCCGCGCACCGCATCAGTTCGTGCGCGGTCCGCGCCCCCATCCCGGCGATCTCCGCCGACATCCGGGTGAACGCCTCCACCGCCAGGGACAGCTTCGCCCCGGTCTTCGGCGGTGCCACGTAGTCGTTGACGAACCGCCGCAGCTTGTACTCCACCTGCGGCTGCGGCGGCCCGTCCGGGTTGCGCAGCGGCCGGTAGACGAGGTCATGGGCGGCGGCCAGCTGATCCTGGGGCAGTTCGCCCTCGTACGCCTGGTACTGCGCGGCGTCCTCACCGGCCAGGTCGCCGAAGACGAACGCGCCGATCATGTAGTTGTGCGGCACGCAGGCCAGGTCGCCGGCCGCGTACAGGCGGGGCACGGTGGTGCGGGCGTGCGCGTCCACCCGTACCCCGGAGGCGGAGTGCCCGCCGCACAGTCCGATCTCCGAGATGTGCATCTCGATGTCGTGGGTTCGGTAGTCGTGGCCGCGGCCCTCGTGGAACGTGCCGCGGGTGGGCCGCTCCGTCGTGTGCAGAATCGATTCGACGGCGGTGACGGTCTCCTCGGGCAGATGGCTGAGCTTGAGGTACACCGGGCCCCGGTCGGAGGCGAGTTCGGCCGCGAACTCGGCCATCATCTGCCCCGACCAGTAGTCCGACTCCACGAACCGCTCGCCGTGCCGGTTCACCTGGTACCCGCCGAACGGGTTCGCGACGTAGGCGCAGGCAGGCCCGTTGTAGTCCTTGATCAGCGGGTTGATCTGGAAGCACTCGATCCCGGTGAGCGCGGCCCCCGCGTGGTACGCCATGGCGTAGCCGTCACCCGCGTTCGTCGGGTTCTCGTACGTCCCGTACAGGTAACCGGAGGCGGGCAGGCCGAGCCGGCCGCAGGCCCCGGTGGCCAGGATCACCGCGCCGGCCCGGACGGTGACGAACTCCCCGGTGCGGGTGTTGAACCCGGCCGCGCCGATGGCCCGGCCGTCGTCCGGGTGGGTCAGCACCCTGACCGGCATGACCCGGTTCTCGATGCGGATCCGCTCCCGCATCTCGCGCCGCCGCAGCTGCCGGTAGAGGACCTTCTTGACGTCCTTGCCCTCCGGCATCGGCAGCACGTACGAGCCGGACCGGTGCACCTGGCGGACCGCGTACTCGCCGTGCTCGTCCTTCTCGAACTTCACCCCGTACGACTCCAGGCGCTGGACCATCGCGAACCCACGGGTCGCGGTCTGCCGGACGGTGGACTGGTCGACGACTCCGTCGTTGGCGCGGGTGATCTCGGCGACGTAGTCGTCGGGTTCGGCCCGGCCCGGGATGATCGCGTTGTTGACCCCGTCCATGCCCATGGCGAGCGCGCCGGAGTGCCGTACGTGCGCCTTCTCCAGGAGCAGCACGTTCGCGCCGCGTCCTGCGGCGGTCAGTGCGGCCATGGTGCCGGCGGTGCCGCCGCCGATGACGAGGACGTCGCAGGACAGTTCGGTCGCGTCGGCGAGGGCCGGGACGGTCAGCGGGGAGTCGACCAGGGTGTCCACGGGAGGTGCCTTTCAGAGGGATTCGAGGATGCGGCGGCGCAGTTCGACGGTGCCGGGGGAGTGCCGCTCGTCGCGCTCGCGCGGGCGCGGCACGTCCAGTACCTGGCCGGTGCCCAGGAGGGCGACCCGGTCGCCGAGGTACAGGGCCTCGTCCACGTCGTGGGTGACGAAGACGACGGTGGCACCGGTGCCTCGCAGGATGTCCACCAGCAGGTCCTGCATCTCGGCGCGGGTGTGCGCGTCGAGCGCGCCGAAGGGTTCGTCCATCAGGACCGCGCGGGGCCGGCCGGCCAGGGCGCGGGCCAGCTGCACGCGCTGCCGCTGCCCGCCGGAGAGCTGGTGCGGCAGTTTGTGGGCGTGCCCGGCCAGACCGACCCGGTCCAGCCAGTCGGCCGCGGACCGCTGCCGTTCGGCCCGGGGCACCCGGCGGATCGCCAGCGGCAGTTCCACGTTGGCGAGGACGGTCCGCCAGGGCAGCAGGGCGTCGTGCTGGAAGACCAGCGCCCGGTCGGCGGCGGGTCGGCCGATCGGCTCACCGTCCTGGGTGACCTGCCCGTCCAGCGGGGGGAGCAGCCCGGCGAGGGTGCGCAGCAGGGTCGATTTCCCGCAGCCGGAAGGCCCGACCACCGCAAGGAGTTCCCCCGGCGCGATCCGCAGGGCGACCGCGCCGGGCAGGGGGGCGCCGTCCGCGTGGCCCAGCCGTACGTCGTGCAGAGCGAGTTCGGCGCCCGGCGGTGCGGGGGCGGCGGGCAGGGTCGAGGTGCTCATGGGACCGGCTCCTTCCGGGGAACGGCGGTACGGTCCGCGGCGTGCGCGGTGGCGGGATCGGTGCCGGACTCCGCGGAGGCGGGGCGGGTCCTGCGGAGCGCCGGCCGCGGTGCGGCTCCCCGTGCGGCCGGACGGGGCAGCCAGGAGGTGGCCCGACGGCCCAGCAGTTCCACCGCGGTGGAGGTGAGCCATCCGAGGGCGCCGATGGTGGCCATGCCGACGAACACGGCCGGGTAGTCGACGATGGTGTAGTCCTGCCAGGTGCGGTAGCCCACTCCGTACTCACCGGAGATCATCTCCGCGGAGATCACACAGATCCACGAGACGCCGATGCCCACCGACAGGCCGCCGAAGATGCCCGGCAGAGCGCCCGGCAGCACCACCGAGAACAGCACGCGCAGTCGGCCGCCGCCCATGGTGAGCACGGCCTCTTCCCAGACCGGGGTGAGCGCCCGGACCGCGTGCCGGGTCGACACCACCACCGGGAAGAAGGCGGCCGTGAAGGTGATGAACACGATGCCCTGCTCGTTGGTGGGCAGCAGCAGGATGGCGACCGGAACCAGCGCGATGGCGGGCACCGGCCGCACCACCTCCACCAGCGGCCCCAGCAGGTCGCCGGCCCAACGCGACCGGGCGATGGCCGTTCCGACCGCCACCCCCGCCACCGCCGCCAGCAGGAAGCCGACCACGATCCTGCGCAGACTGTGGCCCAGGTCCTGCCAGTACGGGGCGGTGCCGACCCGGTCGGCGAAGGCGGAGGCCACCTCGCCGACCGTGGGGAACTGCTCGAACCGCAGCCACAGGTTGACGTCCAGGGAGGTCAGCAGCTGCCACAGCCCGAGGGCCGCGGCCAGCGAGGCGGCGCGCAGCAGCCAGCGGCCCGCACTCATGACGCCAGACCCACGGCGTCCGCGTAGCGGATGATCCGGGCCCCGGAGTGACCCTCGACGTACCTCTTCGCACTGGCCGGGGTGACGAAGGCGCGCAGCTCGGTGCCGTCCGCGACCCACACCGCCTTGTCGGCGAACCACAGGGTGCCGGTCAGCGCGTCCGGCACGTACGCGGCCCGCACGTCGCCGGCCTTGGCCGCCTTCAGCAGCTCCTTGGGGCTGTCGAAGGTACGGGTGGTGGTCTGGCCCTTCAGCCACAGTTCGGGCTTGGCGGCGCTCGCCTTCGGGTACGCGGTGGCCTGAACAGCCCGCTTCAGCGGCGCCGGGTCGACGAAGGCGTCCACGTCGACGTCGTTCACCAGCTTGGCCGCCTTCAGCACCGGCACGTCCTCCTTCAGCGCGGCGATCAGCTCAGGGCGGAGCTCCGGGTCGAAGGTGGCGATGCCGTTGGCGCCGTTGTAGAGGTAGACCACCTCGGCCGGCAGACCGGTCTTCCCGGCCACGGACTCGGCGGCGGCGACCGGCTGGGTACGCAGGTACTCGGTGGCCCGCCGCTGCGCCCTGAGGAAGTCGTCGAGGAGCCCGGCCCGTTCCTTGGCGAACTTCTCCCGGACCGTGACCCCGTGGAAGGTCGGCAGGTTCAGTTCGGCGCCGTCGTACAGAGCGGTGGCCCGGCCCTCGAAGGCCAGCTTGCCGGGCCAGGCGACGAACTGGGAGAGCGCGTCTGCGCTGCCAGCGGCCAGGGCCGACGCGCCCACGCTGGGCTGCTGGTTGAGCTTCTGGATGTCCTTGTTCGGATCGATGCCCGCCCGCTGGAGTGCCCGGACCAGGGTGCCGTCGGCGGCGGAGCCGACGCTGGTGGACACCTTCTTGCCGCGTAGGTCGGCGAGTGTCCGCAGAGGCGAACCGGGCGCGGTGACCACCGTGTTCAGACCGCCGCGCAGGTTGTAGCCGGTGACCGCGACCAGCCGGGTCGGCTGCTTGAGCTGCTTGCCGCGGGCCGCGTTGATCAGCAGCGGGAAGTCGCCCATCGAACCGATGTCGATCTTCCCGGCGGTCATCTGGGCGGTGATCGGGGCGCCGGTCGCGTAGTCCTGCCACTCGACCTTGTAGGTGATGCCGTCCTTCTTCCCGCGGGCCGCCAGCTCCTCCTCGAAGTAGCCCAGCGAGCGCAGCAGGGTGCCGGCGGTGACGGTGTTGATGGTCTTGGACTGGTAGCCGACGGTCACCGTGACCGTCTTCGCGTCGGAACTGCCGTCGGCGCCGGCCGTGCCGCCGCAGGCGGTGGCCAGCGGCAGCAGCAGGGCGAGCGGAAGGAGCGGGCGGAGCGGGATTCTCTTGCTGTTCATGGGAGTTCGGCCTTTCACCGGAGCAGGTAGGGCATGTTGACGGTGACCGCGCCGGTGGGACACCTGGCCGCGCACGGGCCGCAGTACCAGCACTCGTCCACGTGCATGTACGCCTTGCCGTTGTCCTCGCGGATCGCGAGCGAGTCGAGCGGACACATGTCGACGCAGAGCGTGCAGCCGTCGATGCACTTGGACTCGTCGATGGTCACGGGCACGTCGGCGCGCTGGGGTACAAGAGGCATGGCTGTCTCCAAGGGCCCGCCGGGGCGGGGGCTCAGGGGGTTGAGGGGCTCAGAGGGAGCGGCGCAGGACGCCGCTCATGGTGATGCGGTCGCCGCGGAAGCGGATGAACTCCAGGTCCACCGGCCGTCCGTCGGGCAGACAGGTCAGCCGTTCCAGCATCAGTACGGCCGCCCCGCGCGGGGCCTGGAGGACCGCGGCGGAGTGCGCGTCGGCGTTGACGGCCTCCAGCGTGATCTCGGCATGGCCCAGCGGGCCGCCCGTCAGCGACTCCAGGAGCCGGAACACGTCCGTGTTCTCCAGGTCGCAGCCGAGCAGTTCACCGCCCACGTCCATGGGCAGATAGGACAGGTCGAGGGAGAGCGGCAGTCCGTTCAGGCGGCGTAGCCGCTCGATACACAGCACGTCGGTGTGCTCGGGCAGGCCCAGCCGGTGGGCGACCGGGCCGGGGGCGGTCACCGGCCCGACGGTACGGACCTCGTTGGTGACCCGGCCGTGCTCGTGCAAGGTCTCGGCCAGGCCCTGGAGGCGGTCGAGCCCGTGCGGGTACTTCTCGCAGACCACCACGGTGCCGACGCCGGGCTGCCGGTCCACGATGTGCTCGCCGCGCAGCAGGTCCAGCGCCTGCCGGACGGTGTTGCGGCTGGCCCGGTAGTCGGCGGCGATGGCGTCCTCCAGGGGCAGGACCCCGCCGGGGAAGGCGCCCGCCAGGATCTGGTGGCGCAGCAGGTCGGCGAGCTGCCGGGCCTGGTCCGCACGCAGCCGCCGACGGCGCGCGGCGGCGACCGGGCGGGCTGCGGGGGCGGGTTCGGCTGGCATGGCAGGGAACGTACAAGGAGAACCGCTCAGGTGGTGTTGCCGCTGTATTGCGCCACCTGACGACCCGTAGGTACCGCTCTGACCTGCGGTTTCATCGGCATGGTGGCGAGATCCGCCACCCTGGCGCCCACAACGTGGACTCCGGATGCCCACGATGCGGCCGGTCCTCGCCATCGCGGCCACGGCCGGCGGGCCTCGTGCCGCTCGGTGTGGGGCGCATCCACACGTTCCATCCGCGCCGCATCACCTCGAGGTGGGACCGGCGAGAGGGTTCAGGATGCGCCGTAGATCCGCTCGATGACGTCGGCCACGCCGTCCTCCTCGTTGGACGCCGTGTGCCGCTCCACTGCGGAGAGCACCGCCGGGTGGGCGTTGGCCATGGCGTAGCCGGTGCCCGCCCACTTCAGGATGGTCAGGTCGTTGGGCATGTCGCCGAAGGCGATGACCTCGGAGGCGGCGACGCCGCGCTCGGCGCAGAGCGCCGAGAGAGCGCCCGCCTTGGTGACGCCCGGCGCACTGATCTCCAGCAGGCCGCGACCCCCGGAGTGGGTGAACTGAGCCTCGCCACCGACGGATTCCTCCGCGACGGCGAGCAACAGATCTGTGTCGAGCCGCGCCGACCAGGCGAGCAGTTGCGCGATGGGAGCGTCCACCATCCACAGGTCCGTCAGGGACGGCACGGTCAACTCTGCTTCGGAGTTCTCGGTGAAACGCAGCCCGCAGCCGGGCTCGAAGAAGACCTGGTGGCCTGTCTCCACGGCAAAACCGACCCCCGGCAGGGCGCGCGACAGCGCTGCGGCCACCCTGCGGGCAGCCTGGACAGGCAGGGTTCGCGACGTGGTGACGGTGCGCGCCTCGACGTCGTAGACGAGCGCCCCGTTGCTGCACACCGCCGTCCCGACCACGCCGGTCGCGGTGGCGAGCGCGTCGACGAACCGGGGCGGTCGAGCGGTGACGAAGACGACCTCCGCGCCGGCATCGGTGGCGGTACGCAGTGCGCGCAGCGTACGTGCGGAGAGGGTGCCGTCGCTGCGCAGGAGAGTGCCGTCGAGATCGGTGGCGATCAACTGGGGGCGGACCATCGCCTGATGCTACTGAGTCGTCCCCGATCCGAGCCGGAAGGCCACGAAGAGGTGCGACTCAGCAGCCAGTAGGGGCATGGGAGGGGGGCAGCGGCTCTGGTGGAGGGTGCATTCCACTGCCCCCGTGGTGTGGGTGCGGGTTACAGGCTGCGGGCGGTGATGTCGCCGTGGGGGGTGGTGGCGTTGATGTCGAGGCCGGTGGTGCCGTCGTTCTTGAGGCT